>CAZLOQ010000332.1:0-4537 GCA_964561125.1 uncultured Chitinophaga sp. | reverse complement strand
TGGCTAGCCTGCGAACCTTGGCTTCAGACGGGACGAGCCCGTCTGGGAGCCCGGGGTTCGCGGTGTCGCGGGCCAGCCCGTGAACCGTGCGGTCCAGTCGGGCCGGCCGACTGGGGGCGAGGAATCTGGAGGGTCAACTCCATCAGCGTGGCACGAAATGCCGGGTCAGTTGGCCTGGAGCAGACGCAGCAGTGGGGGAGCGAATACGAGGCAGCCGGTGAGGGCGGCGGTGATGGCGGCGAGGAGGACGGCGGCGGCGGCGAGGTCTTTGATCCGGGCCGCTTCCCGGGACCACTCGGGGGACACGCGGTCTGTAAGAAATTCGATGGCGGTGTTGAGTGCCTCTGTGGACCAGACGCCGCCGCTGGCAAGCGTGACGCAGATCCAGTCGGTGCGGGAGATGCGGAACCAGCAGCCGGCGGCCACTACGAGGCAGGTGATGACGGCATGAATGCGGGCATTGGGTTGCGTTTTGAGGAGCACCTTCAGTCCGCGGCACGCGAAGCGGAAGCTGTCGATGCGACGAATTCCCTCAGGCCGCCCGGGAGGCACAGAGATGCTCATATGTGCGGGGCCTTACGAGTTTTCGTGCGGGAGTGAGCCTGGGGGTGCGAGGAGCACACCGACAAGCAGGTCATAGGCGGCGTGAGAGCCGACGGTGATACCGAAGCCTCGCAGGAGGAATACGGCGGCAAAGAAGATTCCGGCAGCCGCGCGAAAGGAGAAACTGTACAGATTGAACGCATCCGCAGCCGGTCCGATATGATGGGCAATGGCAAAGAGGAAGCTGGTGGTCAGGGTAGCCATGACTGCTGCGAGTCGCCCGGGGAATTCAAACAGGCGAAACACGAGGCAGGCTGCGGGAATGAGGCATAAGCGGAACAGCACTTCTTCATACACACCCGCACCGACATAGGTCACAGCTTTGACGGCCGCTGGTGTCATGATTGCGAGGGGCGTCTGTTGCGGGTGTGCGAGGTGCAGGTCGAAGATGAGTTGATGGAGGCGTCCGAGAGCGATGAGTCCGATGGCGAGGAGGAGGCTTTCTGCGAGCATTCCGAGTTGTGTTTCGGCCTTGAGTCGCCAGGGATGTTTACCGGCGAAGTGCCATGCGAGGAGGGCAGCGATGACGAGTACCGGCAGCACCAGATGGCCGGCGCCGGCGTGGGCAAGAAGTGTGCGCATCCAGTAATCCGCTCCATTGCGGATCGTGGCAGCGCTTTCGCGGGACGCGAGGTAAATGCCGGCTTCGTACACGGCAAGCCAGGGCAGGAGAAAGCAGAGGCTGGCAAGGGGGCTGCGCGCGTCGGTCCAGTAATCCGGCTCACGGATTTCGGGGTGGTGCAATTCAGGGTGCAATTGGGGGTGCTGATCCGGCATTTCGGGTGTTGAATGAAGTTTCATGATTGGGCTGATCTGCCTGCTGCCTGAAGCATTATCGACCGGTTGGCGTGAGAACATGCAGTCTGGCGGCGCGGCTAAATTGGTCTGTGGGCAGCAGTCCAGGGGGGATGGGTTATTTGCGAAAAGAAAACGGTTGACTCAGACGTTTTTTGCGGGGAGAGTTCTGGGTTGGATGGCTGATGGCGTTCGGCACGGCGGTTGGATTTGGCGGGGTGATTCAGCGATGCATACCGGGGGCGCCAGTTTGTCATTTTCTGCGGGGACGCTGCTGTTAAGCGGCATTCCGGCGGACCGTTTGAATCTCTGGATGCCGACGGTGGGCTGGGTGTTCGACCCCCGGGCCGGTGCCTGTCGCTGTGACGCTTTGCACAGCAGTGTGATTATTGAACAGCTGGAGCGACGGCGTATTCGCTTTCAGAATCAGCTGTCGGTTCCGCGGGAAGTGCTGTGGAAGTCAGATTCGGTGTGTGAACTGCGCGCGGAGCAGACGGCGGCAGTGGAGGCGTGGCAGACATCGGGCGGTCGGGGCTGCATTGTGATGCCCACGGGCACTGGCAAAACCGAGGTGGCGCTGCGCATCATGCAGCTCACGCGTGTCTCGACGCTGGTGGTGGCTCCTGTGCGGGATCTGATGTATCAGTGGCATCAGCGGATTCTGCGGAGCCTGAATTACGACGCCGGGATCATCGGCGACAGTGTGTTTCGAGTGCAGCCGGTTTCGGTGACGACTTACGACAGTGCCTGCATTCATATGCCGACGCTGGGTGATCAGTTCGGGCTGATTATTTTCGACGAATGTCATCATCTGCCGGGTCCGATGCGTCGGGACGCAGCGCGGATGAGTGCTGCGCGGGCGCGGCTGGGATTGACCGCGACGCCGGAGCGATCAGACGGCCGTCATGAAGACCTGCGGGAGTTGATTGGACCGACGATTTATGAACTGTCGCTGACAGCCGTGCGGGGAAGCACGCTGGCGGACTATGAAGTCGTGCGGATTCCTGTGCATTTGAGTGCGGCGGAGCAGCGACGCTACGACCTGCTGTCGGAGGAGGTGCAGTCGTATGTTTATCGGGCGCGGCAGGAGAATCCTGGATTCACATGGGAGCAGTTGTGTACGGCGAGCGCGGTGTCGGGCGACGCACGAAGGGCGCTGAGGGCCTGGCACGGGAAGAAATCGATCGAGGACCGTGCGGCAGAAAAGCTGCGGACGCTGGAAGACCTCTTCCGACTGCATGCCGGCGAACGCTGCCTTGTCTTTGCCGGTTCCAACGCCATGGCGCGGGACGTTTCGCTGCGATTCCTCATCCCCTGCCTGCTCAGCCACTGCGGCAAGCGGGAGCGTCTGGAGCTGCTTGAAGGATTCGCCTCCGGAAAGTACCCGGCCCTTGTGGCCAATCAGGTTCTGGACGAGGGGATTGATGTTCCGGCAGCGAAGGTGGCGATCGTAATCGGGGGGTTGAGTTCATCGCGGCAGGCCCGGCAGAGGCTGGGACGCATTCTGCGAAAAAGTGGCGACGAGCGGGCGATTCTGTATGAGGTGGTCTGTGCCGGTACGAAGGACG
The DNA here is from genome assembly GCA_964561125.1 of uncultured Chitinophaga sp. GTDB lineage: Bacteria > Planctomycetota > Planctomycetia > Planctomycetales > Planctomycetaceae > SXXK01. The sequence continues at coordinate 1,571 of CAZLOQ010000332.1, read as the reverse complement.
AAGACCGTTCCCGGCAGCGACGTCGTCACGAAACCTTTCAGGGCGTTCGTCGGAAACGGGGCCGTTCGGCATGCTGACGAAACAGCAGTCGCTCAGCACGACGGACTACCAGCAGGGGCTTGTGCTGCCGGACCGTCTGAGTCGCCGGACGCATGCGATTTACGAGTCGCTGGCGGAGCGGATGCTGCTGGTGTACCAGCAGGGTACGGGACGGCGTCGGCGGGAGCTGCACGGGGACGTCAGACAGGTGCTGGAAGAAGATCCTGCCTGCCCTCTGCGGCGGATGGAAGCGTTCTGCAAACTGCTCGATGATCAGGCTGTGTACGCGTCGGCTGAACGGCGGAGTGCTGCGGCGCTGCGGCGCGAAGTCTTCAGCGAGGCAGCCCGGTTTCATCCTCTGGTCGAGCGAGTGGATTCACTGTTCGAGAATTCCGCTGAAGACGTGCGGCGACGGATTTCTCAGCGCCTGCAGCGTGACTGGCAGGAGATCAGTGACAGTTTGTTTGCAGATGTGATTGAGTTTCATCGGCTGGAATCATTTCCCGGTTATCCAGGTCCTCGGGAGCTGCTTTCCAGGTACAACGTGGCGCAGATTCAGGCGGCGTTGTTTTCGGCGATCTCGATGACGATTCGGGCGGGGACGGATTTCAAGCGGATCCTGCGGGCTGCGCGACTGGCCCGGCTGATGCATACGATCACGATGCCGGCTGCCGGTATCTGGCAGATTGAATTGACGGGCCCGGCCTCCGTGCTGCGTGAGACTCGGCGGTACGGAGTGAATTTTGCACGATTCCTGCCTGCTCTGATCTGCTGTTCAGACTGGACGCTGGAGGCGTTGATGGAGACGCGGGGGTTAAGAAATCTGCGGCTGCGAGTGAGTTCTGAAGACGGCCTGCGAAGTCATCTGCCACCGGACGATGCATTTGATTCGGCAGTGGAGGCGGATTTTGCTGCGAGCTGGGGTGAGGAGCCGCGGGAGGGCTGGAGGCTGAAGCGGGAAGCGGAAATTCTGCACGCAGGCCAGAAGACTTTCATCCCGGACTTTGTACTGGAACATCTTTCCGGCCGCAGAGTGCTGCTGGAAATCGTCGGCTTCTGGACGCCGGAGTATCTGGAACAGCGAGTGACGACTCTGGACGTCTTTCGCGACGTCCCGATATTGCTGGCCGTTTGCGAGCAGAATGCGGATCGCCTTGCGTTGGCCGCGCACGGCAGGCTGGTGATTTCCTACCGCAAAACGCTGCAGGTGAAGCAGGTGCTGGAGGCGCTGCGGGAAGTGAGTTGCGCTGCGGGAACGCTGCCTGGGTGAACAGGCAGCACTGTGGGCTTAGCTGGAGAGCGCCATGTTGGGTCAGTTGCTCGAGGTTCGTGGTTAAAAACATGCTCGCATTTTGACCACAGATAGCACGGATCACACGGATCAATCGCAGAGGTGACAAAAAGGTTGTTCGATACCAGAACAAATCCATGTTTTCGAAGTGCTGTACCATCCGGGACGGACCAACGGAACTTCGACCCTGGCGCTGTGCAGTCAGCATTTTCGTGCCTCTGCCAGACTTGTCCTTTTTTCG
>CAZLOQ010000331.1:0-4575 GCA_964561125.1 uncultured Chitinophaga sp. | reverse complement strand
CGCGGATCCGGACGTGCAGAGTGACCGCATCCGGCTCTGACTTCGGGTGTTTGGCATTGAAGCGTTCGTTTGGATCCGGGTGAAGAATCAGTCGTTTCGGGAGCCAGCGTGCGGCGAGTTGAGCAAAAGTTTCCGGGGTAGCCGGTGACGCTGACTGCGACGCCGGAGCGCGGGCAGCCGGTTGCGTCAGGCTGGGTGAGGGCGGCTGCACAGGGCCAGCAGGCTCTTCGGCGAATGTCTATCGCCACGCGCGGACGCGACTTCACCTCACAACTCTGTGATCTCTGTGCCTCTGTGTTTACCAAGCGCGTCTGTGTATCGAGGAGTGATGGGTTTTGAAACACGGAGGCACAGAGGAGCACAGAGGAAAGGTTCGATTGGAACACCACGTTCGTTGTCTCCGGAATCAGCCTGCTTCAGGACCGGTTCCCGCAATGGAAGCCGGGCGATGGCCACCAGGTACCAGACCCGCAGGGAGCGATCGAATATGCAGATCGCGCTGGGGAAAGGCAATGTCGATTCCTTCGGCCGTGAATCGTTCATGAATCGCGGCGTGCAGCTCCGTCACCACCTTCAGCCGGTGATCCAGATTGGGAAGGTAACAACGCAGCACAAGATTGAGACTGCTGTCGCCAAATCCTTCAAAGCTGACCATTGGTGCGGGCTCTCTCATAATCAACGGGTGCGTGTCCGCGACCTGCTGAAGCAGAGCGAGTGCCGTTTCCGTGCGTGTTTGGTAGGCGACACCCACGTTGATCACAACGCGGTTCACGCGGTCAGTCAGTGTCCAGTTCAGCAGTTTTCCGGTGACAAATTCCTTGTTGGGAACGATCAGCTCCCTGCGATCCCAGTCGGTTATCGTTGTGGCACGGATTCGGATGCGGGAAACGGTTCCGCTGACCCCGTCGATGGTCACGATATCTCCGATCCTGACGGGGCGTTCAAAAAGGATGATCAGACCGGACACAAAATTTGCGAAGATTTCCTGGAGACCAAAGCCCAGTCCCACCGTCAGAGCAGCGGCCATCCACTGCACATGCTCCCAGCCAATGCCAACAAGTGCACAGGCCGAAAGTCCGCAGCCAAGCAGGACGAAATATCGGCAAAGTGTGATCACTGCATGCCTGACACCCTGTTCAATCGGAAGCCTCTGCAGAATGGAAAGCTCCAGCAGGGCGGGCATATTGCGACTGGCCAGCACTGCCATCGAGACAACCAGCGCTGCAGTCAGCAGATCGCCAAGCGTGACCTGTTCAACACGCGTTACCTCGTGGAAGGATTCGGCATCAGCCCCCGGAAGCCGCTCAAGAGCGGTCACCACGATCGGCCAAAGCTCGACGCGGCTCACAACCTGCAGAGCCGGCAGAACCTGGCTCCGGATGATCCATGCACCGAGCAGAAACAGAACTGCGAATGAGGTGCGGAGCAGCGCCAGCATCTGCTGGTTCAGCAGCGAGATATCGACATGCGGCATCTCGACGGGCGGAACAGGGCTTGTGGGTGTTCCGTGGATGTCGGCATCTTTCTGCGCGGCTGCAGCAGCCGCTCGTCTGGCACGCGCCTGTCGAATCGCGAGGTTGCGACGTGCCTCCAGCAGCCACTTCATCAGCATCGTCCACGCGACAGTGAACGCTGCAGCCATGACGAGCGTCAGCTGGAGGCGCAGCATCAGTTCCTGAGCCGTGTACAGATAACCGACAGACGCAAGGATGGCGAGGAGGATTGGGGTTCCGACCGCCGCGGCATACCAAACCCGGCGAAGACGGTAGATCCATGACTCCGGGTTGGCACGCAGCAGATCCCTCAGGGCATTGCCATTCGGATTAAGCAGTGAACGCAGGAGCACCACCAGCAGCAGACAGCGAAGAAGAAAACCGAGGCGTCCAAGTGAATCCGTGCTGACTCCATCACCAATCGCATCGGCGACAACAACGCAGAATCCAAGCGGGATTCCCAGCAGAATGTAGGTTTGCAGGGCACGATAGAGGCTTCGGCAGACGTCCGCTGGCCATTCAAGGCAGGCCTCCGCAACACCGTTGCGGCGGCAAAGACGCCGGAAGAAGTCGAGCACAAGCAGAGTGACGCACCAGTTGGTGAGTCCTCGCTGCAGGGCTGTGGCAAGAGGAGCGTTTGAGTATGACAGTCTCCATGCAGCGAAACCCGGGATCAACGGCCATGCACAGGCGGTGAGCATCGTCAGGGCAAGTGTGATCAGCATGGTGGGTATCAGAGAGGCCCCTGTTCTCTGGCGATCAGCAATCAATGATGTGGCCAGACCACGCATTCGGCTCTGCGACCCGGCAATCAGAAAAACGAGCAGCAGTCCGAGCAGATACTGGGGCCATTCCGTACTCAGATCCTCAACCAGAAAAAGAAACAGCCTCGGCCAGTCATCGGCCCCCCAGAACTGATGAATCACATGCCATGTCTGGCTGAAAACAGCAGCGGTCAGTGGCTGGGAACTCCGGATCCAGAGGACACGTTCGTCCACATAATCACGAAAGCTGTCTGCCGTGGATTCCAGACTGCGTACGGAAATATCAAGTTCCCCCAGCGTCTGCAGACAGGCGTCGTAGTCTGCGAGCAGATTATCCAGATACTGCCGCTGATCCTGGAGCAGTTCCTGAGTCATTTGACGCAGTTCCGGTTCCTGATCAGCAGTCGGCTGAATTCCGGCCAGCGTCAGATCCACCTGAGAGGCAATGTCACCAAGCATCGTGCGCTGGTCTTCAAGCTGCATCTGTTCAGCCTGGAGACGGACAATGTCGGCGACCACATTTCCATAGCGGCGTCGGTATTGAGCCGCATCGGGAATCTGATTCTTCTCGCTTCTCAGCAGCAGCCCGATGGCAGTCGTCAGCCCGGCCCGCACCTCTTTTGCCTGCACTCGGCGAAACCGCTCTTCCACAGATTTCAGCTGCGACGATGTCTGCTGCAGGGCCACGGTTTTCGACTCAAGGAACTCCTGAACTTCCTTGCGTTTCAACGTCAGTACGGAGTTGGCTTCGGCCAGTGTGCGCAGCGTCGGGTGGGCGTTCCGCAGTTTCTCCCGGGCTTCTTCCGTTTGCCGGGCACTCTCTTTGCGTCGAGCTTCCGCAAGCACTGCCAGCCAGCTCTGCAGCCGCTTCTCCGCATGATTACGCGTACGAATCAGCAGGTCACGCTGCAGCGGAAACAATTCACTCAGCGCTTCGTAATTGGCCTGCTCTGCCCGCAGCAGCTCCAATTGACTCTGAAGCAATTCCACAAGTGTCTGCTGCTCAAGTCGTCGCGCCTGGGTCAGCAAAGGCAGTTCACCTTCCGGTGGAGCCGCCGCGAGTGCCGCTTTCGCCTCTTCCAGCTGCTGGCGAGACATCTCGATCAGCGCAGGCATCTGCGGTTTGCGTTCCACTCGCAGACTCGCCTTTGTTTCCCAGACTTCCAGTTTGCGCCGGGCCTCGGCCGCCAGTTCATCATCCGCCTGTCGTTGCTTCTCCAGTTCTGCAACAGGCACTCCTTCCTCAAAAACCGGCTCCGCAAGCGAAGGCGCCTCAGCAAGCTGTTCCCTCACTGCAGTCAATTGTGCCGAACCCGCTTCCCGTTCCGCTTTGAAATCGGCCGTGCGACGATCCGCATCTGTTTTCTGCTGAACCTGTTCCGTGGCACGCTGAAAGTGCTTTGCCAGCCGCATCCGCACGTCTTCAGGCAAATCCGGAACCTGTTCCGCCGCCGCTTTTTGTGCCGCGATCGCTTCGACCGTCACTGCGCTGACATCCGGAGGCTCATCCAGCACCACTGCAGGAGCCGCAGGTTGCTGATCCGTCGCCCCACGACTCTCCTGACGGGAATCCGCCGTCAAAATGGCCCGTGTGCCAGGCCCGGAAGAACCAGCCAAAGCTGCCCCCGACGGATTCCGATTCCGACCAGTTGTCAACTGCTGAAAACTGCTCTCCCCGCCCGGACCAAAAAACTGCAGTGCTTCATCCCACGATGCCAGCCGAACAGACCCCCCGGGCCGCTCATCAGGGAATTCGGACCGAACCGTCCCCCGGCTGCCACCACTCAGCAAATGCCCGGCGACTGGTTCCGTCTCCTGTCCGAAACCGTCTGACCATAACCCCAGTCGACTGAAAAGGAATGGGGGAAGTCCGGACCTGAACGGCACACCAGAGGGACTCGAAGATCGCTGTGCGATTCCAGGCGATACAGTCCCCTCGACTGCTGCAGATGCCTCTTGCGCGGCCTGAGCCGCTGCTGCTGACCCAAACCCGCCTGACCACGCCGCTGTGGTCAGCAGACAGACCACGTATACAGCACTCAAACATCTGTTGCACGCTGAGTGGAGGAACTGATCCGCAAAAGAACTCCGTTGCTGCGTCATGATTGAAGTTTAAGACACCTGATTTAAGCAGATCAAGGGGACTTGTCTCCTCTCGCTCATGACTGTTTTGCTTATTCTCGTCTCACGAGCTGGAAAGTGTGCTCGAGTTGGGCGCTCACAGGGCGGTTTTCACCAGTGTGGCAGACATGGCGGAGTCCGAGGTGGAGGTTGGAAGTTTGAGCATTTGCTGTAACAGCAGGATTTGCCCCTGCAGC
>CAZLOQ010000330.1:1897-4589 GCA_964561125.1 uncultured Chitinophaga sp. | reverse complement strand
CCGCGGCGGCTCACCAATCGCGGCTGTCTGTTCATGACTCTCGACCAATACCTCCGGCTGGTCGACTGGACCGGCCGTCAGCTGCGGCTGGATAAACCCGGCCGCATCCCTGAACAGCTCGCCACAATCCTCACGCGGCTCGACTGCAGTCTCGAATCCTGGCTGGATCTGGTCAAAAACTTCCGTCGCCGATTTCCAACGGAGGCTGGCCGTGCGGAAACTCTGCTGACCGTCTCCCGGCTCCGCCGAAACTGTCGAACATCAGGTCAGCGGTCGTAGGTGTTGCTGGCATCAAGTGAGCTCTGAACCGCAGTCAGGGTGAATGCGGCGGCTGGCGTCAGCATTTTCGAACATCGCTGAAACGCGAAAGGCTGCACAACTTTTGCGGTCTGAATGCTGCATACTCGGCATGGAGTGACGGAGAGGGGATTTGGGAGGGTGTGTTTCCGGTTGTTCCGACTGGAGTCCGGCGACAATCAGCCTAGAATCCGGGGCTGCGCAGAGTTCATCGGGGCGAGTGGACTGATTCCTGAAACCGGGGCATGAAACCATGACACGTTCGACACTGATTGCCGACCTTCTGAAGGGCTTTGATCTGGAGCAGCCAGCGGGGCTTTGGATTGACGGCCAGCCGGTGTTGTGTCGAGGCGCTTTGCGAGTGGTGCGGTCACCGATTGACGGCTCGGTGCTGGGCGAGGTTCATGAGGCGGAGCCGGAGGACGTGGATCGCGCGGTGGCAGCGGCGGTCGAGGCATTTTACCGATGGCGAACCACTCCAGCTCCTTCCCGTGGAGAATTGGTGCGGCGTTTCGGGCTGGTGCTCCGCGAACACCAGAAACCCCTTGCCCAACTGGTGTCGCTCGAATGCGGCAAGATCCTCCCCGAGGCGCTCGGGGAGGTTCAGGAGATGATCGACATTTGTGACTACGCGGTGGGTTTGAGCCGTCAGCTGTGTGGTCTGACACTTGCCACGGAGCGTCGGCAGCACCGCATGATGGAACAGTGGCATCCGCTGGGGCCGGTGGGTGTCATCTCTGCCTTCAATTTCCCGGTAGCGGTCTGGGCCTGGAATGCTGCGATAGCGATTGTCTGCGGTGATTCGCTCATCTGGAAACCGTCTGAGAAAACTCCGCTGTGTGCCATGGCCTGTCAGCGCCTGCTCATGCGCGCCGCAGAGGGGCTCAAGTCTGTTCCCCCAGGCTTAAGCACGCTGGTGATTGGAGGACGGGATCCGGGACACGTGCTGGCTGAGGATCGACGGGTGCCTTTGGTTTCGGCCACCGGCAGTGTATCCATGGGGCGTGATGTGGCCAGAACAGTCGCCGGTCGTCTCGGCCGTTCGTTGCTGGAGTTGGGGGGTAACAATGCGTGCATCGTCACACCCTCGGCCAGTCCTGACCTGGCCGTCCGCGCGATTGTGTTTGCAGCCGTCGGAACCTGTGGTCAGCGTTGCACGTCCCTGCGGCGACTCATCGTCCACGACAGTATCGCAGACGATCTGATCAATCGCCTCAGGATTGCCTACGCGTCCCTCCCCATCGGACATCCGCTGGAACCCGGAGTTCTGGTGGGGCCGTTGATCGATGCCGCTGCACTCGAAAAGATGCAGACTGTTCTCTGCGAAGCCCGGCATGCGGGAGGAACCGTGTTCGGCGGGGACCCGCTCCGGGAACGTGTGCCGGCGGGTGGCCATTATGTACGCCCCGCCATCGTGGAAATGCCGGTGCACGCTGATGTGATGTATCAGGAAACCTTTGCTCCCATTCTGTTTGTGCTCAGATACACAGATCTGCAGCAGGCTCTGGAATGGCAGAACTGCGTTTCTCAGGGACTCGCGTCTGCCATCTTCACCAACGACCTGCGGGAGGCAGAGCATTTTCTGTCTCCGGCCGGAAGCGACTGCGGAATTGCGAATGTGAATATCGGCCCCAGCGGTGCTGAAATCGGCGGCGCGTTCGGCGGTGAAAAAGATTCGGGCGGCGGCCGCGAATCCGGTTCAGACAGCTGGAAAACCTACATGCGGCGAGCAACGAACACCATCAACTACGGCAACGATCTCCCGCTTGCTCAGGGAATCCAGTTTCTCTGAGATCAGACCGGAACGAGCCCCGCAGAAATCCTGCACCGGGTAATCTCTGCTGGTTGAACACATTCGGTGACTTGCCAATCTGCGGCTGCCTGAAAGAATCTGCCGCACAATCCGAAAATCACTCCCTCCCGCATCAGAGTCGCAGCGATATGCCATCCAGTTTCACACACACACGACGCGTGGAATTTGTAGAGACCGATATGGCCGGCATTGTGCACTTCTCCAGGTTCTATATCTGGATGGAACAGGTGGAACACGACTTTTTTCGGTCGCTGGGGTTGTCGATTGTGCACACGCTGGAAGACGGCACGGTCGTGGGGTGGCCGCGAGTGTCCGCATCGTGCCGGTTCGAATCGCCGGCTCGCTACGACGACTTCGTCACCGCACAGCTCACTGTCCAGCGAATCGGCGTGAAGTCATTGACGTTCGACGTCAGCTTTTCGCGCGGTGACACCGTTCTGGCCCGTGGCAGCATGAAGACTGTCTGCTGTCGCCTGCGGCCCGGGCACCAGCTGGAATCGATGCCGATTCCAGATTTGTTCCTCGATCACATCCAGGAATACTCCCCTGCCAGCGGGAACACGGTCGGATAGTCCGTCGAGT
>CAZLOQ010000330.1:0-1797 GCA_964561125.1 uncultured Chitinophaga sp. | reverse complement strand
TTGTTCAGTGGCAGAAATGCTGGCAGACTGCTGAGGTCAGCCTATAACGCTGGCAGTGTGGCCGATTTCACAGGCCTCTTGTTGCAAAGTCTGCGACACGATTCAACAGAAATCAGGAGTGAACGCATGAAAAGGTTCGGGCTGTCAGCATGCAGCCTTGTGTGTGCCGCAATGTTCGCGTCGGCCGCTGCAGGTGCGGGTGAAACGGTGGTTCTGGGTGAAGACGATTCGCTCACGTCGGGAATCCCGGGAACGGGAGCATTAACGGTGGAGGAAGTTCGGGAGTGGCTGGCGAACCCGGCCAACCATGAAACTCTGGACGTTCAGTTGCCACTGGGCCTGGCTCTGGGACAGTCCCAGATGAAGGGTCTGGATAAGAATCCGCTCACGCGTGCCAAGGTTGAACTGGGACGCCAGCTGTACTTCGACACGCGGCTGTCGAAGGACAACACGGTCAGCTGTGCATCCTGCCACCATCCTCAGGAAGGTTTCTCCCGCCACACCAATACGGGCGTGGGGATCAAAGGACAGAAGGGCGGCCGCAATTCTCCAGTAAGCTACAACCGCATCCTCAGCGACCTGCAGTTCTGGGACGGCCGTGCCGGGTCTCTTGAGGACCAGGCGATTGGTCCGATTCAAAACCCGATTGAAATGGGAAACACTCACGAAGCCGCAGTGAAGACAATTGCTGCCATCCCCGGTTACAAGCTGCAGTTTGATAAGATCTTTCCGGGCCAGGGCGTGACGATCGGCAACGTGGGCCAGGCGATTGCTGCATTCGAGCGGGTGCTGGTGACCGGACCGTCCCCTTACGACTACCAGGAAGCGTTCAGCAAGTACTCCGCCATGGACGCTGAAGACCTTGCAGACCTCCTGGAGGACGAGGCTCAGAAAACCATGTATGAAAGTCTGAAAACGACAGTGGAAGCGAACCCGATGTCCGAGAGTGCGACGCGGGGGATGGCCTTGTTCTTCAGCAAGGAAGTCGGCTGCAGCAACTGTCACGTTGGCGCCAACCTCGCCGATGAGCAGTACCACAATCTGGGAATCGGCATGGCAGCCAAAGAGCCGGACCTTGGTCGCTACACGCAGACGAAGCTGGAAAAGGACAAAGGCGCCTTTAAGACTCCGACAATCCGCAACGTGGTCTTTTCGGCCCCGTACATGCACGACGGCAGCCTGCAGAGTCTGGAAGATGTCGTCGAGCACTACAATAAGGGTGGCGACCGCAATCCCTGGCTGAGCACCAAGATGACACCGCTCAACCTCACGCCTCAGCAAAAGGTGGATCTGGTGGAATTCATGCGGGCCTGCACCGGCACCTTCCCGCACGTTTCTTCCGCCCGTCTTCCGCAGTGACATATTTGAAGTCACGCGTCCCGGGGTGAGCCCATTCTGATTGCAGCCCGACACCGCAGTGTGTCGGGCTGTTTTTGTCTGGATTTCAGACAATCGTCAGGTGGCGATCGCCATTTGATCGCCCTGTCGGGCGTAGAGTTCACGATGCCGAAGGGATTGTTCAAGAAGATCCGGGTCGAATCGAACGCGGCCAGGTTCGAAGATGGTGATGGTGGAGGAACCACCAAAGCGAAAATATCCTTTCTCGGAACCTTTCGCTGCGGGTTGGCCTGGTGCAAACGTCTGGCGGATGGAGCCCACGCAGGTGGCGCCGATCTCCAGCAGAAGCACGGTCCCAAGGTGCTCGGTGTGAACTTCCGTGATGCAGCGTTTATTGGCAGTGAGGATGCCGATATTCCGGCTGAGTGCCACCGGGTTCACGGAAAACAGAGGCCCATT
>CAZLOQ010000329.1:1953-4644 GCA_964561125.1 uncultured Chitinophaga sp. | reverse complement strand
CTGGGAACCTTCAGCTCCGACGGGGCAAGCCCGTCGGGGGTTTCGGTGGCGTTGGCGGCGCGGTTTAGCTGGGAACCTTTAGCTCCGACGGGGCAAGCCCGTCGGGGGCTTCGGTGGCGTTGGTGGGGTGGTTTAGCCGCGAATGTTCAGCTCCGAGGGGACAAGCCCATCGGGGGCTGCGGTGGCGTTGGCGGCGTGGGTTAGCTGGGGAACCCCGAGCTCCCAGACGGGCTCGCCACGCATGTGAATTTTCTCCGGGATCCCGAAGACTACACCGGTCCCAAACGCCTCATCGAATCCCACGACGATCTCAGCCTGATGTGGGAAGTACCGAACCCGGAGCCCGGGTTTGTCTATAGTATTGTGATGGAGTGGTGAACCGGAAATGTTCATCGCATCGGTTCAGGACATCCTGAATCGGCGAATTTCATGGTCCCTTGCCGCGGTAGCTGGCCCACGGCATCCCTCCCGGCAGCCTCGCTCAGTTTCTCATCGGCTTTTCAGGACTCCCAACACGGCCAAACTTCGATTCCTGTCTGACCAGTCGAGGCGAGAGTTTCCCGAATTTCCCCCGGCTTCCGTTAACTCCTGCTGCTTCTCTGGGAATTCCGCTGCCGCCCGTTAACATACGAACAAACACGAAATACCCTGCAAGCTCCACTGCCTCACCAGGAAGTCCCCCAATGGATCAGGACGAAATTCTGCTCGACGCTGAAGAACGCATGGAAAAAGCCGTCAACGTGCTGCTCAATGCCCTCAAAGGCATCCGCACGGGACGTGCCAACCCGGGTCTGGTCGATTCCGTGCGTGTGGACTATTACGGTTCCCCCACACCGCTTCGCCAGATCGCCAACATCAGCTGTCCGGAACCTCAGCAGATTCTGATTCGTCCGTTTGACGGCTCAATACTCGATGCCATTGCCCGCGGCATCATCGCCAGCGAACTGGGCATGGTGCCGAACAACGATGGTCGTGTGATCCGGCTGAACGTCCCGCCGCTCTCCACCGAGCGCCGCAAGCAGATGGTATCCCGCATTCGCGAACTGGCCGAAGAAGCCCGCGTAGCCATTCGCAACGTGCGTCGGGATGCCAACAAGCACGCCGACTCCGCAGAAAAAGAAAAAACGATGTCCGAGGACGACAGCAAGGCGACCCGGGAAGAAGTCCAGGAACTCACAAAGAAATACGAAGGCATCGTCAACGAGAAAGCTGCTTCACGCGAAAAGGAAGTCATGGAAAATTAGGCGGCACAGTGTCGCCGGCAACGCTCTCACTTCTCAACCAGGGTTATCGCATGCTGCACCACGACCGTCGCCGTTTTCTCACAACGGCCGCCGCCGGCCTGATCTCAGTCCCCGCCACTTCCCAGGGACTGTTCGCAGTTGCACCACGGCCTGCCGAAGCCAAATTCCGGTTTGGGCTGGTCACCTACCTCTGGGGGCAGGACATGGATCTGTCTCAGGTGATTGACGCCTGCACCCGATCCGGTCTGGCGGGTGTCGAACTGCGGACAGAACACAAGCACGGCGTAGAACCCTCGCTCAGCAAAGCTCAGCGCGCAGAAGTTCGCAAACGCTTCGCAGACAGTCCGGTCACACTCGTGGGCTACGGATCCAACGCGCAGTTCCACGAAAATGACCCCGCACGTCTGAAAGCCAACATCGAACTGGCCAAACAGTACATACAGCTCATGCACGACTGCGGCGGTTCCGGTGTGAAGGTCAAACCCAACAGCTTTGTCAGGGACGTCCCGCGCGAAAAAACAATCGAACAGATTGGCAAAGCTCTCAACGAAATCGCGGCCTGCGGTCAGGAATTCGGCCAGCAGATCCGTGTGGAAGTGCATGGACCAGGGACCAGCGAACTGCCCGTGATGAAGGCAATTTTCGATGTTGCTGATCATCCCAATGCAACTGTCTGCTGGAACTCAAACCCGGAAGACCTCAAGGGTGATGGGCTTGAACACAATTTCCATCTTGTCTCCGGTCGATTCGGCAAAACCGCTCACGTCCGCGAACTGACCGGGACAGACTACCCGTGGTCACAACTCTTCGGTCTGTTCCGCAGTATTCGCTACGACGGCTGGGTGCTCCTTGAAGCACGGGGTAATCCTGCCGACAAAATAGCTGCCCTGATCGAACAGCGGCAGGCCTTTGAAAAACTGGCCGCAGGCTGAACCGGGGCTGCCGTGGCAGAAGGGATCTCCATTCGCCGGCAGCTCATGCTTCCCCTGGTGGCCGGATTCTTCGCCGTGATCGCCGGCATCTCCGGTGTGTCTGCATGGCTCCAGTCCACACGCGCCCGGACGGCACTGGAACAGCGTCACGATGATGCTGTGCAGGTTCTGAAAGACGCCACCTGGCCAGCTACAATCGGTGTTGTCCGCCAGATTGGCGGGCTGACCGGGCAGGACATCGTGGTGCAGGAGCCCGGCAGCGGGACTGTTCTGTCATCACTCCCGGTTGTCTCTCCCGAAATCATCCGTGTCCTGCAGAATCCGCAGCCGGTGGAACGTGGAGCGAGTGACGCTTTTATCCTTCGCAGCGGGCAAAGCGTCTACCGCGTGCGACTTGTGCGTCCCCGCTGGCAGCCCCAGGCTGTCATGCTGGTGCTGCTCTCTCAGCAGGCACTCAATGACGCATGGTGGAACGCGGTGTGGCCTCCCGTGGCCATCGGCAGCGGTGCCATGCT
>CAZLOQ010000329.1:0-1943 GCA_964561125.1 uncultured Chitinophaga sp. | reverse complement strand
CTGTTTTCCGTCACCGGGCGCTGGTCCGCCCGGCTCAGACACATCCAGCAACAGGTGGCAGCGATCGCGCGCAGCGAAGCAGGCTCGGACCCGCAGGCGTCCATCGGAACCGCTCAGGCGGACGAACTGGCGGCGCTCGTAACTGACGTGCAGTCGCTTGGTGAGCGTCTGCAGATGCTCCGGCAGCAGCTCCTGCAAACCGAACGAGAACACCTCACTGCCCAGCTCGTGCAGGGCTTCGCACATCAGTTTCGCAATGGTCTGGCGGGGATTACACTGGCGCTGCAGCTGCATCTGGTTCGCTGTCGGTCTGCTGAAGATCGATCGCTGCAGATCCTGCAGAAACAACTGCGGCTGCTGGAAACCGAAGTTCGCGGACTGCTGTCCCTTGATCGCCGTGCCGGCGGCATCTTCGCTCCGCTGGAGCTGGGACCGCTGCTGCAGGACTGCGTGTCGCTGGTTGAACCGGCGATTGAGCATCACGGGCTGCAGCTGGAGTTGAACGTGCAGGCAGGACTGTGCGTCTCGGGTCTGCGGGACAGTCTGCGGGCAGCCTGCGTGAATCTTCTGCAGAATGCCATCGAGGCGGCTGGTCCCGGCGGTTGCCTGCGAGTCGAGCTGCTTGATGCCGGGGATCGCGTTCTGGTACGCATCTCAGACAACGGCCCGGGCCCTGCTCCGGAGGTTGCCGAACGAATGCATGAGGCATTCGTGACCACAAAACCTGAAGGCATCGGACTGGGACTGGCGATCGTCACGGCCGTCGCCCGCGATCATCACGGGCAACTGCAGTGGCATCGGGAACACGACTGGACTGTCGTGGAACTCAGTTTGCCCGGATCAACGGAATCAGGCGGTGTTGCATGAGCCGGGTGCTGATTATCGATGACGAACCGACACTCTGCTGGAGCCTTGCGGAAGCGTTGCGACAGGCCGGTCATTCCGTGCAGACGGCCGGTTCCATTGAGCAGGCTCGTCAGCGTTTTGCGGGCTTTGAAGCCGACGTGATCGCTCTGGATGTGCGGCTCCCCGGCACGGACGGCCTCACCGCTCTGGCCCAATACCGCCGCGACCTTCCCGAAGTCGCAGTCATCGTGATGACCGCCTTCGGAGATCTGCCCACAGCCGCCCGCGCATTTGCAGAAGGAGCTTTCGACTATCTCGTGAAACCCTTTGATCTGCACACGTTCACCGATGTGGTCGCGCGAGCTTTGCAGCGCGAGCCGCCGGAACTGCTGAAGACCCTCGAGACCTCAGACTCAGAACTCACCGGCCGCAGCCCGGCCATGCAGGCAGTCTACCGTCAGCTCGCATTGATCGCCCCGACTCCCTACCCCGTGCTGCTGCTGGGGGAAACCGGCACAGGCAAGGAACTGGTCGCTCGGGCTCTGCATCGCCACAGCCGTGTTGCCGCCGGACCGTGGATGACCGTCTGCCCCGCAGCACTCAATCCGTCACTCATCGAGAGTGAACTCTTCGGGCATGTACGCGGCGCGTTCACGGGCGCTCAGGAAGCCCGCATCGGACTCTTTGAAGCCGCAGCCGGCGGAACCCTGTTTCTGGATGAAATTGCAGATACTCCTCCAGCGGTGCAGGTGAAACTCCTGAGAGTGCTGGAAACACGGCGCTTCAGCCCGGTGGGCAGTCGCGAAGAACGCACCACCACAGCGCGATTTCTTGCAGCCACACACCGAAATCTCCCGCAGATGATTGCCGCCGGAACTTTTCGCGAGGATCTGTATCACCGGCTGAGTGCGTTCACCGTACTGCTGCCACCGCTGAGAGATCGGCTCGATGATCTGCCGCTCCTGGTCGAACGGCTGATCTCGCTCGCCGGAGAATCGCTTCGCCCCGCCGGTATCTCCCCGGATTTCCTCGCAGCGCTCACCCGCCGTCCCTGGCACGGCAATGTTCGCGAACTTCGCAACGCTGTCGACCACGCA
>CAZLOQ010000328.1:0-4668 GCA_964561125.1 uncultured Chitinophaga sp. | reverse complement strand
GCACGACGGCTGCCGGGCTCCCAGACGGGCTCGCCCCGTCTGAAGCCAAGGTTCGTTGGCTACCCCGCGACAACGCGAGTCCGTCGGGGGCTGCAGGGCCGTTGGCGGCGCAGTTTAGCCGGGAACCTTTGGCTCCGACGGGGCGAGCCCGTCGGGGGCTGCGGGGGCTGCGGGGGCGTTGGCGGCGGGGTGTAGCTGGGAACCTTCAGCTCCGACGGGACAAGCCCGTCGGGGGCTGCAGGGGCTCGCCTCCTCGTCGGCTTGCTCCCCGCTCCGTAACGCGGTTGTGAACGGTTATTGTTCCTCGCCCTCCGACTCAAACAGCAACAGGAGGAAGAGTCATCTGCGGTGTCGCCGTCGCCGGAATCGTCCGTCTCTTGCAGGTCGGCTGCTGCTGCCTGCAGCGACCGTCAGCCCGGACGACTGCAGCCAACCGATCCGCTCACGCCACACCTGCTCCAACCTGACCATCAGACACACACCATTGGGAATCGGGAAACCGGAAGACACCGGCCTCCGGACGACAGACCCTGGCAGGAATGGATTCGTTGGAGGCGTACTTGACTTCGCAATATCGAGCGAAGCGACGGCTGACAAACGCGTCAAGCTTCAGTGATGACCTCGACGGCCCATGCCGTTGCCTTGCTACGTTCAGAGCGACCCTGCGAAGCAGCATGAACACCCCGCCAGCAAAAATGCATTCACGCCGGCAAGAGCGATGGCATGGCCCTTAATGAAGCTGGCGGCCGGCCAGCCGCGAATCCCCAGTGTCCGTCAAGACCGGTCGACGTCCGGGGAAGAAGACGGAGAAGAAAATTCAAGTGATACACATCTGGGGAAGGAAACCAACCGGGGGCAGTAGACTACCCCGCTCCCGCGTGTGCGCGCAGCGAAACCGCTGGTTTTGCGGGTCATTTCGCCGGCGTTCTCAGCATGAAAAGGTTGGAGTGACGTTTGCGCAGAACAGTGCTATAATCGACGAAGCGGTAAGAGAAGCCGGACAAACCGGATCAGGATGAGGGTCAGCTCGCGGATGGCCGATAGGAATGAAGGTTCTTGCGAAGGATTCTCGGGGATTTGGGGGATAGGTAAAAATGGCAGGCAGGAAAAACGGACAGATGACTGAAGTTGACCTGCTTCGACGGCTATTTCGGGCATTCCGCGATCATGACGAGAGGTCGTTTCGGAAGGTGGCGGAAACAATCATCTCTGACCAACTCGCTGCAAACCATCATGGTCAGGCAAAGGAATTGCGCGCTGCACTGGGAAGTGAGTCAAATTCTGCTTCGCCACATCATTTAAATAGAGGATTGACCAGCCTCCCCAAAGATCGACGTTCAGGCGAACAACTCCTGACGATTTACCACGAGCCAGCGAACACGCAACACCTGCTGCTTGAAGACTCAACGAAACAACGAATTGATCGATTCATCAATGAACGAAGGAACGCAAAAAAGCTTGCAAGTTTCGGCTATTCACCGAAAAGCAAGCTTTTGTTCTGGGGGCCTCCTGGTTGCGGCAAGACGCTGACTGCTCATCACATCGCAAATGAATTTGGCCTCAAAGTCGGCGTCGTGAGACTCAGCGCCCTGATATCCAGCTATCTTGGGGACACTGCTTCGCATCTGCAGATGGTGTTTGACACAGCCCAACAGACTCCGATGGTCGTGCTGTTCGATGAAATCGACACTGTGGCGAAATCGCGAGATGACTCGCGGGATGTTGGTGAACTCAAGCGAGTGGTAAACAGCCTGCTTCAGGCGATGGACACGTTCGTTGCAAAAGAGAGCATCCTGATTGGTGCAAGTAATCATCAGTACTTGCTTGACCCTGCAATCTGGCGTCGTTTTGATGATGTGATCCTCTTTCCATCACCATCTGCAGAGGCAAGAAAACGCTTCATTCAACATCATCTGAATGGCATCTCGTTCAAAGGTTCCGTCGACAGTCTTGTAAAGAAAACAGCGGGGCTGTCATTTGCACAGATTGAACAGTTGCTGGTTGAATCGATCAAATCGATGATTCTTGAAGACCGAAAGCAGCTGACGACGGAACAGGTGACGCTGGAACTCGAGTACATGCAGAAGATGATGGCCGCGACAAACCGTGAACGGATGGCGCGGGATGAATGAAGACTTTCCGCCACGGCAATTTGCTTCGCCAACAGTGCGAACACGCAGTAAGGGAAAAGGGCAGCTAGTTCCGTTATCTCCCGAGAAGCTTGCTCGACGCCATGAAATTGCTCGTGCACTCAGAGCAAAAGTTGACGCAGCCAACGAGCACTTGAAATCACTGACAGACGAACAGCGTAAGGCTGTCTTCTACAAGGTCAAACATGATGGCCCTGTGGAACTTACCGGGACTGGCTTGAAACCACTGGTTGATCGGTCGAGGGATGTTACCTTTGCCGTACCAACGCGTGGCAATCTGGACGGCTTTGCAACCAGGGTTCAGCAGTTCGCAGCATCCACTCCAAAGAATGGAATGGTGGCCAACCAGAGCTTTGCAAACATAGAAGACGTTTCACCCGGTGAGCCAAAGGACCGTTTGAGCGATGAGTTGCTTGAAAAGTATGATTCGCTCATCAAGCAGGACTTTGTGATTTGTGAAATCGAAATGCTTGCACCGCTTGATCGCGGCAGGAATCAGCGACGTACGACCATAGCCGGACTGCTTCAGGATTTAAACAATGCGTTTGCAAGCCGCATTCATGGCACGCTCTTCGAACACGAAGTGAGGGATGGCATCGGTCGTGCAGTAATCCGCTGCACCGGGAAGATGTTCCAAAGACTGGTTGAAGATGAAGAATGGCAACGAAGGATCTCCTGGTTTGAACCAAAGCCGCAGTTTGAAACGTTTCACACTATCTGGAATGATTTTGCATTCGAGAAGCTTGCTCCCATCGTTCCTCCACCCGCTGACGCACCGGTTGTCTGCATCATTGACTCGGGTGTCACATCCGGCAACCCATTTCTTCAACCCGTTACCAAAGAAGAACTTCTGAGGTCATTCCTGAAGCAGGATCCTGATAACCCTTTTGACGAAAACGGACACGGATCCGGTGTGGCATCACTCGCTGCCTATCACGTCATTAACCTTGATGAAGGCGCTGAAAATATTCCGAGAACATGGATTGCAGGAGCGCGCATCCCTGGAAAGGATGGCCAGATTGAAGAAGAGCGGCTGTTGTCAAAGGTCATTGAGGAAGTCGTTGCTGGTTTTGTTCCACTTGGCGTTCGCATCTTCAATCTTTCTGTCGGCGATTTAGCAAAGAGGTGGAATCAGGATACAAAGAGAACTCAGCCACGAACTTCGTGGACGGCACGAACTCTTGATCGTTTGAGTCGACAGCATGACATCGTGTTTGTGGTCTCAGCAGGCAACCTGCTGCTGAATCCAATTAGAGATTTCCTGCAGGATGGCACCCTTTATCCCGTCTACCTTTGCAATCCAGAATCGCGGATCCTCGATCCCGGGCAAGCGGCACTGGCAATTGGTGTCGGTTCAATTTCTGCCGGAACATTGGTCGTCAGTTCCCCCGATACGGCCATTGCTCTTGATTTCGAACCATCACCATTTACACGTTCCGGCCCCGGCATCAAAGGAGAGATTAAGCCGGACCTGGTGGAGGTGGGAGGGAATCTGGTGACGGACGTGAACTACACCAGCGTTCGACGAAATCCCGGTACGAACGTTGTGATGGCCAGCCATCAACTCACACCAGCAACTGCTCACAACTATGGCACCAGCTTTTCCGCTCCGCGCGTTGCTCACAAGCTGGCAGTGTTGTTGCACGAGCTTCAACAGTTTGGTTTGCCATACGTCAGTGCGCCACTTCTAAAGGCTTTTCTGATCAACTCAGCTGTCTATCGCGGAGATCTTCAGCGTGTAAAGAATCAGTTGGATACGATTCGAAAAAACGAATGGTTAAATGTGCTTGGCCATGGCTGGCCAGACTCAACACGTGCTACGGACTGCGATCCGTACTCGATTCTCTTGTTCCATCAGGGTGAATTGTCTGTCGATAAAGTAGCCTTTTTTGATGTTCCAGTTCCTGCTCGTTTTTCTGAATCATCGAATCGCAGGAAAATCACAGTGACAGTTGTTCACGATCCGGAAGTTCAAAAATGGGGGCTCGAAAGCTACTTTGGAATTGATCTGAAATGGCGAATGTTCCGAGGCGACGTTGACCGTGACTCGATTCTGGAAAAAATGTCGGAAGTGGCCGATGTAGAGGGCGACTCTGACGACGGGGACAAGCCTGAAACAGAGTCTGCATCTGAGTTGGGGTTTGAACACAAAATCACCAGGCGATCGCGGGGCAGCGTTCAGCACGATTGGTTTGAATGGCAGAACCACAAACCAGAATTCAGCACGCGCCACTACACCCTCGCCATTACCGCAACGAGTCGTTGGGGGAGAAAACCCCTGCCGACAAAGTTCGGTCTGGTCGTTCGCATCGAAGATCTTGGTGGAACCATTCCTGTCTACACTGAAGTCGCTGCGAAACTTGATGTGCTGATTGAACAATCCACTTGATCGGCAAATGGTTAAGGGCAGCAGGAATTGCCCCGTGAGTAGCATTCGTTCGTGCAGCTGAGCAAAACATCAGTGCTCGCGGGCTGTAGGCGTCCAGCGCATCCATCCCCCTTTTCAGCGGGCGGTGCC
>CAZLOQ010000327.1:0-4699 GCA_964561125.1 uncultured Chitinophaga sp. | reverse complement strand
CCGACGGGGCAAGCCCGTCGGGGGCTCCAGCACTCGCCGGTCGTCGGCTTGCCCAAGTGAATGTTGGGACAGATGCTCCAGCTGCAAGCGACGCTGTGGCGGTGCCTTTAACCTTCAAATCCGTGTCATCCGTGTCATCCGTGGTCAAAAACACGATCGCATTTTGACCACAGACAGCGCGGATCACACGGAAGAATCGCAGAGGTGACAAACAGGGTGTTCAATCCCGAACGAATCCATGTTATTGACGTGCTGCACCATCCGAGACGGACCAACGGAACTTCGAACCTGGCGCTGTCCGGTGGGGTCGCGATTGGCGAGCGACAGCCCTCCAGGGGCGTATCAGCCAGCTTGTGATTCTTTCACTGCGTTCCCCGGGTGTTTGTGTCGCAAATCGTGAAGCGATAAAACACACATCAGCCCTGCCGCGTCGCACGTTCTTCCGTTTTTCAACACTCCGATATCGGGTAATCCAATGAATCCCTCGACGGTGAATGCTGACCCTTCATCACCCGCGGATTCATCCTCGCCCATGCAGCCCGAAGAACTCCGCAGATTCCTTGCTGTTCTGCAGATTCTGAAAACCTATCCAGTCCCACCGCCGACGACATCGACGGCCACTCAACAGCAGCGCAGTGCTGACAGGTTTTCAGTGAAGAGAGTTCTTCGGATCACAGGCTGGTTCTTCTCTGTGATGGTCATTCTGCTCGCGATCCTGACATTCACCGCAAACCAGCAGCCGGGCCTTGCCATGCTCACCCTTGTGGCCGGGCTGCTGTTCCCCGTCCTCGTCGGACTCAAGGCCCGTCGCCGTGCTCGACTGCAGGTCGCAGCCGACAGCCGGGATGAAAACGCCGTCGCTTCCATGCCGTGCGTCGACACCGGCACGCCAACCGACCAGTCGAACGATGCGCACATCGTTTCAGACTTCACGCCCGCTGACGACGTCTACCCGCTGCAGAACAGTTCCCCGCCGCCGACGTCCGCTCCCGCAACACTCACGCGACGGCTTCTTGTGTTCATCGGCTCCCTGTCCATCTGGGTCGCGTTTGCCCTCGCTTCGCTGCCGGATCTGACGACAACATGGCTCATCTCCACAATCCTGCTCCACGAGGTCGGGCATTTTGTTGCCATGTACTTCCGCGGATACTCAAATCTTGCCATGTTCTTCATCCCATTCTTCGCCGGCGCCGTCACCGGGCGAAAAGTCAATGCCACCCTGTCCGACGAACTGATCATGCTGTTCTGCGGTCCGGTCCCCGGACTGCTGCTGGGCGGCCTGATCTACTGGCTGGATACTCTTCAGCCGATTCCCCAGGCGCGCTCTGCCGCCATCTGGCTGGTAGCCATCAATCTGCTGAATCTGCTCCCCGTCTGGCCGCTGGATGGCGGCCGCATCTGCTGGATCCTGTTCGCACGCCGCTCCGCCGTCGCGCAGACAATCCTTTCCGCCTGTTCATTCGTCGGCTTCAGTCTTCTGCTGGTTGCTCCCCAGGGTGGAACGACGTTTCTGGTCATTATGGCTCTGCTGCTGTTCATGTGGACGCCGCCACGTTACCGGCAGGCCCGAGCCGCACTTCAGTTTCAGCAGCTGTATCCCAATCCGCCCGAAACCATCATTCAGCTGTCCTCACGACAGCTGCTGCTGCTCTACCAGTTCATCGGCCCCGTGCAGACAGTCCGCCAGCATGCACAGCAGATGATCAACTGCTACCATCGTGTTGCCTTACTGCCGAAGTCTCAGCCACAGTTCCGCTGGCTCCTGCTGTACATCCTCCTCTGGCTGCTCACACTGGTCACTGCCGCCGGTACCGCGCTGCAGAACGACGCCAGCAACTCATCAGCCGCGCTGAGCACCCTGTTTGAACTGATGATTCCGAAGTAACCGATTATCACTAAAGCGAGCGTTCAGAGAGGCGACAGTGACCAAAGTAAAGACGGCAAAAAGGGAATATCCATTTGATCCAGACTACGTCACGGAGCCGGGAGATATTCTGCTTGAGACGACAGAGGCAATGGGAATTACTCAGAAGGAACTGGCTGCCCGGACCGGATTTACGGCGAAGCACATCAACCAACTGATTAAGGGATTGAAGCGAATCTCTCCTGAAACTGCTTCACGTCTGGAAAAAGTTACCGGAGTGCCCGCTCGATTCTGGAACAATCTCGAAACCGGATATCAGGAACGAAAAGCCCGCATTGCTGATCAGCAGTCCGGGCAGAACTGATTCAGGAGACATTGACGTTCTTTCGCGTTGCGTCCGTGCAGGCGTGGCATCAGGGCTGGACGACTGGCTGAAATCGAAGCGGAAACCGTCCCCTGCGAGCCCTTCGATGCCAGGCATTTTCGGTCGGTCCTGCACGATCTGCGAAAGCTTGCAGATTCGGGGCCTGATGTGTTCGTTCCTGCAATGAAACAAAAAAGCAGCGAAGCCGGCGTTGCCCTGGCATTTCATACCAGGGGCGTTTTTCCTCGACAGGGACTTACAGGGCCACATGTTCGCCGAAATCCACCAAATGAGCAGTCGCACAAACAAGGAAACTGTTATACTCATGGTGAAAAACAGGCGATCACGCCGTCATGGGAAGGCCCCCGAGCGGAAAAAATTAAGGGGGTGATTGGTTCGGTGAACCCTAAGGTTTTCACCGAGGCCCCGTTACCCCCGTTTCTTTGGGATTTGTTGACAGCGCCTCGCTGATCCTTGAAGAAAAATCAAGCAGGACTCTCATCAGGTTTGTTCCCCGGACGGAAAACGTGACGCAGAAGTTCCAATCGCACAAGATACTCTTTCTCGATTGCTGGTATGGACTTACGCACGAAAAATCGCGGGACTCCTGCCGTGTCAGGTGCCTGCATGCCCGCACTGTGGTCCGGGGACTTTGCGACGAGATCGGCGAACCGTATACTTGCAAATCGACCAAGTACACTTGCGTCATCGGTGCATCTGGTCTGCCGGCCACGTGAGGGTACGAGCGGGGCGGTGACGGAATCTGTTGGGGGGGCTTGACGTGCTCGGTGAATTCCCGAAGCCCTCTCGTTGATCTTCAAAGATGCCAACGCCGCCGGACTGGAGCCCGATGGCCGTCCCACTGCGATGTGGCTCTGGACCGTCGGTGGAGGATCACCAAACGGGACCGGTACGAAGTCTTCAGACGCCGAATCAGAGGACGCAGACAATTCAGCAGGCACTCGCAAGGGGACGAACATGCATTGGGAAGAGCGGATTGAAATCAATCCTGACGTCCTGGTTGGTAAGCCAATCATTCGCGGGACGCGGATTGCCGTAGAGTTTGTTGTCGATCTTTTAGCGCGAGGCTGGTCGATGGAGCAGATACTTCAGGAGTATGACCACCTGACGCGAGCCGACATCATGGCCTGCCTGGGCTATGCCAGCGACACCCTGAAGTCCGAACGTGTTTACCTGGTACCACGTTGAAAGGCTCTGAGATGCAGTTCCTCGCAAATAAGAACATGCCCATGAGCGTAATTCTTCACCTCCCAGCGGCGGGGCACGATGTCCTGGCAGCGAAGGAGTCGATGCGTGGTGAAACGGACGAAGCGATTCTGGCTCGCGCACAGTCGGAGCTCCGGATCCTGATTTCGCAGGATCAGGACTTCGGCGAGTTGGCATTCCGCTCGGGACTGCCTGCGGAATGCGGCGTGATCCTGTTTCGACTCCAGGGCCGGTCGCCGGAGGCCGATCCACTCCGGATGATTGAAGTGCTGGACTCGACAGCCACATGGTCGGGCCTGTTCAGTGTCGTCGACGAGCGACGAATTCGGTCGCGACCGTTGCCTCGCTGATGCGTCAGGAACTCTTCGCTCCATCCGCACTGCCGACGCCTTCCAACGACGCTGTTCCTGTCCGGAGACTGCTTGAGCGGTGACAGGGAACACAATCTCGCCCTGCTGAAGAAGCACATCGACGAGAATGCGGCGGTTGGCTCGAAGCTCGACGAACTTTGTCAGGTGATCCCGTCCATGCCGAGAACGCACGTTCAATCGCTGCTGCAAACACTCAAACGCCGAGAACTGGGCCACCCTGTCGGCCAACGGCGTGCAGGCGTCTGGTATCCGGGGCCTTCGTCCGAGGAGGACAGTGAACCGGAGGCAGAATATGACGCATAACGACGCAAAAACAACGCAAACGATCCTCGTCCAACTCATCGCAAAGCCACGTCTGGCAGGTGTTTGCCGAGGCCGAGCGAATTCACGTTTAACGCAATACGACGCAAAGCCGTGCAACCGATTGCACTCAAACGAGCATGTTGACCTGGAAGTCAGCGGCGAAACGGTCACGCAACTGGAGAGACGTGGTGAATCAGGCTCGCGGGCTGGCCAGCGAACCCTGGCTTCAGACGAGACAAGCCCGTCCGGGAGCCTCGGGGGCGTGCTGACGCGAGGTAGCCAGCGACACCGTGCGCACCAGTCCGGCAAGCCGACGTGCTGCCGAACACTGCAGCCCCCGACAGGCTCGCCCCGTCGGAGCTCAAGGTTCCCGGCTACACCGCGCCGCCAACACCCCCGCAGCCCCCGACGGGCTTGCCCCGTCGGAGCTGAAGGTTCCCAGCTACACCGCGCCACCAACGCCCCTGCAGCCCCCGACGGGCTCGCCCCGTCGGAGCTGAAGGTTCGCAGCTAACCCCCGCCACCAACGCCCCTGCAGCCCCCGACGGGCTTGCCCCGTCGGAGCTGAAG
>CAZLOQ010000326.1:0-4758 GCA_964561125.1 uncultured Chitinophaga sp. | reverse complement strand
CCACGTGGGTGGCGAGCCAGAATGCGGTATCGAGAACAGCCTGCATGACTCCCAGCGTATCACCTTCGTCCGCAGCCAGATAGTGTGCAATCATCAGTGCCGCGGCACCCGCGGCACCACCGACCAGACTCCCCAGCCCATTGCGGATGAACAGCTCGATTCCAAACGCTGCCAGCACAACTGCCCAGCCGATGAAAATAGCTGACGAGTACAGATTGGTCACCGGTGGTCGACCGGAAATTTCAATCCGCAGCCAGAGCGCGGCTGTGTGAATCACAAAGCCAAGTCCGAGCAGCCAGATGGCGCTGCGGCGAGTTGCCGTGCTGAAGAACAGCCAGCTTGCGAACACCAGCACAATGATCGTAAAGTAGACGTAGATTGCCTTGTTGAACGGATCAAAGTAGTTGAACCAGGCTTCCAGACGCACGTTGCTGTTGTCCACATGCGGCAGCGCGGCTTTTTCCAGCCAGGCATGATAGGCAGTGACGGAGGTGTTGAACTTCTGCGGATCCACGTCGCGCCAACTGTTGAAGATGTCGGTGACATGTCCCACCGCCGTGTTGAAGGATTCGTGTGAGGATCCTCCGGGAAGCACTTCACCGACTCGCTTGTGCAGATCCGTCCAGACCACTGTGAGGATTTCATGGTTGGCGGCTGTGGCGAGTTGTTCTTCATTGCTGGCGAATTGTGTGAGTCGTCCGCGAATGGCCGCCAGCCTCGGGTCATCACTCGATTGCTGCTGCAGCACATCAATGACCTGAAAGAGGTCCTGAGCGATGCGGGAACTGGCAATCCGGGCGGCTGTTTCCTTTGTGACGGAGTCTGCGACCTGGGCTGCTGTCTGGCCCGGCTGGGCCTGAGAAATCACAGCGAGCACTCTAAGCAGATACGGGTCGCGAACGCGGGCCAGAGCTTCACCGGCCCGGCCGGGAACGTCGGTGGCCGCTGCCGCGTCTTCCGGGGTGCCAAGTCCGGTTTCGAGGACGGACCAGGTACCGATGATCGTGTCGCGAACCAGAGACAGTGGCAGGTCGTTTTCTGCCCAGGCCGCTAATTGCTCCGGTGTGCTGATGCCATGTTCGCTGAGTCCCTTGTTGACGTCCCGCAGAGCACTTGCGAGGACGTAGGTCTCCCATGACTTCTGAGCATCTTCGGTGCCGGTGGGGACCGCCATGGCGGCGCGAGTCTCCCGGAGTTGCTGGCTGAGCCGCCATGCGTTAATCAGGGCCTCGAACAGATTCTCTGTGGGCTGCGTCTGGAACATCTGTTCAAGTCCGCCGAAGCGACTGACAGTTTCGAACAGCGTCAACGATCGCTGCTCCAGCGGTTCCAGATCGAATTCTTTCTTCTGACGCTGCTTCTCCTGACCGGCCTCGATGTACTGGCGAAGTTCCGTGAAGTTCTTACGGACTTCATCCAGCGAATAAACAAAACCGGGACGTTTCTCCAGTTGCAGTGCTGCGAGCAGCCGATCGTCCTCGATGCGGATCACACGGTGCCGGGCGGCGATTTCCGGGCGAGTGATCAGGTCGAGCAGCCAGTGAACGGCGGGGGCACGACGAACGAGCAGATCACGAACGCTGGGTTCGACGTCTTCAGGCTTTGCATCCACAGCCTCGCCGATCGCAGCAATCCATTCCGGGTAGCTGCCTTCAAAGCTCTCCAGCTTTGCCACATCAGCAGTCGGCCATGCCTTTTTGACTCGTTCAATCAGCGCTGAACGAACATCTGCCTGACTGATCTGCCAGGCTTCGAGTTCCGCCTGGAAGGTGGATCTGGCGGACGACATGAGCAGCATTGTGCGGGCGAGGGAATCGAGGGGCTGAGCACGGCCGTTCCAGGCGATGGGGGTCTTCGCCGCTTCATACAGGTTCATGCTGGCCACTGCACCCTCCGCAAGCTGCTCTTGCGATCGTGGCGGGACCATGCCGCGAAACACCCACATGGCGAAGATTGCTGTGCAGATGACCGGGAGCCAGACAGCCAGCGGTGAGGATTTTTCGGGGACTGGTGCGCTGGTTGCCGGCGACGGGTTTGCGGGGGCAAAGCCGGGACGACGGAGCAGCGCAGAAGGACCTTCTGAGGGCAATGCAGGGGCCGCTGCAGCGGCGAGACCGAGCGACTTCTGGCGCTCGAAGCGACTCAGAAATCGCAGGAGTGTCTGGCCGAATTGCGCGAACATCCCGAAGGCCACGATCATGCAGGCGATGTACGGGAGCATCCAGCCGGTGTTTTTGACGACGGAAAGAGTGGACATCTCCTGGCCGTTCGGCATGGCCCTGTAGTCAGACTGATAGAATGTCTCGCCCTTGTACCGCAGAGGATTATTCATCCACAGCGTGAATTCCTGGCTCTGGCCGTCTTCATTGATCAGGATGGTCGAACGGAAGTCGCGAGGGGTTGGAGAACCCACATAGTTGGTACGGCTGACGTCGAGCAGTTTAACGGAGTAGGGCCGGTAGTTGCGCTTGAATCGCAGATAGAAGTAGTAGTCGCTGCCGTCCACGGTTGCCTTGTCCGCGAGCGTGGAGGTGAGCTCGTTGACGTTCTGGGCCAGGAGCAGTGAATTGAGCACCTTGCCGGACTGTTTATCGAGCAGGTCCACCAGCACGGCGCTTTGATCAATCTCTCCGTCCATCCCGGTGACCGGGCTGAGCGGCCTGATGGCGGCAAATGAGCCAAGGCCGGATTCCAGAGGAGTATCGCCGGACTCTGTTGCCCGCAGCTCGCAGTTGCGATGGAAACTTCGCACTGCGATGTCAAAAGGCAGGTCGGGAAGAGAAATCTTCTGGCTGTCATCCACCGGACCGCCGGCGGATTGCTGTTCTTCCATGTCGTCGCCGGGAGCGGCCCGTTCGAGCAGCGCTTCGGGAACCACAACAACCTCGTCTGTGTTTTTTCCGGGTTCCCGGTGGATCACAGCCAGTTCGCGCTCGCGGATGTCGCGGGCAAATTCCAGCTCTTCACCCTCAACCAGCGACAGGCTGTTCTCGCGGGCCACGAGACCCACCTGGAGTTCGCTGAACATGAGCAGTGCAACGCCGAAATGCAGTAGCGCGATGCCGCCGCGTTTTTCAAAGAGCAGATTGCAGCCCAGCAGGAGCACCAGGGAACAGGCGGAAGCTTTCAGCAGCTGCCAGAGGATGCGCATGGCGGACAGGCTCAGCATTCCGGAGTCGCCGGTGAATTCACGCACGACGTAATACACGGAGATCGCTGACAGCCCGAACCCCAGAACCAGCAGCAGTCCGCGACCATATCGGGACATCGCCGGTGACAACCAGCCCGCCAGAACGGAGGCCACACCTGAAATACCCAGTACACCCAGCATCAATCCCCAGATCTGACGCTCGGACAGGATCGTATTGCCGGACTCAACCCCGGTTTGCGAATTGCCGGTGATCACGATGGCGACAAGCATCAGCAGGCCGGCCAGAATGAGTGCCAGCCCCCCGAGCAGACGTGGTAACGTGGCGCGAATGTGAAATCGCAGGACGTGTGCGGAAATCAGATTCAACAGCATCAGCCAGCCGATCGTCCAGCCCCCCGGGAACGGCAGATAACGGAACCGCCCCAGACTCTCTGCCACTCGCTCACCCATCGTCCCCGACATTGATGGAGGAAACAAATCCTGCACGTCGACTTTGGCCACATAGCAGCGGAAGTAGTCGGCCATCACCAGCCAGACATCGCGACGGGCCTGAGCCAGGCTGCCGATAAACACGATCACCATCGCAAACAGAAAAAGGACGCAGGTGAACTTGAGCGATGCGAGCAGTTCAAGGCAACGCACCACAACGGATGTCGCCGTTGCAGCGGACCTTGAAGGTCGAGTTGAATCCGCTCCGCCGGGTGCTGTAATCGTTGACATCGTTTTGCCCTTTGCTAATCGGCTGACTCAGCCGGCCTGCCATGATTCACAAAACTGACGGAAGGAAGCCCGGACTTGAGCAGCCGCGGCATTTTCACCCTTTAACTTCACAACCCACAACATGTCACCGTGCGGCACAATCATGCCAAGGATCGTGTCCGCAGGTCCCTTGAGTTCGATCCACTGGGCACGAGCACCTCCCAGGGCAAGTTCTTCCACCTGCTTCAATAACGCGGCCGGATCGCTGGTGTCCAGATCGATCTGACCCCCCCAGCGTACAAACTGCGGCTCGATCCCCGCAGATCCGGGCAACCCGGTCACCGTAATGCGAACCGACTGTCCCGGGCCACTGGTCCAGGCAAACTGGCTGAACTGGTCCTGGGCTGCCGTGGCCCAGCCTGCAGGTACTACCCAACGAAACGGCACGCTGGCTGCTGAGCCGCCCTTTTTCTGAAATCGCCCCCGGATGAGCTCTGTGGTGAGGATCCTTTGTTCCTGGCCAGGATCCGGTTTGGCCTCGTACCGCCGCACCTCGGCATCCGGCCCGCAGCCACAGATTGCCAGGAGCATCAGTCCGAGCAGGAGAAAACGGCGACGAGCTGACATGGGTGGGATTCTGACAAAAAGGCGGGAGGTGTTGGGTGGACCGGTGAAAAGACCAGAGGTGCCCGGTGGCGGCAGACGGATTTTAGGTCGCGCCATCAGGCAAGGCCAGAATCCAGGCGACTTCCTGATCTGAGGAATGCGGTTTTCCGGGAATTGGCCCGAATATGCGGACGTCCCGGTTTCAGTAATCGTGAATTCGGCGAGCAGACTGCGGCCGGTCGTGGTTTCTGTAGTCGGAAAAGCAGGGTGTACGGCTATGTTCTTTGATGGGCGGAGAACCA
>CAZLOQ010000325.1:1527-4877 GCA_964561125.1 uncultured Chitinophaga sp. | reverse complement strand
TGGAACTGGCCTTACAGGCCGAAATCGCAGGGGGGCGTCACAGAGGATAAATATGTCGTATATGACCCATAAGACCCATGCATTTTCTATGGCCCTTCTGACCCCTGTGTCCCATTACAGATGATAGCCCGGTGCAGCGGTGCGGGGGCAGCGCTATCCGGGGTTGCACCCCGGGCTGGTGGAGCTGGCCTTACAGGCCGAAATCGCAGAGGGGGCGTCACAGAGGACAAATATGTCGTATATGACCCATAAGACCCATATGGCCCATGCATTATGGCTTGCGTCGTTCTGGTGAAAGCCGGTGGCGTCCGAGGGTTCAGCTGGCGGTCATTCGCCGGCGACGCGTTTTTTTGCGCGTTCGTGCAGTTCTACGGGGACGGTTTTCAGGAGTCGTTCGATGACGGTATCCGGAGTCGCTCCCTGGCTGGCCGCGGCGAAGGTGGTCATGATGCGATGTCGCAGGACGGGCTTGGCAACGGCGCGAACGTCTTCGGTGGTCACATGAAAGCGTCCCTGCAGGAGGGCGTGAGCGCGGGCTCCGAGGATGAGGTACTGTCCGGCGCGGGGACCGGCGCCCCACGAGACGAGTTCGCGAATGAACGGCGGGGCTTCACTTTCTCCGGGGCGAGTAGCGCGGACGAGGTCGCGCGCGTAGACGAAGATGAATTCGGCACACGGTACGCGGCGGACGACTTCCTGAAGGGCCTGAATCTGGCGACCGGTGAGTACTGGTGTGAGTTCTGGTTTTTCGTTACCGGTTGTTTGTTTGAGGATGCGGAGTTCTTCGGCGGCGGTGGGGTAGCGGACGACGACGTTGAACATGAAGCGGTCAAGCTGCGCTTCGGGGAGCGGATAAGTGCCTTCCTGTTCGATGGGATTCTGGGTGGCGAGAGTAAAGAACGGATCGGGCAGGTCATAGGTGCTGGAGCCGACGGTGACGTGTCGTTCCTGCATGGCTTCAAGCAGAGCGGCCTGAGTTTTGGGCGGAGTGCGGTTGATTTCGTCGGCGAGGAGGACGTTGGTGAAGAGCGGTCCGGGGATGAACTGGAAACTGCGGCGGCCGGTTTCCGGGTCATCCTGGAGCACATCGGTGCCGGTGATGTCGGAGGGCATCAGGTCCGGGGTAAACTGAATGCGTCGGAAGGACAGCTGGAGGATTCGCGAGATGGTGCTGCAGAGCAGGGTTTTGGCGAGTCCCGGGACGCCGACGAGGAGGCAGTGGGAGCGGCAGAACATGGCAATCAGGAGCTGATCGACGACTTCGTCCTGACCAATGATCACCTTGCCGATTTCCTGGCGCATTTTCTGGTAGGCGGTTGTCAGCCCGCGGATCGCCTGTTCTTCGAGTGCGGAGAGGGAGGGGGAGGGGGCGGAGCGGTCGGAATTGGGGGCTTCGGGTTCTGACATGGCTGTTCGCAGAGGAGAGGCGGGGGCAGAAATTTTCCCGGACTTCCGCAAATTGGAACGCCACGGGCAGGGAAATGCGAGCGGAAATCGGCAGAATATGAGTTTCCTGCGGCCCATGGCAACCCAGCGGACGTCCCCACATTCCCTCCACCCTGCAGTTCACCGGAAAGCAACCATGAGCGACGTGCGATACCTGATCTTCGACATCGAAACTGTGGGTGACGGCGATCTGATCCGAAAAGTCCGCTTCCCCGACGAACAGCTCAGCCCTCGCGACGCCTTGCAGCGTTATCGCACCCAGCTGCTGGAAGAAAACGGCCGCGATGTGCTCCCGCTCACCTTCGTGCTGCCCGTGTCGGTGGCTATCGCCAAAGTCTCCGCAGACTATCGTCTCCAGGATATCCTCGTTCTTGACCCGCCCGAATTTCGGCCTCAGGAAATTGTCCGTCGCTTCTGGCAGGGCTGGCAGCACTACGACCGCCCGACGCTGGTCACCTTCAACGGCCGCACCTATGACGTCCCCGTGATGGAAATGGCCGCCTTTCGTTTCGGTATCAGTCTCCCGGCGTGGTTTAATGTAGAGTCCAGATCCTTCGAGCAGTGCCGCAATCGCTATAACCAGGATTCACATCTCGACCTCCAGGAACTGCTCACCAACTACGGCGCCTTCCGGCTCAGCGGCGGACTCAATCTGCTCGCCAACCTCATTCACAAACCCGGAAAATCCGGCATCGACGGCTCCCAGGTCCAGGCCCTCTTCGACGAAGGTCGCACCGACCTGATCAACGACTACTGCCGCTGCGATGTGCTCGATACCTACTTCGTGTTCCTCCGCTGCCAGCTGCTCCTCGGACGCATCACCGCCCAGGACGAACAGACACTCACCGACCACGTCCGCTCCTGGCTCCAGCAGCACGCTTCTCAGTCTCCGGCATACACCCAATATCTGGAGACCTGGGATCGGCGAACAGGCGATCGCCTCGATATACTCGCCGCCATGGGCCGTTAAGCCCGCCTGCCTGCTCCCATTCACCCCTCGGCCCATCGCGCCCAGACCACTCCCGGCAGACCCCCGACATGCCCCAACCAATCCTCCGTGCCCTCCCCTGCCTCCTCGCCCTCGTCCTCTGCACAGGCCTGTCGGCCGCTCAGGATGCCGAACCCGCCCCGGAAGTGCTTGCCAGCGGCCGCATCATCGGCAAGGTCTGGTACACGGGAGTGCGTCCTGAGGACAGCTTTGCATGGATGCAGAAGGTTCGCGAAGAATTGGGCATGCCGCAACCTCCGATCATGATCAATGCGGTCGGCCGCACAATGTCCGGTCTCATGGGAGCCAGGGTCTCCCAGTCCGGACGTAATTCCACAGGTCAGCCCGAAGAATCCCCCCCGCGGCAGCTCTCCGGCGTACTGTTCGTCCTTGAAACTCGCCCTGAAGTCACCCTGCAGAATCCCGTCTCCTTCGACCTCTGCGAATCCCGCGAACGGTTCGCCGAGCTCGTTAACGAGCAACTCCGGATGATGGGGCCGCTGGGTGAACTGGAAGGCGCCGACGATCAATACACGCTGACGCTCAACCTGCGCAAAATCGCGGCCCCGCAGCCGGTCCCGATGCCCGGTGACGATAAGCAGGTCACGTCCGTCTCCGTCGTCATCTCTGTCAACGCCGTCGGCACCCCGGGAGACGCGCCCGCACGAATCGCTCCCACATCCATCAAAACCTATTTCCGCTACCACGACGGCGTGATGTACTCCAGCCGCTCCAACGCCCTGTTCAGCCTGACTCTGCCCGATCGGCAGTCGCTGCAGCTGGAAGACGAAAACGCGGGACTCGATCTCTTCGCGGATTTCGACCTCTCACAGATCCCGGCCGATTTTCGCCAGGCCTTCCGCAGCGCTCTCGAATCCCAGGTCTCCGTATTCCTTCAGCGTTTTGATTCCGAAGC
>CAZLOQ010000325.1:0-1517 GCA_964561125.1 uncultured Chitinophaga sp. | reverse complement strand
GGGCCAGTACGCCCTGCGGCGCGTGCTCGCAGAAGGACGCTTCGAACTCCTCAAAAGCGCCCTCTTCGATATTGACCGCGCCCGCTTTTCTCTGCAGTTGTCACCCGCACCCGGCCAGCCTGTTGTCAGCCGCCTGCGGATCCAGGCTCGCCCCGGAACGCCCCTCGCTTCCGGCCTGGCACTCATCAGCAGCCGCAGTTCTCAACTCTCCAGCCTCCACGATGAACGCTCC
Organism: uncultured Chitinophaga sp.; assembly: GCA_964561125.1. GTDB lineage: Bacteria > Planctomycetota > Planctomycetia > Planctomycetales > Planctomycetaceae > SXXK01. The sequence continues at coordinate 1,285 of CAZLOQ010000325.1, read as the reverse complement.
CCGCTGCTCGTCGCCGGCACGCTGGCCATCCCCGAACTGGTGCGGCCCTTCGCATCAGCACTCCTGCAGTCCGCTGCCCTGCGGCTCGGCGAAATCACTGGTGAAAGCCCTTCAGCTCCGGTGATCATCGAAGACCTCGCACAGTCACTCCAGCAAACGATCGACTCCGGAGTCATCGACGCCGCCGTTTGTCTGCGGGGCAACGTCCGCGACGGGCTCGTTCCCTGTGCGGCCATTCGCCTTGAATCCGCCGAAACCTTTCTCAACGCCCTCGACCTGCTCCTGCAGATCACAACAGCCCGCGACTACATCACGGTGCGACCGGGAACTGCGGGCAATTATCGGATGCTGAGCATTTCTGCGGAAGACACGCCCGTGCCGTTTGCCGGCGGAGCACTCCCGCTCCAGCTGCACCTCGCCGCGACAGGCTCATGGCTGTGGATGACGCTCGGCGAAGACCGCGCGGTCAGCCAGCTGAAGGAACTCACCGCAGCCAGCGAAGAATCACTCAGCCGGAACGGTCGCGCAGTACCCCTCCGAATCCGTATGAACCTCGACGGCTGGCTTGGTGAAGCCGCCGACCCGCTCAGCGAAGTTCCATCCCGCTGGCTGCAGACACTCGAACGCTGGCTCCAGGTCACCACGGCACCCAAAATGGCCTTCTCAATCAATGGCCAGACTCCCGAAAGCACCACCGCCTCCGCAGACAAGTTCAACAGCTTCGCCAGCAAAGCACTCACGTCCGGGGACGCGGGACTCGATTTCTCTGTGCGCACCGCAGAATCTGAACTCCTGGTGGAAGCTGAATTCGGCCGCGGCATCGCCCGACTCGCCGTCGCCCAGTTTCTGGATGCCCAAAGCCGCATGTTCGAAGGCGTCAAGCTGCAGTTCGACTCCGGCGACGGCAAAGGCACTCTAAAGCTGCAGCTGGGCGGACCTCAGAAAGAGAAGTCTGAGTAACCCGGCCACGGCCACCGCGGGGTAGTCGGTGAACCTTGGCTTCACACGGGGCGAGCCCGTCTGGCAGCCTGGGGGTCGCGGTGTAGCCGGCGTGCGGCGAAAGGTGCCATGCACCTTGTGACGTTGCCGGGGTGAAAACCGCCAAACCGCTGCAACCAAGGTCCGCGCCTCGAGCCGCGCCCGTGAGGAAGCGGAGCCGCACACCGTCATCGTAAAGGTAAACGGAAGAAAGTTTTGCGTCCCAAGGTGCCATGCACCTTGTGACGTTCGTTGCCGGGGCCGTATCTGAGAGCTGCCCTTACAGGGCGTGCGTCTTCGTTGGGGG
>CAZLOQ010000324.1:0-4900 GCA_964561125.1 uncultured Chitinophaga sp. | reverse complement strand
TCAGACGGCGGACCGCAACACTGGCAGCCACCCTGTTTCCCATCGACTGAAACTGCGGGCAGATCGCCCGTCGCAACAGCAGATGCTGAATCCGACAGCATTTCTGTCAGAATCGGAACATCCGGTATGACGGCAATTGTTTCGGGGGACTGTGCCTGTCGCTCTTTCACGCGAACTCGAGACCGAGAGTGCTGTTCGCGTCTGCGTTGTCTGCCGCCCTCTGTCCGACGGTACGTCTGTTGAGCCCGCCAGGAACGCCACTTCCGATTCTCAGCCTTGCACTCCGCTGAACAAAATCGCTCCCGGGGATGATTCGGGACGAAAGGGACGCTCACATCCTTTCAGTAAGCAGAGACGCTTCCGACCGGGAGGCCCCTCTTGCACTGATTCGTCAAATTCGTCATTCTGCGGCGGGCCCATGGGAGTGCTTTCCCGGAAGGTCAAGTCTCGGGGCAGAGCGCCAACTCTGCTCCGGGGCGTCTTCAAATCGATGACGCCGCCACCAACCTACGTCACGGCAGCACCACTGGAATCGACAAATTCCAAAACTGCATCCCTGCGGCTGGAAAAGTGCGCTCAGGTCTGACTGGAACTGACACCGTACCTACACACACGAACATCAGGCGACACGATTCGCCATGTTGCGTCGTCTGGTTTACTGCGGCGAGTGCGGCAGCCTGGTTCTACCCGCATGGACGAACAACCACGGGCGAGAGTATCGATACTACACCTGTTCCAAGAAGGTAAAGTCGGGCTACAAGAAGTGCTCGCTACCATCGCTGCCCGCGGGCGAATTGGAAAAGATCGTCGTCGAACAACTTCGATCGCTTCTTCGCCACCCCGACGTGATTGCCCACACGTTCCGCGAGGTTTGCGCCAGTTCGCAAAGTGGCCCGGATGCGACAAATGTATCGCGTCTTGAAGAACTACGCGGACGTCGCCACCAGGCGGAACAGGCGGCCCGGTCCCTCCTGAATCTCAACGATCCCGAGGGCCCGTTCGTTCAATCGGAGCTCAAACGTATCAACGGAGAAATGAAGTTACTTGGTGATTCCATTCGTGGGCTCGAATCGGTCCCGAATTCCACACGAGCCGTTGAGCTATCCGAAGTCACCAAAGCGCTACAACAACTCGATCCGGTCTGGGAAGTCCTTTACCCCGAAGAGCAATCTCGCGTTCTGGAGCTGCTCGTTGAATCGGTCACTGTTTCCAAGCACAGCGTGGACATTCATTTCCGGGCCAATGGCATTGAACAAATCGTCGACGAGTTGACACCCATGAGCGAGCGAACCGATGGCTAAAACGAAAAGAACCAAACCGAACAAATCCGACCAACCACTGGAGGATGATCTCAGCGCCGAGAACCTTAAACCCGCGTTCGCGGTGTCGGATCGCAAGATCACCGTTCGCCGGGATGGTGGCAAGGTGGTGGTTTCCGTTCCCGTCAGGTTCTATCGCCGCAATGGCCGGCAGATGATCTTGGCTGACAGTATCGAATCGGATTCCATTGAAGCTGCGGTCCCCAATAACGCTCTGCTGACGGCCCTGGCCAAAGCGTACGCATGGCAGGAGCAGCTGGAATCGGGGCAATTCGAAGACCTCGAGGACATCGCCAAAGAGCAAGGCGTCGACCGCAGCTACGTCGGGCGTATGCTGCAACTGACGTCGCTTGCGCCCGATATCGTGGAATCGATCCTGGCAGGTCAGGCGTTCGCAGACATCAGCCTGCAGCATTGCCGGAAGGGCATTCCGGTCTTTTGGGAAGAGCAACGGCGAACATTGATCGCGGCGGATTGAACGCGAGTCCCCATCGCTTCAAGCCGCATTCTTCCGTTTCTTCACAGCGAGCGACGCCGGTTGCAGTCGCCTGTGGTCCCAGTTCTTTCCGTTTGCGAGCTGGTGACACTTCCTCGGGACGCGATGGTCAGGTTTTTCATGTAACTGCCACTGGCGTTTTTCGCCAAAACCTCACGCCTGTTCGAAATCGCGAATGTGCCGTGTTTTGCAGGGTTTCCGAGCACGGGACTCGTTTGGGGTGAGTCCCGTGGTTTAGAGCCTTTGGCCCCGATTTGAGCCTTTTGGGGTGGCGATGGGTGTTGAGCACGTCCCGTGGTTTCGACGCCATCGAAGCTTGGCGAGGCAAAAAATCACGAATTTCCGCGTAGAAACGCAAAGACCCGCTGGGGTGAGCCAGCGGGTCATTTTGCTTCGAGCCACCTCGCGGTGGCCTTGTTAGTGGTGGATTCTTGAGTTTGTTGAAGACTTTGCACGTTCAGCCATCGGCCTGACCCCTTAGAATTCTTTTTACCTCCGTCGCACTGTAACAGCCGACATCGCCGTATCCGAGATCGCTGGCGAATCGGCGGAGTGGAGCACATCCAGCGGCGCGAGCAGCAGGGCGGTGAGGGGGACGAGATGCTTGAAGTTCATGCTTTGGTTGCTCGGGTTGGTAAAACGACAGGCTTACCAGGTTACTTGGCAGCCGTTCCGACGAATTCTTCACGCGTCAGTTTGCCGTCGCTATTTTGATCGAAGTTTTTGAAGCGGGCTTCGAGGTTGTCTTCGCCTTTGAGTCCGGCCTGGTATTCTTCGAGGCTAAGTCGGTCATCTTTGTTGGTGTCCCAGCGGGTGAAGGCTTTGGCGCGGACTTCGGGTGTCACTTTGGAGGCGGTAGCTCCGGGCTTTTTCCGTTCTGAAGTGGTGGGGAGGGCTTGTTTGCTCCGGCACTCTGGGTTCGGCGCGGTGGGCAACGTAGCTTTCCAGTCGAGCACCAGCTTGCTGAGGCGGGCGACAATGTCGGGATGATCCTTCGCCACATTTGTGGCCTCGGCGCGGTCATGGGCGAGGTGATGCAACTCGACATGCTGCGCGTCGTCGGTCATGACGAGTTTCCAATCTCCATCACGCACGGCCAGGCGTGGCCAGTAATCGGGATCTGCCTTCAAGCCGCGCCATTGCCAAAAGATGGGGCGGGTGCGGGTTGCAGGCTTGCCGTTGAAGACGGCGAGCAGGTCTTCGCCATCGCTCCGATAATCGGCGGGCAGCGTCACACCCGCAGCGGCGCAGAGGGTAGGAAGGATATCGACGGCGGTGAAGACGGTGGTTCTATTTTGGGTGCCTGCGACTGTGTGGCCCGGCCACCGCACGATGAAAGGCACGCGCACGCCACCTTCAAACAGGCTGCGTTTGCGACCACGCATTCCACCCGTCTCGCCGACGCTGTAGTAGGTTCCATAGCCGGTGGCCTGCGCATCCGGGTCGTTCTTCTGCGGTGAGTCTTTTTCGACATTGTATTCCGGTCCGTTATCGCTGGAAAACATGACGATGGTGTTGTCCTCCAGGCCTTCCGCTTTCAAACAGTCGAGGATTTGCCCGACGGCGTTATCGCCATCTGTGATGACGGCGGCATAGACCTGCTTCTGCGGGTCGAGGTGTTTCCACTTCTCCATGGACGCCGCTGTAGGAACGTGGGGCGTGTGACTCTCGTGCAACCAGGCGTTGATGAAAAAGGGCTTCGTCTTGTTCGCTTTGATAAAGGCCACCGCGTCTGTTGCCGTGGCATGAAGATCGGCCGACTCCCACCTTGCCCCGCCATTGAAGACCCGGGCTTCATCATAGCCATACGCCTCGGGTTTTGGTGCGCCTTCGGTATCCCCGTTGGTCAGGTGCCACTTGCCAAAGTGGGCGGTGCGATACCCCGCGTGCTTCAAGAAACGCGGCAGCGACGGAGCCTTCGGGTCCAGCCAATCCGGCATGCCACGCGCGTTATTCTGCGCCGGTGTTGCGAAGTGCTGATGCAAGGAAAATCTCGCGGGATACATGCCTGTCATCACCGCGGCGCGACTCGGTGAGCACACGGGATTGAGCACATTGAACTGCTGGAAATCCGTGCCCTGGCTGGCCAGCTTATCAAGGTTCGGCGTCTTTAGCCAAGTGTTGCCATGACAGGAAAGATCGCCCCAGCCCCAGTCGTCGGCGAAGATGAAGATGATGTTCGGTCGGGTCTCAACTGCGTCGGCGCGGGCCATCCCCAGCGTCAGCAGAAGCGTTGCCGTTATCCATGTGGCGCTCATTTTCATGACGGTATTCATCCTTGTCTGGCGTACATTCGATTCGATCATGGAGTTAGTTTCTTATTTAAGGACCTTGGCCTTGATGTCGAGATAGGCCGGCTCGATTCCGGCGTTGGCTTTGACTCTCTGCTCAGTTTCCGCATCGATGGGACTGCCCTCGCCTATCTCAAAGCGGAGAATCAAATCCTTAGGAGTAAGTTACCTAAACGGATCGAGCTAAGCAATCAGGAGCGACGCCGGCTCGTAAAGCACGGTAAGAGTCTCGGAGCTCGGATCAAAGACTTGATGTCGATCGTTAGCTACTCGACATTCCGCAAGTGGGTGCGGAGCGTCGAAGACGCGTCGGATAAGCGGCCCAAGGCGAAGGACGCCAAGCCAGGCCGGCCACGCGTCGAGGAGAGCTTCAGCGAAGCGAGCATCCGCATCAGAAAGGAGACGGGCTGGGGATATACCAAGATCGTTCAGGCGATGCGCAGGCTGGGCCACAGTATCTCACGCCAAGCGGCGTGAACTATCTTCACTCATGTCTCGACACGTCGTTTTGCTGATCGAGCAAGTGGTGGTACGCGCAACCAATCGAAATGGTTTGGTCGAGTGCACGTTGCTTCGTCAAGCCCTGCAGTAATTGTGTCCTAATTCGGTGCACTGATCGGCGCTAAATCGAACGCATATTTGTCAAAAGACGTAAGTTTTGCAGATCGAGCAGTATCGACCGATTTTGTGGCACAATTGGCCACCCAGAAGCGAAGAGTTTTAAGAATGTCATGAAGTTGCTAGTGTAGTGTCTCTCAAATACGGGATCTTATAGGCGGCCCTTGCGTCCACGG
>CAZLOQ010000323.1:0-4905 GCA_964561125.1 uncultured Chitinophaga sp. | reverse complement strand
GCGGCAACGCTGCAGGCGAAGGCATTCACCTGCTGGGGCCGCTCGCTGGCTGCGTGATTCGCGTCAGCCCGCCAATGACCATGTCCGATACAGATGCCCGGCACTCCCTTGAAATGCTGCAGGACTTCTGTGAACAGGTCGCCGCGGGCCCCGCATAAACCCGGGCACGTTCGCGTGCTCCTTCAGCCGTCGGATACTCCCTGCAAAGGTCCGCTCACTTCCCCCTGCCCCCTGCGATTTCGGCCTGTAAGGCCAGTTCCATCAGCCCGGGGTGCAACCCCGGGTCAGCCCATCAACGAAGACGCACGCCCTGTAAGGGCAGCTCTCAGATACAGTTCCGGCAATGCTCCTCCAACGCTCATGTGGAGGAGGGATGGGTTTTGAAACACAGAGGCACACAGAGGAGTTGTGGCAGCGCAGACAAATCGTGCGAGGGTGCGTCTAAATCCGTCGGGGTTCACATCGGAAACCGCGAGCCCCGCCGAATCCTGCGCCCCGCGAAGCCCGCTGCTGCACACCTGGCTCACACCAAACACGCAGCGTTCGGCTGAGAACTGCCCTTACAGGGCGTAAGCTTCCGGGGACGACGTGACCTGGCATTTCATGCCAGGCTGATGGTGCTGGCCTTACAGGCCGTGAACACACATGAGCCTTTTCTCACTTCCCTGGATTCGCGGCTCACTCCCGGTGAATCGCAAATAGTGAGTGGTGAATGGTAAATCGCAGATGGCATCGGGCCAGGGCCAGCTGTCCTTACCGGACGGCTGGCGCCGTACCGCTGCAAGTGGAGACCCAAGCCCGCAACCGCACACGTGATTCACACCAAACACGCAGCGTTCATCTGAGAACTGCCCTTACAGGGCGAAGCTGCCGGGGGCGACCTGACCTGACATTTCATGCCGGGCTGCAATCCCGGGTCAGCCCCTGATCTTCGAAGTCCGCAGTCGCACTCCGTCCGCAGGGTCAGAGTTCGGCGGCCGGTACTTCCGCGGCAGGTACATCACCGTCCGCCTCTTCGTCGGCAGGAACTGTGGCGGTGGCGACGGGGATGAGTTTATCGAGGATTCCGTTGACGAAGGCGCTGGAATTTTCGGTGCCGAATTCGCGGGCAATGTCCACACATTCGTTGATAACAACGGCCGGTGGAGTGCCTGCGTGGCGCATTTCGTAAAGCCCCATACGGAGTACGTTGCGATCGGTGGGCGCCATGCGTTCGATGCGCCAGTTGGCTGCGGTCCGACGGATGAATTCGTCCAGACTGCGACGCTTGTCCTGAACGCCGTTGAAGAGTTCCCACGCGAACTCTCTGACCTGCAGATCGGTGAACTCTGTCTGCAGGTGGCGCTGAATTCGAGCCGCGTCGGCGTCGGGGTTTTGATCAATCAGGTAGAGCATCTGCAGGACAAACCTGCGGGCTTCGGAACGTCCAGCCATGAATTCACTTTGAACGTGGTGCCGGTGGGAGGGGTCTGGGAACCGGAATTATGGCAGGCTCGGGAGTCCCCTGCGACCTGGTCTTCGCAGATTTGATATTTTTCCATGCCAGAGACGCGGCAGCTGGCCCCCTGCACATTCGCAGCACTTGCCGCCGGCGCGCCTGTTATGGGGATTCATGACTCAAAGTCATGAATCCGCTGATTCAGAGCTGCGGCGAATTGCCAGTTGCTGCAGCACATTGAAGAAAACGGGCGTCAGAAACACACCAAAAACGGTCACTCCCAGCATTCCGGCGAACACAGCGACTCCCAGAGTTCGCCGCATCTCGGCACCTGCGCCTTCGCCAAGAACAAGCGGCAGCACACCGAACACAAACGCGAGACTTGTCATGACAATCGGCCGCAATCGCAGCCGGCAGGCTTCCACAGTGGCCTGTCGGGTTTCGATGCCGGACAGGCACAGGCTGCGTGCATATTCCACAATCAGAATGGCGTTTTTGCAGGCCAGCCCGACCAGCACGATGAAGCCGATCTGAGTGAAGATGTTGATGTCCATCCCCCCCCAGATCACTCCCGCAACAGAACACAGCAGGCACATCGGAACCACAAGAATCACGGCCAGCGGCAGCAACCAGCTTTCATACTGGGCAGCCAGTACCAGAAACACCAGCACCACTGCGAGCAGAAACGCGTACATGGCTGTATTTCCAGCCAGCTGCTGCAGAAAGGCAAGTTCCGTGTATTCCACTTTCATGCCCGGTGCCAGCCCGCGTTCCGCGGCAAGAAACAGCCCCTCGATCGCCTCACCGGAACTCACCCCAGCCCGCGCATCTGCATTCACGAATGACGCAGGATACAGGTTATGCCGGTAGATCATGAGTGGCCCGGGAACCGGACGGACCGTAATGAAAGTGGACAGCGGCACACTTCCTGTGCTCGGCGAACGGACAAACATTCGCCGCAGATCCTCAGTCCGCATCCGGTAGTCGGCATCAGCCTGAACATTGACCTGCCACGTACGGCCGAAGCGATTGAAGTCATTCACATACAACGAACCGAAGTTCACCTGCAGAGCACCGAAAACATCACCCAGAGAGAGGCCCATTTTGCGGACAGTGTCGCGGTCAACTTCAAGTTCCAGCCAGGTCGTGGTGGCTCGAAACCCCGAAAACAGATCCCGCAGACGCCCGTCTCTCAAGCCCTCTTCCACTGCCGCTTCACTGACGGATTCGAGCACTTCGAGGCCGTTTTCACCGCGGTCCTGAATGACCACACGAAAACCACCGGCAGCTCCCAGGCCTTCGATCGGCGGTGCTCCCAGCAGGTGCACTTCAGCATCCGCTACCGCGGATTCAAGCCGCGTGCGGACTTCCTCAGCAATGCTGTCAGCTGTCTGCCCAAGCGGCATGCGTTCCGAAAAATCATCCAGCATGAGATACATGGAGCCGAAGTTGGCGGACGCCGTATTCAGCAGCAGCGACTGGCCTGCAATCGCCACCGTGTGACGTACTCCAGGGACCTCCGCCACCAGTTCTTCAACACGTCGCATAACGGACTGTGTGCGATCGAGCGCCGCGGAATCGGCCAGCCGCACGTTCAGCACCAGATACCCCTTGTCCTGCGGCGGAATGAATCCGCTGGGGGTCTGCCGAAACACTTCCCATGTGCCGGCGACCAGAGCCATGTAAAGGAACAGCACAAGCGGACTCACGCGGAGCAATCCGCGAACCATCATCGCATAGATACCGGTGCTGCGGTCAAAACCGCGATTGAAAACTGCAAAGCCAGCTCCCAGCAGCCGATTGATGAGCCGGCTGCAAAGACCCGCAACAAACAACCCGCCAAGGGCAAACGCCACGAGGCCGGGTGTCCCCGAGAGCCAGCCCGGGAGACCGGAAACAGGGAATCGCTGCAGCATTGCCGGGTGCAGAAGCGTTGCCGACAGCCACGCCCCGAGCAGAGCTACGCCGATTCGCGGGAGCGGTTCCGGACGACGACCGGCCGGACGCGGGCGGAGCAGCAGCACAGCCAGTGCGGGGCTGAGCGTGAGAGAATTGAATGCGGAAATCAACGTGGAAATCGCAATCGTGACCGCAAACTGGCGAAAGAATTCACCTACCACTCCAGTGATGAAGGCACAGGGAACAAAGACGGCCGTGAGCACCAGGCCGACAGCGATGACCGGCCCGGCCACCAGATCCATCGCCCGCAGCGCTGCTTCACGCGGCTGCATTCCAGCCGCCAGATTGTGTTCCACAGCCTCGACCACCACAATCGCGTCATCCACCACAATTCCGACCGCAAGCACCAGACCGAAGAGCGTGAGCACATTCAGGCTGAAGCCAAAAGCCAGCATTGCAGCAAATGTCCCGATGATGGCCACCGGGACTGCCACAAGTGGAATGACAGCGGGACGCCAGCCCTGCAGAAACACCAGCACTACGATGCCCACCAGCACCACGGCATCACGGAGCGCGGTGAGCACTTCACGGACGGATTCGCGGATAAACGGCGTGGTGTCATAAACAATGCTGTAGTCCAGACCTTCCGGAAACCGCTGACGCAGCTCCTCCATGCGTTCCCGGACCGCCCGCGCAACCTGCAGCGCGTTGCTGCCCGGGAGCTGATAAATCGACAGAGCGACCGACGGCTCTCCGTCCAGCGTGCAAACCTGATCGTAGGCCGCTGCCCCCAGCTCCACTCGCGCTACATCCCGCAGCCTGAGCATCCGTCCCTGACTGTCAGAACGCAGGACCATGTTCCCGAACTGCTCCTCGTCCACCAGTCGCCCGAGTGTTGTCATGGTGTACTGGAACACCTGGCCGGATGTTGTCGGCTGCTGGCCAATCGCCCCGGCAGCAACCTGAGTATTCTGCTGTTCGATGGTTCGCAGGACGTCCTGAGTACTGATGCCGCGGATGGCCATCTGCTGAGGATCCAGCCAGACACGCATGCTGTAGTCCCGCCGTCCCAGAAATGAGATGTCACCGACTCCCTCAACCCGTGACAGTTCATCCCGCATCTGAATCGTCGCATAGTTGCTGAGGTACAGATTGTCGCGGAGGCCGTCCGGCGAAAAAAGGTTGATGATCATGAGCACCCCCGGAGCCTTTTTGCGCACGGTGACACCGCGACGCTGGACGAGTTCCGGAAGGGTGGGCTGAGCGAGCGCGACGCGGTTCTGCACCAGCACCTGAGCCAGGTTCAGATCGGTGCCCGGCGCGAAGGTGACCGTGAGTGTCCAGCCACCGTCGTTGGTGCACTGCGACGACATGTACAGCATGCCCTCAACACCGTTCACCAGCTGTTCGATCGGGGACGCCACAGTATCGGCCACCACTTTCGCATTCGCCCCGGGATACGTCGTGGATACTTCCACCGTCGGCGGTGCGATCTCGGGGTATTGTGACACCGGGAGCGCAAAAACAGCGATACCCCCCGCCAGAGTAATCACGACGGAAAGCACAGT
>CAZLOQ010000322.1:0-5025 GCA_964561125.1 uncultured Chitinophaga sp. | reverse complement strand
GGCTGCGAATTGATGTTGGACTGCTTCAGGACGGCAAATTCCCCGTCACGGATCTGGAGTCGATTGCAGTCAAGGTTGGGGGGAAATTCGGAGCGGCTGAGGTTTCCGGCGCGCTGATCGGAGGCATTCTCCGACTCGACTCCAACGGCAACCTGATCGATACTTTCGACCGGGAAACACCGGTCTCCGATCGAGTGCTGTTTATCGGGCTGGAAGGCAAACTGCTGATCCTGAACAAAGGCTTCCAGGTCCGCTTTGCCTTCAGCGAGCTTGGACCGCTTGGAGTCCTGGTGAGTGTCAAGGCGCCGCTGGTTGTCGAACCGGTATTCACCGGGATCACAATCGATGAAATGACTGGTGGGATCGAATTCTTCAAGTCCCTGCCCACGATCACGGAACCTGAAGAACTCCGCGACAAAGCCTTTGCGCCCGCGACCGAACTCGACTCGGATCAGTGGCTTGCCCAGGTGAAACAGCAGGTCGTCAATCAGGTCAAGGCCATCAAGGCTAATCCCAATATCCCCGGCTTCCTCGCGGCTTTCACATCCCCGATGCTGATCACGGCTGCTGCGACAATTTCTTCCACCCATCTGGGAAGCTCAGAAAGCTTCAATGGTCGCGTTGAACTGCGTCTGAGCACCGATGGTAAGCTCTTTGCAAGCGGCCTGTTCCGCTTCATGAACAACCGACTGGTCATTTCGGGTAAAATGTATGCCGACCTGTCTCAGGTCACAAAAGGCAATGCCAAGGTTCTGTTTCTTGGCGATGCCCCGGTGCTCGAAGACAAGCCGGATCTCAAGTTCCTCGTCCTCAAGGGGAAATTTGAGATGCGTTTCTTCGGGGCCAACGGCCAGCAGATCAACTTTGGAGACCCCGCAAACGAAAAGCCCACCGCGAATACGACCAACCCGGGTGCCGGTTCTGTAATCTCCCTGAAGAAACTGACTGATCAGGGTTATATTGACATCAGCTTCCAGCCGGGCGCAAAGCCACTGGATCTGCAGTCCATTACTGATGCAGAGAGCGAGTTTCTACTCGAACTTCCAGACGGCACCACCATTGACATCACGGATGTCCCGGAACATATAACTACGGCGACGGAGCCACATGTCTACCGCTACCAGCTGCCGCCCGACATCGTGCTGGTGCCGGGCCAGTACAAAGTGCGGTTTCCTGAAGGAGCCTTCAAAGGCACTGATAACAAGGAGAACGCCGCCGAGGAAGAGACATTTGAACTGGCGCTGGCGGAGGGAACGCTGTCGACACCACGGGCTGGTGCGCAGATTGACATTCTTACCCTGAACTCCGGCGGCTTCCTGACCATGCGGTTCATCCCTCTCCCGGGAGCCGAACTGGATCCGGCTTCCATCACGGATGCTGCCGCAGAATTTGTGCTCTCGGGGGCCGCTGCGCAGGGAGTTACCATCGGACAAAATCCGGAAAAAGTCGATGACTACACATGGAAGTACCCATTCAGCGGACAGTTCGGCACCGGGCCAGTGACCGTGACATTCAGCGAAGGCGGATTTACGCATGTCGATGGCGGTGCATCGCAGCAGACGGTCCAGGTGTTCAATGTTGTTGGTCCTGTGATCAGTCTTTTATCGCCCGCGGCTGATGTCGCGGAACTGAATGCCCGCGGCTATGTTGACTTCTGGGTGGAAGGCACACAGGGCAGCAATATTCAGCCCGGCACAATGCTCGACGACGCCCCGGAATTTATTGTCACGGGAGATGCTGCAGCAAATGTCGCGTTCAACGGCGCTGCCGAACAGATTTCCGACAGTATCTACCGCTACTACTTCAGCGGTTCGTTCGCAACCGGAACCGTGTCATTCCACTTCACGGCCGACACGATCAGGGACAACAATGCAATCGCGAATGTCAGCGAAACAGAGTTGTTCACTGCAGCCGGAGTGCGATCGTCGCGAGTCTACCCGACCGCGGTCGTCTTTGGCAGCAGTGCGCTCACACAGCGGGGTTCCTTCGACATTTCCTTCACGCCGACCAGCGGAAACAGTCTGTCTCTCGCATCGATTATGGACGCCAGTCCGGAACTTCGCGTTTCAGGCGAAGCGGCGAAGGGTGTCAGAATCAGTGGTGTGCCGGAACAGATTGATGAATTCACATTCCGGTATACGTTTGAAGGCGAATTCAAACCCGGAAAATTCCTGCTCACGGTGGTCGACGGCGAAGTCGTCGACAGTGCCGGACATACGCTGACCGGCTGGACCGAAGAAGTCGTCCTGCGGGAACTGAAACCCGTGATGTTTTCACCAGCAGATCGATCCAATGTGGGCCGCAACCAGATCAACGCCAATGGTTACATCGAGGTGGAGCTGCCGGATCTCTTCGGTGTGGGACTGGATGAGGCTTCGCTTACGGATGAAGAGTCAGAAATTGAACTCTATCAGCTGGATGAAGATGGCGAAGAAGTTGATGTGGTGGGACTGCAGGGAATTAACGGTATTGCAGAGAAGGTCACCGACACTGTCTGGCGTTATCGTTTTGCAGGACGACTTGATCCCGGACAGATTTATGTGCGGTTTCTGCCGGGCAAATGGAAAGACAAGGCCGGAAATCTCGGTGCGGCTGCCGAGGGAACATTCAATGTCTACAGCAACGCAGCCAGCTTCGAGATCATCGTCAGCGGGTCAGCCGAACTCTACGGTGCTGTCGACGACCTGAAGCTGCTGTCGCTCAGTGGCGAGGCACGGCTCAGTCTGGATATCTCCGCAGATTCCCCGAGTGCCCGCGTACAGCTCGACCTCAACGGTCGCGCAGATGTGATGTACTTCGGCACAATCGGCGCGGTCTCCGGTCGCTTCGTGTTCGAAATGCGCGCCGGGCAGACGCCCGGCCTCTGGGGCGTGATGAAAGTCGACACCAACTTCGAAAAGCTGCGGCCGATCGGGGTGGATGCTGACCTGTTTGCTCTGCTGCAGATCAACACCACTGATGAAATCAAGCGAGAAACTCTGACGCTGCCGGGCCAGGCAGAAGGTGGCGGTGACCTGACCGAAACCTACGCACTCGCCCCTAAACTCTTTGCCCTCCAGGCCGCCGGGAAAGTCAACTTCCATGTGCCGGACTGGAACGAAGACACCACGTTCGGCATGGATCTGTTCCGCCTGAATGGTGTGTTCTCCATCGAGATCTCCCCAAATCATCTGGAACTCTTTGCCATGGCCTCGCTGCAGATCGGGCCATCGGATATGCGACTGCTTGATCTTCAGGCCATTGGGGTGTTCATCCTCAACCGTGAAGGCTTCGCGATGGATCTCGAAGTCACAGCTCGCGCAGGGGTCTCAAAGATCATTGAACTCAGCGGCATGGCTCGGATCGTAACCAACGTGAGCGGCAAGGATCAGGAAGTTGGAATTCCGCGTAAATTTATTGATGACGGCTATATTCCACCCGACCTGATGGCGCGCAGACCCGATTCCGGAGTCGCACCGGGACAGGTCGTTCGTCTGCCTGGCAGCTTCGTGGATCGACTTCGGAAGGTTCAGGATGGGGACGCGGTTTCCTATTCCTACGTTGTGCCTGGAGGCGCTCCGTTGTGGAAAGGCGGCAGTCGTGCGCCGGGAGCCTACATCGTTGTTCAGGGCGAAGGCGAATTCAAAATTGTCGACGTCTTCGCCGTTGAAGCAGCGTTTCGCATCGAAGTCAGTACGACTGGTTTGTTTATTCAGGCTGAGGGCGGACTGCTGCTGAAGGATGTGGGTAAGGCCACCGCTCGCGGGTACTTTGAACTCACAAAGCAGGGTATTGTCGTTGCCATGGACGTCGAACTCGATGTCCCCGCACTCCGGGCAGTTGGCATCACGCTGACCGGCCGCGCAAGGCTGATGGTGAACACGACCAGTACAGACCGTACGATCGAACCACTCACCGATGCTCTGTTGCTTGAGCCCATCACTGTCGAAGCCGGTGACGTCGACGTGAAAGCCGAAGGTCTGCTCGCCTTTAATATCCCCGGAACGGATATCGAGGTTGCCCGTATCAGCGGCGTCTTCTCACTCGATACTGAAACCGAGCGAACGACGATCTTTGCCGCCGGTGAACTCCAGATCGGGCCCCGCGGGTTGCGGGTCTTCGAGATGACCGTACTCGGTGTGTTCGCACTGGTCGAAGAAGGCTTTGCCACTGATCTTGTGGTCACGGCTACAGGCGGTCTGAAGGACGTTGCGGAACTCTCCGGTACTTTCCGCCTTGTTTCAAACATGACACGCATCCGCCAGGAAGTGCCAGTTCCGCAGCGGTTTATTGATGGTGGATTCCTCTCGCAGGAGTTTATCGCGGGTCTGCAGCCTGCGTCACGGGATCCGAACAAAAAGAGCTACTACGTACCTGCGGGGGCTCCGTACCTCGACGGCACACCGGATGACGCGCCCTCGTCTTACATCGTCATGATGGGACAGGGGACGCTTACGCTTATCGATACCTTTGACATCACCGCCGGCTTCCGCATCAAGATTGAAACCAACGGTCCAGTCATTCCGATTGATGCCACTCTGGACCTCGGTCCGCTGGGCTGGGTCACAGTATTCGGTAAAGCAGAATTGCGTCTGAGCGGACTGGTATGTGCGTTGTCTGTGGAAATGGATGCCCCCGGTCTGAGAAAGGCCGGCCTGGATTTCGATGTGGATGCCGTCATCGGAATCAACACCAGCTCGAAAAAGGTCACGATCTATTCCGAAACAAATCCCAACGCTCAGCCAATCGAGATCGAGCCAAAGAGCTCCTATTTCCGCGCCGGCGGGCTTGTCGCATTGCGAATTCCCGGTACCACCGCGGAACTTTTCCGCATGCAGGGCATGTTCCTGATGGAAATCAACGGGGACGGGCTGGCGATGTTCGCGGATGCCAGCATCATCGTAGGTGCCGCCGCTGGTCTGATCAGCGCGAGTGCGTCCGGAGCCTTCTTTGTGACGAAGGATGGTGTGGCTGCGGACATCGACCTTGCCATCTCGCCACTCAGTCGGACATTTTCCGACGTCTTCGACTTCAATGCTGAAGCCC
>CAZLOQ010000321.1:0-5028 GCA_964561125.1 uncultured Chitinophaga sp. | reverse complement strand
CACGAACGGAAGACTTTGATTTCAGTTGCCGCGTGAATGAGTGCTCCGGTTCACGACCTTGTTATTTGCCCGGCCGTTGAAGGCGAAGATCACATAAGTGCGTATACATGCTCCAGCTTCAGTTTAGAACCAGAATTGCCATTGAGTCAATAGATCTCGACACCGAATTCGCCGTCAGCGTCCGACGTGAACGAAATCCGCTTTGCCTTTCGATCAGGAACCAGATGCAAGCAGGTTCCTGGGCCGGAAAGCCAGCCGAAGCGTGGTAGTTCCGGGATTTCGATTACCCCGTCAACGCTCACCGCCTCGAGATCATTTATTGCATGGACTGTGTTTCCGGCAGAAATGGCAAGTCTCGAATCGGAATCAATATAGGCAAATGTGGAGCTTTCCTGAAACGCAGAAGTGTCGATCGAAATATGCAGACCGTTGCAGTTTACGACAGCTTCCACGGCTCGGTGTTGAATTACATTCAGGGACACCTGCGGCTCCGATAACGCGGGGCGTGCTGAGTGGACATCGGGGTTGTGCGAAATAAAACGCACGGCAATGAGTCTCTATGAGCCAATAACTCTTTATTAACACAGTAAAGCGCGTGATATCCTGATATTGGACGGCAAAAGACCGTGGTACGGGTCATTCGCCAATATCACGTGCACCACTGGGATATTCCAATATTGACCTGTGGTACCGAATAATCGATGATATTGACATGTCTTCAGGGTGTCAGATTGATTCGTTCCGGGGGAGCGGCTGTGTCCATTCAGCAGTTTCTTGTGGCGGTGAAGGTAAAGAAGTTGTCTGAAGGGGATGCAAAGTGGTTTCCTCGATGGCTCGACCGGTATACTCAGTGGACGTTTCAGAAGGGGCCTGACAAGGTCGTCATTCGCACGGAGTCTCTGATCGAACGACAGCGGTAACGGTGCCGCCGCCAAAAAACCAGGATTTCAAAATCCGCGTAATCGGCGGCTTCGGTTGACCGCTTTGTTATGCCCGTCGCTATCTCGTCGTGCCTGTCTCGATGAATGGCAGTTCGACTCCAACCCGGCGCTGTCCGTCGAGCAACTCAACTACTGGCCCGGCACCGTCGCCAAAGCCGCTCTGGACGTATACGAGTGCGGGGCCGGTTTCGCTGGCAACACGCAGAAGCCCGGCACGTTGAAAGTCAAAGGTTTCCAGGAACAGCGCGGCGGCATCCCCGTCGTCACCAAACTCTGCGCGGTAAGCGGCGAGCATTTGATCCGCGTCGCACACGCCGACCGCAGCGCTGTCCGTACCTGCCTCGGCGAGTTCTTCCCCGAGCGTCGGCTTGGTCGTCCCGGCGCAGCACACACGAAGCCGTGCGATAAAGTTGCCGCCGCCGAAGGCCATCACGAACGCGCTAACGGCATAGCGGCCACGTTCGAGCGTGATGCGGATGCCGTCGCCGCCATCCAACTCGGCCCAGGAGAAAGCTGGATCGCCGACCCAAAGCGTTCCGGACGGCAAGTCGAGTTCCGCCAAGTCGAACCAACCAAGGTCGCGACCGGTTGTTCCATCTTCAGGCCATTCGTCATCGGCAAGCAGTTGCGTCAGCTCGTTCATGATGAATCTCCGGGGCATAACTTGTTTTTAAACGGATCAGCCTAAACCGTGCAGACCGCATCGACGCAGCCTGTCACTCAAGCTGGCTTCGATCCGGCGTTGAATAGTATCAGGCACTTGCGAGAGGTTCAAGGATTTCATGGAGTGATAGGCTGTTTCGGCCTGATCCCCCTCAAAACTCATGGCCAGCCTGTCTGCAGGACTGCGACCACCCTTACCTCCGCGATTCAAAACGTGCATGTAAGTCATGGTCGTACGAACGTCGCTGTGCCCTGCAGGTTCCTGACGGTTCAAGCATCACAGCCCTGGCATGGAAATGTTTAACATTCGATGACAGAATTTCGGAGTTCGTCTCTATTGGTCAATCGTGGGACACCACTTCGCCGCCGATTGTCTACGACCAACACGCGGGAAATTCAAGGGAAAACGTCCAGGGCATGCCTTGCAAACCCGCGGGGGCGTGGGACTTCGGCCCGAGTGGGAACAGCAGGTTCGTTACCGCCATTTTCAGCAATCTGCTGACTGCCACCAGGGCAGGCGCTCATTTCCTTCCCCCGCGTCTCCTTCGAAAAAATTGGCTGCACTGAATTTCCTTCTGCGAGTCCGGCGTGGTCGCGTTAGAAGAACCCCGTAGAGCAGCCTCGCCATCGGCCCGTGTGTCCCCTCCACGTGGACCAGCACGCGTCGTACTTCCTCCTTCGTCAATACAACCGGAAGTCGTTTGGGGCGCCTAACCCTGTCAAACTCGCCGAATTCGCCCGGACCTCAGTCGGCCCCATGTCTTGAGGATGCCGCTTGCCGTGGAACAGGATGAACCGCCTGACCCAGGCGACGCAGAACTGCTCTGTGTGATAAGTCGCTCATTGGAGCCGCCCGGTCGAGCCGACGGAACGGTGACTCGTTGCGCGCCAAATCGCGATTGTGAAGAGTGCGGCATAGCATGGTCGCGAGGTGTGGTGCAGCATGGATTTTCCAGGAGGATCCGTCGCAATCCATCTGAGCTTTTGACGCATCAGAGTTGACAAGTCCATGCCGCACCGCAAAATTGCGGTGATATTCTGCCGCACTTCGGCGGTCGAGTACCTGTTCGCCGCGTGAATTGATCTCATGCCGACGATCTACATTGAAACATCGATTGTGAGCTATCTGAGGCAGCAGTCAGGTACTCAGGTTGTGGCAGCGGCACGTCAGGTTCTGACACACAGGTGGTGGAACGAGGAACGGGCCAACTATGAACTGGTGACGTCGCAGTACGTGCTTGATGAAGCCGCTGATGGTGACACTGATCTTTCCGCCCAGCGTCTCGAATTGCTTGACGGTATCCCGCTGCTGACTGCCGACCCAGGAATTGAGCGAATCGCACATGAAATGATGGCTCGCGCAATTCTTCCTCCGAAGGCACTATTTGACGCTCTTCACATCGCGATGACGGCGTACCATCGGGTAGACTACCTGTTAACCTGGAATTGTCGCCACATTGCCAATGCCAGAATTCTTCCAAGGATCCACAGGGTATTGAATGACCCTGGCGTTCCAATACCAATCATTTGCACACCTGAGGAGATGGCTGAGGATGATCCAAAAAGCTGATGTTGATTCTACCATTGAAGAGATACATCGAACACGAGAACGCCTGGCGGAAAAGTTTGGCGGCGACATCAGTGCCATTCTCGCAGATGCTCGACGGCGCCAGGCAGCATCGGATCGACCAGCGTGGAGTGGACCGTCGGCGAACAAGCCAATGCACCCGAGCGGCGGTAGTCCCGCTCCTGACAATAGTGAAACGTCTCCCGCCGCCGGGTGATCGTGGTCGTCAGGCATCTCAATTCAGTCCCTCAACCGAGACGGCTACTGTCAATGCCGACCGAGTGGTACTTCTCAGAGAACGGCGAGGCTGTTGGCCCGATGTCTGCAGACTAAATTGCAAACAGGAACGCCGGAAGCCCCCCACGTTAGGCTCTGGGTCGCGACTGTGAAAGCGACTAATCCCGGTCGCTACGCCTGAAGGCCAGCCACCCGCTCGTACCATCCCTCGTCCTCTGGTCCTCGCATGAATGCTTGCCCGTCGTACGCATTTGTCTGAGCCTAGCGAAAGATCCAGGACGGCGAATCCAACTGGCCGGAGTCGCCCGGAGCCTCGATCGCGGTCTGCTGAGCGATCAGTTGCTGGTCAAAATCTCCGCGTTTGGTCAGGGGCCAGCCGAGATGCGATCGAAGGCTTCCCGCCGGAACGCGAGGCGCGCGTGGAATGGTATGTGCTCAGCACGCTGGACGGCTTTGATCACAAACGCCCCTCCATCGCCCGCACATGCGTGCTGATGTGGTGTTGCAGGTAGATATCGTCGTCCTCCCAAACAACCAGAATGTCTCCCTGTGCCAGGCCTGCAAGGGCGTTGAATTTCTTCGGCAGCGAGCGGAAACGACGTGAAATGCTGATGATCTGCCAGCCCTCGCTGGTTTCGTTCCTCAGCTCGCCGGCATCGTCCTGGATGATCAGCTCGCGGCGATCCGCCGGGGAGTCCTGCGTGATGAAGCACGGGATCGTGTTGGCCATCATCCGGGGCCGACGGTACGTGGGGCACAGGCAGGAAACAACAAATCCGGGCGTGTTGCAATGCACCCTGCGAATGTGTGCGAGGGACAGATCAGGGTTGAGGCGGTGAGAGTCAATTTTGCCAGGAAGACGCGCTGAAAGGCCAAATCGACACGGAATGCTGAAACCACCGGGGGCGTAAATCGCTGCGACTAAACTTCAGGGAAGTTGCTGGAGGTCGTCGATGTCTTTGGGTCGGCCGCTGGCCAGTTTGTTTCGTTTAAGATCTGCGAGTCCGATCACGGGCACCTGAATTCCGTCGAATTCAGCGAAGATCGCCGTCGGCCGGCAGTCTTCGAAGGTTACGCCGTCAATTTCATTCATGACTTCGATGCGGATCGGTGGCAATTCAGCAACTTCAAGAACTCGCTGAAGTCTGGCGGAAGACTCATCACCATAGTTCATTTTCCGCAGGAAAAGCATATGCTGGATGCGAGCTTCCGGAGTTTGTCGGTGCCACCATTGCCTCTGCTCAGTGTCATCAAAATCACTTCCAAAGGTGATCGCCGATCGGTCCACTTTAAGCGTGCCGGAGGCTGGAAACAGAGCAGTCATGGGTTGTCATTCACATTTGCGGCATCGCCTGACCAAAATTTGCTCCCGGAACCTGGTATTGGGGACGCCGCGGATTCGTTGGCACCGGGGATACTGCGATCTCCTCAAACGCTTGAATTGTACCCCGATTTCCAGAGGACAGCAACTTCGAGATTTCCGGGAATTGTGTACCAGTGAATTGACAGCCACATGGGCAGCGACCGCTCGGGCCAGGTTGGCGGCCATGGTGATGGGGTGTGACCGGAGTTCCGCGCTGGCTGCTAAGTTGACTTTCAGGGGTGCTCTTTGAGCGTTGC
>CAZLOQ010000320.1:0-5185 GCA_964561125.1 uncultured Chitinophaga sp. | reverse complement strand
AGCCTGCCGCCCCATTTCTGATCCTTGATGAAGCCGCCGGCTGCGATGATCTCTTCATGCAGCCTGTGGCTGTCACCACCGATGACAACCAATCGAGCATGAGCAACGACGGCAGGTACCTCCAGCACGTCATTGGGAACAACTCGGGCGGCAACCCTTTGCAGCTTCGATCGCCCTTTGTCGGCCCACACTTCCGCTCGCAGCAATCGCAGGCACATCTGCGGCAGACGATGGTTCAAATGCACCAGCACCACGTCGTCGCGGCCTCGTGATACCGACTCGTCAAATGTAATCGGACGAACGTCCTTTGTGTGCGGATGCTCAAGACCTTCCGCACAGGCTGCCCAACTGCCTTTGAGTGGTGGCAGAGTGTAGAGGCGGGGTGGGTGGTGGGTGGTAGACGGGAGGGCGTATGCGGGGGACGTTTCGGCCGCCAAGCTGGGGTCACCGGAACGGCTGCCGCGCTGCTTCTTTGACTCGACCGCAATACGCACGCTGTCACGTCCTGCGTTTTCTTTTTCCACCCGCCACTCATCACCCGCCACCAATCCCGGCTGTCCTGCCAGCGACAAACCGACCTGCACGACCTGCGCGATGTTTTCAGGTGACAGCCGCAGCTCTCGACGCGTTTCCCGGTACTGGGCCATCAACGCCTGCACCTGCTTCTGCAGATCCCGCTCAAATCGCAGCATCCGACGAATCGGCTCGGATTCCTTCTCGGCCTTTTCCGTATCCAGTCGCGTGCGGCGACCCAGCATGGCTTCTTCCACCTGCTGAGCAATTACCATCCCAACCTTGCCAAGGTCCTCCCGGATAGTCTCAATCTTCAACGCCACCCGCATCAGGAACTCCAGATCCGCATCCATATCGGATACAGTGCCACCGGACTGGCGGCTCTGGCGTTCTGCGTAGCCCTGGCCCACAAAGTGATACACCAGCACCTCAGACGCCTTTTGGCCATGCCGGTCGACACGACCATTCCGCTGTTCCATCCGGTTTGGATTCCACGGAATTTCATAGTGAATCAGGCGAGAACAGAAGTTCTGGAAGTCGAGACCTTCCGATGCAGCATCCGTGGCCAGCAGAATTCGCACAGGGCTGATGTCGGGGGCCGTCTGAAATGCGGCCTTCACTTCTTCTCGCAGCTCCGGGTCCATGCCACCGTACATTGTCAGCAGACGGTCGCCGGTGGTGAAGCCTTCACTGGCAAGAACTTCCTGCAGCCAATGCTGAGTCGCTCGGTATTCCGTAAAAATGATGACCCGTTCCTGGCTCCATTTTCCGCCGGGTTTCAGGTGCGTCTTCAGCCATTCAATCAATTGGCGAACTTTGGAGTCCCGCTGGCCTGAAGCCCGATCCGCCCAGTCTCGCATGGTCTTCAGCAGTGCCCGTTCTTTGTCGGTCGGTTCTCGGAACAGACGTGTGGCGGTGTCCAGAGCATCAGCGGTGGCATCGTCGTATTCGGTGTCGTCCGCGTAATCTTCGTCCATCCGATCCAGTTCCAGCTGCAGCGACCGCTGGGTGGGGCGAGCCACCTTCTTGCGGGCTGTGACCAGCGAACGCTCATGCTGCGTCAGAGTTGTCAGGAATGCTGCAGGACAGGAGAACAAACGTTTTTTCAGCGTTTTCAGCACGAACTCAGTCGCAAAGCGTTCTGTTTGATCTTCGGCGTGGGACGTTCGGAGTCGTGTGTATTCCTTCAGAGTCGCGTGGACACTGCGTTCTTCGTCCGAGTACGGCACTTCGATGGGCTTCAGAATGCGAGGTGGAAAGCGGCGCATTCCCAGGTGATTAAAGGCGAACGACGGATCGCTTTTCAGGCGGCGGACCATGACTGCTTCCAGCTGCCGACGGTCCGGATCGCTGATTCGTGAAAATCGCTGATTGTCCAGCAGTTCCAGCAGGGCACTGAAACTTTCGCGATAGCCGTTGTGCGGAGTGGCTGTCAGGAACAGTTTGTGTTCGAAGTGCGGCACCATGTGTCGCAGCGTCTGAGTTCGCAGCGAATCGGCCGAGTACTGACCGACTCCGGACGGCGCACAGTTATGGGCTTCGTCGACGATCAGCAGGTCATATTTTCGCGGGTAGATGGATTCGCCGGGTGCAGGCAGAGTTTCACGGAACAGTCGCATGGGCCGTTCGCGTTTGATGAAGTCGATACTGGTGATCAGGCGCGGGAAGTGGGACCACGGATTGACATGAATGCCTCGGCGACGACGCAGGTCTCGCATCAGGCTGGAATCTACGATGCGAAAATCGAGGCCGAACTTGTCTCGCATCTGTTCCTTCCACTGGATCTGCAGTGATGAGGGGCAGACGATCAGAATTCGACGAGCGCGGTGCCTGAGCATCAGCTCGAGGGCGACCATGCCGGCTTCGATCGTTTTGCCAAGGCCGACGTCATCGGCGATCAGCAGGTTGACGCGAGGCATCTGGATGGCTCGAACGACCGGATCCAGCTGATAGTCTTCCAGTTCGATGCCGCTGGGGAACGGAGCCTGAATGTTCTTGTGGTCGGCGGATGAAGATGCTCCCCAGCGAACAGCATCGAGGAACGCATCCAGTGTCTGCGGGGAATCAAACCCGGTGGGTTCGGGCAGGGCCACCTTTTCGACGATTCTGGCCCCTGGTTCGATTTCCCAGACGACCTGCAGTTCTTCACCCAGACCGTCGTCTTCGATGGACGCCAGCGTGAGCAGCGTCTGAGCAGAACTTCCGGGCAGTTGCATGGCGGGAGCGGGCAGCGTTCCCGGTTTCACGTGAGTCACCACCCACTGACGTGATCGAACCTGCACCACCTGTCCCTGTTCGGGCACATTATGGGTGGCAATGTCGTTTTCCGACAGTTCCAGAGCAGCCATGATTGACATCTTGCCGGGTGCGTGAAGTGGGGCGGATGATTCCACATCCTGTGGCGTTCATCGTTTGTGGAGGACAGGCTGGCGGCGGATCCGGCTGAAGAGAAGTCTTGAGCAATCACTGCCGGGATCCCGCAGGAGCGGAGATTCTACCAAAGCCCAAGGGGGCAAAACAGCATGCCATGGGCGAAAAAAGTCTGGAAAATACTCAGAAAAACACCCAAAGCGAAACATGCGTACACAGGGTCGGACATAACTATGTCCGACCTGTTGCCGGTGTCAGGTCGGAGTGGTTAGCTGAGGGGAATTTGAAGACTTCCCTGTCAGTTGTGTCTGACGGGGTGACATCGGGGGCGGGGGTTGAGTTGCCGTTGGTCTTTGCAGACTTGCGGCGGCTCTTCCTTTTCGCCGGGCTGGGCAGCAGTGAACTTTCGTTGCCGAATGCGATCCTGAGACATCGACAGGCGTTTTGCCAACTGCGGCATCGTGACTCGATTCCTCCGCATCAGCCGGATCAGATCCGGACCGCTCAGCAAAGGAATCTCAGGCACAATCTTCCGACCGCCGTCGCGGTCCTCAATCTTCCACGTTGCACCTGAATCAGGTCACCCGGCTGCGGGACTCGGGCAGGCTGAGTCATCGTCATACAAAACTCCCTTCTGCCACCTGATCTGCCGCCACCCCCACGGGGAGCAGCGGACTGCCAGTGGTTCGCGGAGCTCTGCTGACTGCAGTGTTTGTTCGGATCCGGACCAGAGCTGAATGTAGTCGGCCGCTCGAGTGGAACATTCCAGCCCGATGGCCCGACAGACCACATACGCGACCGATTCCGCTTCCGTCTCCCGCACTGCTTTGGACAACTGCTCGCGCTGCGGTCCGTGGTGCAGCAGTTCGTGGGCCAGTTCATGAACCAGCGTTGAAAACTGCTGCGGCGGAGGCAGCTGCAGGCCGAAACGCTGTCCGACCGGTCATTCTGTTCGTAGATCCACGAGTGGACACGATCAGCCACTTTGGCCACCAGCGGCAGTTCATCCCGACCGAAAGACGGTGAGGATTCCCAGCCATTGTCTGTGCGAAAGATGCGGACGATGGCGACGCTGTAGCGTATGCCGGAGTCCGTTTCGTTCCGCCAGATGGCAGCCTTCACTTTACCGAGACGAATTTCGTGAATGGGTCGATTTGCCATACGGCACCTCGCTTTCCTGTTGAACCGGGTTCAAAGAAACAACCATTCACGCACCACCAGCCTCTCGGTCAGCACAGCCGTGTCCCAACAGGCCCTTTGGCCACCGGGCAACGCTGCAATCACCGAGCCGACTGGCGTGGTTTCAAAAGACGTTATGAGGCCCACTGTCCCGCGTGTTGCATAAGGGGGGGGCGTGAAGGCTTTTTTGTGAAATACATGGGGAAAACGAGACGAGTCTTTGGTAGGATTTTGGCTCGGACGCCCGCGGATCGGTGGGTTTCTGGCAGGTCTTTGCCCAGCCTGCCTGGGATGGGGATGCGACGATTCCTTCCGTGTGATAGAATTCAAACTGACAAACGAATTCGGAGGCGCAGCATGAGTACAGTCACTGTTGAGCTGGAATTACCTGAAGATTGGCAGGCGCTGCAACTCCCTGAGGCACTGCATGAGCGTCTGCAGGATCTGTTGGACCGGCAGGACGAACAGGGTAGCCTTTCCTCGCAGGAGCGTCGTGAGGCAGAGGCCTTGGTGCAACTTGTGGACATGCTGTCACTCATGCGCCTGCGAGCGGAAGCTGTGCAGAAACGGTCAGCATAATGTCTCGGACACAGATTCCCGCTGAACTCGCGAGAATTGTCCGTGACCGGGCCACAAATCGCTGCGAGTACTGTCAACTTCCGCAGTCCTGCCAGGAAGCCACATTTCACATTGATCATATTGAGCCGCGACGAGCAGGTGGTCAGACCACCCTTGAAAACCTGGCTCTTGCTTGTGTGACGTGCTCACTGAAAAAGGGAGCCCGAACAAGTGTCGTCGACCCGGAATCCGGTGAGGCAGTTCCGATCTTCAACCCGAGATCCGAGGTGTGGAAGGATCATTTTTCGTGGACTTTTGAATGGTGTGTGGTTGGCCTGTCGCCCTGTGGCAGGGGTACGGTTGAAGTGTTGGGCATGAATCGCCCTGCTGCAGTTGCGATTAGATCCATGCTGGCTGAACTCGGGAAATTCCCAGAAAGATCCAACCCTAAACCCGGGGAATGACTCGTTTTCCGGTGCACATCTCTTTGTCGGAACCGGAAACCCGGCTGCCTTGCCCCTCTTTCCGTGTTCCTCGTGCCTTGTTCCTCGTGCCTTGTTCCTCG
>CAZLOQ010000319.1:0-5185 GCA_964561125.1 uncultured Chitinophaga sp. | reverse complement strand
TCAGCCGTGAGATACGGCAGGTCATCGAGTAACTCGTCGACAGTCATGCCTGCCGTCAGGTAAGACAGCACGTCGAAGACAGTTATCCTCATGCCACGAATGCATGGCCGGCCACCGCGTTTGCCCGGTTCCATCGTAATCAGCGATGGCCACTCTTCATTCATGATCAACCTCCACCCCATGGCAACTCAGTACCATGCCTCTATGTATGATCCAGCTCCCCTGATTTTGGCAAAATCGGTCGAGATGAGCATTCGAAGGTGTGAATTTGCTGCGGAAATTGAAGGATCAGGTGCCCGGTGCAGGGTTGGAATTCCCCGCCCAGTGCTGGCCCCGACCATATGATTTCTTACGACCTGCAGCAGGATCCCGTGGCAGACGTGCTGAAATCCCGGCAGGAGGCGACGGCGTTTTCCTTTGTTCAGGGGGACTCGCTGTCTGTGGACATCGAGCCGTGCGACGTGCTGTTCACTGACAGGCCACGGACGGACCTTGACCGAGCTCAGATGCCGAGATGTCTACAACGGTAACCAGATCAGCTTGTTTGACAGATCCTCAACATCGAGAGCAGTACAGATCAGGAAGAGATCATCGATGACTTTTCGGATCGAAATGTCCCCGTGCCTCCCAAAAACAACACCTGAAAATGGAACGTCGAGGGCCTGGCACTCCGCAGCGAGGACGATGAAATCTGTGTCCTGTGTGAAAACAATCCGCGCCAATGATGCGGCTCGAGCAAGTACTTCGAGGTCACTTTTTTCGTGCCAGCCATCTTCATATGCGGTGAGTACATCAAGTCCTTTGCTGCGACAGCCATCGACAACGGCACGAATGACATTATGGTCCATGTACAAACAGATGGTCATGTGGCGAGTCTGTCACGAATCTGCTGCATCAGTGACAAATCTTCAACTCTTCGACGCAGACCCTCTGCCGCCTCACGGGAACGCTCAAGCAGCAAGTCAACGTCTTTCTTATGTTCGTAGTAGTAACCCAGTGCTGCATGAATCTGTGGCAATGAAAGTCCTGTCAGTTGGCGATGAATCTGTTCTGCATCCCAACTGTATGCAAGATGGCAGGCGACAATTTCAGTCACTTTCGTCTGAGTCCCCTGAATCAAGGCGACACCCGCCTCATTCAGTTCAATGAATGGCCATGCAGTGGCAAACACGTCTCGTACTCCAGCTCAGTCAAGCCCGGTCAACTTCTCGATTCGACAAATATACCGACACAAGTCGATGGCGTACAGAAAAAATCGATTGACTGAAGAACATTCGGGGAACGCGGCGAAGACGGAGGCCCGGGGCTGCTCGTGGCCCTGAGAGCGTTTCTCAAGGCAAATCCCGAGTGGTCTGTGATTTACCACACGCAGGTCAACCACGGACTGACAGTGATCAGTCGGGACAAAGCTGATAAACCGGTTCTTCCCGGGCGAATCACGATGGCTGCCAACCTGGCCCGAGCGGTCGCTGCCCATGTGGCTGACGGGATGCAGAAAGCGGATGCACCGGAACTCCAGCGTCGGCTGGAGACCTGTTCAGTTTGTGAACTGCGAAACGACGACCGCTGCACGGTTTGTGGCTGTCACCTCGAGAGAAAGCCTCGTGGCGATCCAGTGAATGCCCCCCTGGAAAATGGAATTTGGAGGTGTCTGATGTCCAGTGAGCTGCCGTTTGTCTCCTGCCTGTGCCCCACATACCGTCGACCCCGGATGATGGCCAACACGATCCCGTGTTTCATCACGCAGGACTACCCGGCGGATCGCCGGGAGCTGATCATCCTCGACGATGCCGGCGAGCTGAAAAACGAAACCGGCGATGGCTGGCAGATCATCAGCATTTCACGCCGCTTCCGCTCGTTGCCGGAGAAATTCAACGCCCTTGCCGGTCTGGCACAGGGGGACATTCTGGTTGTTTGGGAGGACGACGATATCTACCTGCAACACCACATCAGTACGCATGTGCGGGCGATGGAGGGGCGTTTGTGGTCAAAACCATCCAGCGTGCTGAGCACGTACACTGGCAAGCACGAAGTGGAAGACGCCACAGGCAGATTCCACGCGAGCCTCGCGTTCCGGCGGGAAGCCTTCGATCGAATTGATGGCTGGCCCATGACCAAACGCGGAGATTTCGATCAGCAACTGATCGCTCGCCTGACCGCGATTGAAGCTCCGAGCGACCCCTGCCAGTTGGACTCGCCGTCCTGCATCTTTCGCTGGGGCCAGACGAACGCGTACCACGGGCAGGCGTTCATGCGAGGACCAGAGGACGAGGGATGGTACGAGCGGGTGGCCGGCCTTCAGGCGTAGCGACCGGGAAGTTGACCACGCAGATCAAAACGAGCTAGCGCACAAGCGTGCAGGAAAAAATTGCCGAGCACATGGGCGCAGGAGCGGATATTACTGTACTCAATCCGACGACGACTGTGTCAATCTCTCGGGCCGAAGTCCCAGGCCCGCGCGGGTTTGCACAGGGCATGCCCTGGACGTTTTCCCTTGAATCTCTTCCGTGTTGGTGGTGCAATACCTTAATGCGTCTTTCCTGCATGAGGGTTTTCCGATGCGATTCCTTGGATCACTGCTATTCACCTGGCTGATTTTCCCGCTGCCAGATGACTTTCAAGGCAAGGTCTTCAGTATCGCGGACGGCGACACATCGACTGTCCTGCATGGTCGCGAGCAGAAATAGGTGCGCCGCAACGGAATCGACGCTTCCGGAGAAAAACCAGAGTTTCGGAACCAAACGGAAAGAAGCCGAAATTATGAGACATCTCAATCGGATGAGTCAGGATATCCAGCTTTGGCGGGTGCCGGTGGCTCAGCCATTCCGTTTATTGCTGAAACGCATTTCTGATGCAGATATCCATGGCATCTGAATTGGTCAGAAACACTGTTCAGTTTTGCAAAATACACTGAATAGTGTTCGAAATAACAGACCGATTGAAGAGGGTGAATCGATGACCAGGGAATTGGACGACGAAAGAAAGCTTTTCGATCGCATCCGCAATTGCCTTGAAAAAGCGCAATCGATTCATATGAGTGCTTTTCGGTCAGCCGGTGTGCGGTACGCAAACGAAGGAGACATTGTTTCTGGTGAGGGAGCGAGTTACTATGGCGGACGTTGGAATCCAGTGGGAATAAAAGCTATTTATATGTCTTTGGATCCATTAACGGCTGTTCATGAATGCTATGCGGAATTTATTAGATACGGCTTCTCTGCTGGTGTAATTAAGCCTCGTGTCATAGCAGGTGTCAGCATTCGTATTGATCGAGTACTGAACCTGACTGAGAAATCGATCCCTCGATTATTAGGGATTACTTTGGAGAAGATTTTAAGCGAAGATTGGCAGGCAATTCAGGCTAACGGAAAAAAATCGCGATCACAGATGGTTGGCAAAGGGGCAAGAAATGCTGGTTTTGAGGGACTGTTGGTCCCGTCCGCGAGGCATCGCGAAGGGAAGAATCTCGTGGTTTTTCCAGAGAACCTGCTCCGTTCCAGTGAACTGAGCCCGATGGAAGAACGGGATCTTCCACCCCACCCGCGGAATTGGCCTGCGGGCGCTGACCAGACTTGAAGGCACTCTTCTCACCGGGATTCCGGCTGTCCGTGTCGAGTCAATGGCCGCAGAAAGTTTTCCTGTGTGGCGGGGAACCTCGAATCTGAGTCTTGTGACAGAACCCGGGGCAATTTCCCGCCACCGGATGGAGGTTGGGCACCAGTTTTCAAAATTCTGCACTTCGAATCCTGAAGAAAGCAATGAATCAGGACGGCAATGCCCCGTGGCGGAAAGTACTCGAACGTGCCTGCCCTCCTGCACGAACAATGCATCAGGACTGTCTCGAAGCTGCAGTAGCAGCGACTGGTAATAGACACTTCTGCAGAGTTGGAAGCGTCGAATTCTGCATCTATCCACTCACTGGCATGTGGTATAAATACCCAATGCTCATTTGGAGATCACGTCAGTAATCATGCAATTTTGCATGTTTTTCTGCTTGACGCGATGCTGGAAGTCCGATACACTGAGCAACGAGCGAGCACTGGCAGGTCGCGTCGACATGCACGGCAATGTCTGGGAATGGTGCACCTCGACAGCAGGAAACGATACGTTTTACTCAGCAACAAATCTATGGGTGCTGTTTTGGTTCCTGTTTGATCGTTGAGTTTCGTTGGGGTACGAACTTTTCGAATGATTTAATGTCTGTGTTGCTGTGGGAAAGGGGAAATTGCAATGGCAACGAGGGTGAAGGGGCGAACTCAATCAGGCATCAAAGGTGTGGCAAAAATCAATGAGATTCAAGGACTGCACGGCGTTCGGCTTGTGGAGGTGGGGGGCGAGTCCAAGCTTGAATTACGCGCAAAGCTGGGGTTGACAAGGGAGGTTTTTGGACGACTTGTGAACGTGTCAGTTCGCGCAATTGCACAGATTGAGACAACATCCACGAAAGTTGAGAAACTCCAGAGAAACTACATTGAAGTCCAACGGCTCTGCGAGTCTTTGAGCGAGGTCGTCGATCCGGCGTCACTTGGTACATGGTTCAGCACGCCATGTCAGGCATTCGGGGGATCGAAGCCTATCGATGTTATAGATAGGGGCGAGATTGACAGGCTCTGGGAGATGTATTACAGGCTTCGATCTGGATTGCCTGGCTAAGTGGCGTGGCCATCAGTATTGTCTGTCGCGTTTTGTGGGGCGGCTCCTGGGTCTACGAGCCGAACAGCGTTCGTCGTGCGAAGTGCAGTGACAACACTCCGGACAACCGGAACACCAAAAACGTTATTCATGTGGTGTTGGAGCAACCGCAATTACGTCCCTTCCGTGACAAGAGGATGAACTGCCGGGTCTTGATCCGCCCGGAGCACCGCAATCTTGCATCTCACGGGTGGACAGGTGCCCAATCCGAAGGAGTGTTCGCGGCAACCCAGAGGTAATGAGTTACCGTCGTGAACACAATTGTGGAACAGCGCGAGTTGTCACGAAGAGGGTCTCGTTCGGGGAGCTTTCTGTTTTTCTACGGGAAAACAAGACCCAGCAGTCAACAGAAAACGCCGAGAGTCACCCCTCTCGGCGTTTCTTGTTTTCCCAGGTGTTTTTGACTGTTTCCAACAGATCGAGTCCCCCATGGCGACTCTTTGTTCGCAGAACCAATTTCCGGGGTCCGATCGCAACCCGCCAGTTCTCCACCGAC
>CAZLOQ010000318.1:0-5247 GCA_964561125.1 uncultured Chitinophaga sp. | reverse complement strand
GGGCTCGCCCCGTCGGAGCTCAAGGTTCGCAGCTACACCACACCACCAACACCCCGGCAGCCCCCGACGGGCTTGCCCCGTCGGAGCTCAAGGTTCCCAGCTACACCACACCACCAACGCCACTAAAGCCCCCGACGGGCTTGCCCCGTCGGAGCTCAAGGTTCGCAGCTACCCCACGCCGCCAACACCACCGCAACCCCCGACGGATTCGCGCTGCCGCGGGGTAGCCGGCGAACATTGGCTTCAGACGGGGCGAGCCCGTCCGGGAGCTCCGGGTTCGCGTTCTGGTCTGCCGTCGTCCTGCTGTGAACGGTCACCAAATAAGGGTGTTCAATACCAGAACCAATCCATGTCTTCGACGTGCTGCACCATCCGGGACGGACCAACGGAACTTCGAACCTGGCGCTGTCCAGTTAAGGAACCGGCCGTTTGATCAGTTCGGGGTCGTACCAGCCCTGCAGAACCACCTCAACATCCCGCGGGGCTGTGGGATCAGGATTCTCGTCGGGCTGAGGCTGCGGCTGCTTTTCCGGCGGCGGTTCAGGAACCGGGGGATTGGGAATCGCTGGCTGGATTCTGAAAACTCGCGGCGGACGGTTCGGAAATTCTTCCGCGGAAAACCTGAGTGAGCGGACACGCAGTGTGACTTTATCGCCGACGTTGTAGTCACGCAGCAGCGTCACGAGTTCCTGGAAGTCCCGAACCTGCCGTCCACCGACGGACTGAATGAGATCTCCTGGCTGCAGCCCGGCCAGATCGGCTGAGGATCCAGGTTCCACACGCCGAATGATGGCCCCGGGGATGTCATTCATCCCCGGTTCACTGACAACTCCCAGACACACCCGCCCCCGCTCTTCCACGCGCAGGTCCCCGAAGATGCCTTTAAGTTCTGCGGTTTGTTCGGCGGTGAGTGGATGCCCCTGCAGCTGATACACGGAGACTGCGCCGCTGCCGATGCGAGTCCAGACGGAGAGTTCGGTGAGTCTTCGCAGGAGCACAAACGCGCGGGGGTCTGCCGGCCAGTGTTCGTCGATGTAGATCCGCAGGTGCTGGGTGCTGGCCGGATCGAAGGGAAAGTTGCGGGCGTTGCCATCGTGCTTCCAGAGCTCTGTCGGGTCGCCGGGTTCAAGCGGTACGCGGAGTCGCTGCAGCTCGGTGACGGCAACTTCGACGCGGCGTTTCCAGAGTCGGCTGAGTACTGCGCGGGCGGCTTCGGATACGTACCAGCGTTCGGAGATCGCGGCCTGTTCGAGCAGTTCGGCGATGCTGGTGGCCGCCGCAGACCGGTAGTCGCAGGCCTGGAACTGCGTTTCAAGAAGCTCGATCAGACGCCGAACGCTCTCCGGGTGTGAACTCTCCCGGAGCTGCTGTTCGATGAGCAGCAGACTGGCAGGTTCTGCGGCGGATGTGCGCAGCCGGCTGATGGCGGCCTGACGGCGAGCAAATTCGGGGGCTGCAAGGTCCGCAAGGAGCGCCGCAAAGTCGCTGCTGCCTGCAGCAGCCGGGGGAGCGGCAGTCTGCGGCGGGTCCTGAAGCGGGGCAGCAGCCGCAAGCCGGCTGCCTGCGGAAATCAGCAGCAGCCCGCACCAGAGCAGGTGACGTGAGGAAATCAGGAAGTTTCGTTCACCGACATCCGTGAATGAATGCGTGTTCCGGCCGTGCATACTGCCACCTGGTTCGCCGCGGGAAACGGAGCTGCTGAGGTTCGCTGCCGATCGCTGGCAGAGAACCGCCGGGCCGGCGGAAGCTGCTTGGCCCGCAGGAAGCATACCGGGAGTCGCGGCAGGAATACAGACCGGAGCGACGGGAGCGGGCCATTCAGCGGAAAATGCCTGCCCAACCCCGCTTTGTCAGCTATGCAATCAAAATCCACCATCTTCATGCACGATTTTGACGGATCTCCGCCGGTTTCCGTCATAACTGTGATGGAATCTGTAAAAACGCACCTGTTTCCAGGCCGCGTTGACTGCTTTTGGCAGATTTGCATGCCAGATTGACGAGCGCTGCACCACTCCACCATTGCCCCCCTCCATCATCTCTCAGATTTTCACCGGATCTCATCGTTTGACAGCGAAACGGGCTTTCACGAACTGACCTGGACACTCCATGCAGTTCCCGTCAAACTATGCGCCTGCCGTCTTCATGGTCTGTATCCTGTCGGGGAAGTTGTTATTCATGTCGCGTTCCATGGACAAAATCGTCGCTCTCTGCAAACGCAGAGGCTTCATCTTCCAGAACTCCGAAATCTACGGTGGCCAGAACGGTTTCTGGGACTACGGCCCGCTCGGCACCGAGCTCAAGCGGAACGTCCGCGACGTTTGGTATCACGACATGGTCTCGGCCCACAACGAACTGCTGCAGCCGTCAGGCGCGCCGTCCACATTTCAGATGGTGGGGCTGGAATCGGCCATCATCATGCATCCTCAGGTCTGGAAATGTTCCGGCCATTACGACCTGTTTCACGATATGATGGTCGACTGCCACGCCTGCAAGGGGCGCTTTCGTCAGGACCACATGCCCTCCACGCCGTGTCCGCAGAAGCCCAGCAAAATGGTGGGCGAACACACCGGGTGCAGGCTCACCGAGCCGCGCGAATTCAACCTGATGATGAAAACCATCATCGGTGCTCTGGGTTCAGAAGAAGACGCCGCCTTCCTTCGCCCGGAAACCGCTCAGGGTATCTTCGTCAACTTCAAAAACGTCGTCGACAGCTCCCGCGTGAAGCTGCCCTTCGGCATCTGCCAGGTCGGCAAAAGCTTCCGCAACGAAATCACTCCCAGAAACTTCACCTTCCGGTCACGTGAATTCGAACAGATGGAGATTGAGTTCTTCTGCCATCCGTCACAGTCACGCGACTGGTACACCTACTGGCGGGACCGCCGCTACAACTGGTATCTGAACCTCGGAATCACCCGCGACCGTCTGATTCTCCGCGACCATCACCAGGACGAGCTCGCTCACTATTCCGTGGGCACGGCCGACATCGAATACGCGTTTCCGTTTCTGGATGCCGGCGAATACGGAGAGCTCGAAGGCATCGCCCACCGCGGTGACTTTGATCTGCGGTCCCACATGGAAGGCAAACTCGCGAAAAATGCCTCCGGAGAACTCGAACTGGAACGCACAGCCGACGGGCAGCCCAAACATCGCGGCAGTGGCAAGGACCTGAGCTATTTCGATGATCAGACTCGGGAACGCTTCATTCCCCACGTCATTGAACCTTCCGCCGGAGCCGACCGCGGGACGCTCGCCTTCCTCTGCGAAGCCTACCACGAAGATCAGCAGCCGGACGAAAATGGAGCCATGCAGGAGCGGGTGGTGATGAAATTCCATCCACGCCTCGCTCCCGTCAAAGCCGCCGTTTTTCCGCTCATCAAAAAAGACGGTATGCCCGAACGCGCCATGCAGATTTACGGCGAACTCAAAGCTGCCGGACTCAGCGTCCAGTACGACCAGCAGGCTGCCATCGGCCGTCGCTATCGACGCCAGGACGAAATCGGTACGCCGTTCTGCATCACCATCGACGGCGACACGGCTCAGGATCAGTGCGTCACCATCCGCGACCGCGATACGCTCCTGCAGGAACGCATCCCCGTCAGTCGCATTGTCGATGAAGTGATCGCACGGCTCAAACGATAACCGCACGCCCGCTGTTCGGCTCGTCGATTCTTCCCGAGAAAATTCCAAAGGCCCACCGCATGGCTGATCCCCGCACACTCAGTCACTCCGATCTGCTCCAGCTGAAACGCTGGAATACGCCGACCATCTTCAACGGCTGGGAACAGATCACCCGACGCGACCACTGCCGGGATGCCGTGAACCTCGAAGAAACCCGGGACTTCATGCCGCAGATGGGCCCGATGGTCGGCTACGCCGTCACACTCAAAGTAGAACCATCCAACCCCGCGCATCGCAAACAGCGTCCGACGGCTGTCAGCGATTACAGACACTACCTCGCTTCCGTCCCCGGTCCCAAAATCGTGGTGATTCAGGATCTCGACAAACCCGCCGTCATCGGTTCCTTCTGGGGGGAAGTTAACGCCAACGTCCACCGGGCACTCGGCTGCGTGGGAACGATCACTGACGGCGCCATTCG
The DNA here is from genome assembly GCA_964561125.1 of uncultured Chitinophaga sp. GTDB lineage: Bacteria > Planctomycetota > Planctomycetia > Planctomycetales > Planctomycetaceae > SXXK01. The sequence goes on along the minus strand of CAZLOQ010000318.1, from coordinate 1,151 downwards.
CGATCTCGACGAAATGACCAACGCCGGCTTCAAGGCGCTCGCACGCCGGCTCTGCGTCGGTCATGCAGCTGTCTGGCCGGTAGACTTCAACTGTGAAGTGGAAGTCTTCGGACGGAAGGTGCAGCCCGGTGACCTGATTCACGCCGACAAGCACGGCTTCCTCGTGCTCACCGGCGACGAACACGCCGAAATTCTTGAAGCCGCCCGCTTCATGGACACCAACGAGTGTGAAACCGTGATTCAGGCCGCAAGGTCAACTGCCGGACTCACCATGGAACAAATCCTGCAACAGCTGGGTGATGCTTCCGGAAAGTTCCAGCAGAATGCACGTGAAAAATTCAGCCGCGGCGGGGAGTGGTAGCATGACGTATTCCTACCATGACATTTCACGCATGATCGATCATTCACTGCTCCGCCCGGACACCACCCTCGAAGCCTTCGAGATCGGCTGTCAGCTCGCCCTGGCCTACCAGACAGGCAGCGTCTGCATCCAGCCGCACTATCTTTCCCGCTGCGCCGAAATTCTCTGCGGCAGCGGCGTCCGCGCCAGTACTGTGATCGGCTTTCCTCACGGCGGACATCGCACGTCCGTAAAGGTCGCCGAAGCCCGCCAGGCACTCGAGGACGGCGGCGAAGAGCTCGACCTCGTCTGCAACATCAGTCGCGCCGTCAGCGGTGACTGGGAGACAGTCCGCGATGATCTGAAAGCCGTCATCGACGTCACCCATGCAGCCGGACAGAAGGTCAAAGTCATCTTCGAAAACTGCTTCCTCAATACCGCTCAGAAAATCCGCCTGTGCGAAATCTGCACGGAACTGCAGGCCGACTGGGTCAAGACATCGACCGGCTACGGCAGCAGTGGTGCCACGCTGGAAGATCTGCAGCTCATGCGGACACATTCCGGACCAAATGTGCAGGTCAAGGCAGCAGGCGGCATTCGGGACCTTGATTCGCTGCTGCGCTGCCGCGAACTGGGCGTCACACGCATCGGTGCCAGTGCCACCCAGGCCATGCTCGACGATTGCCGCCGCCGACTGCTGCTGCCTCCCGTCAGCTTCACCGCATCCGCGCCATCACACGGCTATTAGAAATCCGGCCCCCGCCGCCAACACCCCCGCAGCCCCCGACGGGCTCGCCCCGTCGGAGCTCAA
>CAZLOQ010000317.1:0-5258 GCA_964561125.1 uncultured Chitinophaga sp. | reverse complement strand
CGGCGCGAACGCGATGTGCCTTGCTCCACCCGTATTTCTACCAGAAATCGCCGCTCTCGACACGGCTGCGGCGACGTGTTTACGAATCAGCCCTCCGTTGACGTCCCCCGATAGATTTCACCTTCATTTGACCTTCATTTCATCGAAAACCCCGAAATTCTGACGGATTTGATCGGTAATGAGAGTTTTCTGCCCATGGCTTCGTGGTACATTGCAGCCCTGCGCAAACTCGATCGCTTACCCCTGGCCTCAGTCCGCCCCGCGCCTCCCCGCCTTCCTGTTCAGCATTCAGGCCATCCCGATGCACAGTCTGAGTGACAACCTGTCCCGCCGCAGGCTGCTTTCCGGAAGTGGTCGGGCGTGGATGTCCGGCTGCGTCTCCAGCATGGCCTGCGGGGCCATCGGCGCCGCCGCATCACAGGCACCGCTCTCTGCCGCCCGCGCTTCTGTCCCGGAAACGCTCCCCGCCTCCTTCGGCCGTGCCAAAAGCGTGATCTGGCTGTACCTCAGCGGTGGCCCGTCACAGTACGAAACTTTTGACCCTAAACCCGACGCACCCGTGGAAATCCGCGGCAGCTTCCGCCCCATCGCTACTCGCATCCCCGGCGTGCACTTCAGCGAACTGCTCCCGCGCACCGCCACAATTGCCGATCGACTGGCGATCGTCCGCGCGTTTTCCACCGACGATCCCAATCACGAATCCGGAGGCTATTGGGTCAATACCGGTCGCAAGTACACCGGCCCCGACATGCGAGCGCTCGCTCCTACCGACTGGCCAACGCTCGGGGCCGTCCTGCGAATACTCAAACCCGCAGACCGTGGTCCGTTCACCTCGGTCATGCTCCCGGAACCCATCATCGCCAACCCGAATGTCTTCCTGCCCGGCCAGAACGCCGGGTTTCTCGGTCGTCGCTGGGACCCTGAAATCCTCCGCTGTGACCCAGCTGCGGCCGACTTCCGTGTTGACAGCCTCACACTGCCTGACGATGTCGGTCTGTCTCGCGTGCAGCGCCGCAACCTGCTGCTTCGCGACATCAGTGGCGGTCAGCCGCTTGCGTCCCAGCCGATCCGCGACTACGAACAACTGCAGCGCGACGCTCTCGTGCTGCTCCAGTCAGGCACCGGCAGCGGCGCCTTTGCTCTGGACAGCGAACCTGCGGCACTCCGCGATCGTTACGGCCGCGGTAAATGGGCACAGTCAGTCCTGCTCGCGCGCAGGCTTGTCGAAGCCGGCGTGCGGATGGTCTTTGTCAACTGGCCGCGGGAACCCGGAGATCTCAGCGCCCCCAATCCACTCTGGGACACCCACGCTCACAACGACAGCCGCATGAAGGATGTACTCTGCCCACAGTTCGATCAGGGTTTCACGGCTCTGATTGAGGACCTCGAAACACGCGGGCTGCTCGATCAGACGCTCGTCGTCGCCATCGGAGAAATGGGGCGAACGGCCGGATTCAACGGCAATGGTGGCCGCGATCACTGGGGCAATGTCTTCAGCTTTGTGCTTGCAGGAGCCGGTCTGAAGACAGGCCAGGCGTATGGTTCCAGCGACCGCACGGGAGCCTGGCCGGCAACCGACCGCACCACTCCGCCACAGCTCACTGCCACTCTCCTGCACCTGCTGGGTGTCAGCCACGAGGCCATGTTCCCCGATCCTGCCGGACGACCGCTCAGGGTCGTCGAAGAGGAACCGATCGCCGCACTGTTGTGACCCTGCAAGTGTTCTCTGAACAAAGGTATCGTGCCGCCATGAATACTCCCAGGATGTCTGCCTCCAAACCCGCCCGGCTGTCCCGTCGGCGAACGCTCCAGCTGGCAGCCGGCGCAGGCCTGCTCCCGCTGGCGGGATTCGCTGCCGCATCTGCTCCCGTGCAGACCCCGGTGAAACCCAGATCCGTGGCGGCTGTCATTACGGTCTATTTCCAGAATTCACATGCCGATGTGCTGCTCACAAAGATCCTCGAAGGCTGGAAGCACGACGGTGGTCCCGGGCCTGCGCTGAAACTGGAGTCCATCTATGTCGATCAGCCGGAAGGCAGTGAATTCGGCCTTGAACTGCTCAGGAAACACAACATCCCCCGGTTCCGCACCATCGAACAGGCGCTCACGGTCGGCGGAAACAGCATCCCGGTCGACGGGGTGCTCAGCATCGGCGAGCACGGCAATTACCCTGTCAATGAATACGAACAGCAGTTGTATCCGCGAAAACGATTTTTCGAGGAAATCACGGATGCGTTCCGGAAGTACAACAAAGTCGTTCCGGTCTTCAACGACAAGCACATCAGCACCGTCTGGGATGACGCCAGATGGATGTACGACAGGGCCGTGAATCTCGGCGTGCCGTTCATGGCCGGTTCATCCCTGCCTGTGTCCTACCGTACCAATCCGCTGGAACTGCCGCTCGACAGCGACATCGAGTCTGCGGTGGGCATCGGTTACAGCGGGCTGGATGTCTATGGCTTTCATGCTCTGGAATGTTTCCAGGCGATTGTGGAACGGCGACGGGGGGCTGAACAGGGAGTGCGTCGTGTTCGCTGTCTGCAGGGGCCTGAAGTCTGGAAGACTGTCGACGACGGCTGGGTGGATGCTGAGGTATTGGATGCCGTTTACGCAGCCGTTCCTCATCAGCAGCCGAACATCCGCAGCGATGATGGTGCGGTGCTCTTTCAGTTTGAATATGTGGATGGCTTTCACGGTTCGCTGTTCATGCTCCCCGGTGCGAGGCTCAGCGGAGTTGCCGTGCGGCTGAAGGGCCAGGCACCGCTGGCGACTGCCTTTGAAGAGCGTCCGGAGCCGCGTTATCCGCATTTCGCGTGGCTGCTCAAAGCCATCGAATCCATGATACATCGGGGCCAGCCGTTGTGGCCGGTGGAACGCACGCTGCTCACCGGTGGCATCCTCGACCGGGCACTGCGATCCCGTCATGCCGGCGGCCGCATGCTGGAGACGCCGGAACTGGCCATATCCTATCAACCTGTGGCTTACCCCTGCGCTCCTCTTCCCGATCTGCTGAACCTGCCTTGAAGCGAGGTGCAAAGTGCTGCTGAAACTGTCTGCCAGCCAGACTCCGCGCGGGTCAATGTCCCGTCGTCGACTCCTGCAGGCCGGCGGACTGTCACTGTTCAGCGGCCTGACGCTCCCGCGTCTGCTCCAGGCCCGGGAAGCAAACCCCGGCAGACCGTCGGGGCCGGCAAAGTCCGTCATCCTGTTCAATCTGCTGGGGGGCCCCAGTCAGCTGGATATGTTTGATATGAAACCGGAAGCGCCGCTCGAGGTCCGCGGTGAATTTCGGCCCATTCAGACATCGCTGCCGGGGCTGCAGATCTGTGAACATCTCCCGAATCTGGCCCGACTCATGCACCGAGCGGCCCTCATTCGAACCGTTACCCACGGCTACAACTCACATAACCCGCTGAACATCATGACCGGCTGGAGTCTCGGCAATGCTTCGGCGCTCAGTCCTGACCCCAATGACCCACCGGACATCGGAGCTGTCTGTCAGTATCTGGGGCTCGGTCCGCAGGATATGCCCGGCGCTGTATGTTTGCCCTGCTATCCCGGCTGGGGCGAGAGCAGCATGTATCCCGGTATTCGTCGCCCTGGCCCTTATGGCGGGATGCTGGGCAGTCAGTACGATCCCCTGTTCAGCCTCTGTGACCCCACGTTTGACCGCAAACCCGACCGACCCTTCTACGGCACTGCGATTGCCCTTGGTGAGCCTCGTCTGCCCGGCGTCGACGGACTTCCGGAAATGACACTGGATCGTCTCGATCGGCGTCGTCATGTCCTCGATCAGTTCAACCGTCAGCTCGCGTCTCTGACTGGCACCACGGCAGCTCAGCGATTTGACCACTTTCAGGATCAGGCCTTCCGCATGCTCACGACAGGCCGTGTTCGCGAGGCATTTGATCTTTCGCAGGAGCCGGCAGGGGTGCGACAGAAGTACGGCCCGTCACTGTTTGCCGGCTGTATGCTGGTTGCACGCAGGCTGGTGGAGGCGGAAGTACCCTTCATCAGTGTGCACGCAGAGAACTTTCTGCCGCACGGCTCCTTCACCTACGACATGCATGAAAACAATTTTGCGATGCTCCGCGAACACAATCTCCCCGTCCTCGATCGGATTCTGCCCGCACTCGTGGAAGATCTGGACGAACGCGGTCTGCTGGATTCCACGTTGATCTATGTGATGGGAGAAATGGGCCGATCGCCAAAGATCAATGCAAAGGCAGGACGCGATCACTGGCCGCAGTGCGGATTTTGTCTGCTGTTTGGCGGGGGTATCAGGCCCGGTGTCGTTTACGGTGCCACGGATTCCACTGCAGCCTGGCCGGCATCCAGCCCGGTCTCACCAGCCGACATCGTAGCCACGATCTACAATCAGCTGGGTATTGATGCTCACACAATGCTCCCCGACCGCACCGGACGCCCCTTCTCAATCGCTCACGGCGGCCAGCCAATCACCGGCATCCTTAATTAGCCGGACAGCGCCATGTTCGTTCATTGTTGAGGAGTGTCAGTTCCAGTCAGACCTGAGCGCACTTTTCCGGCAGCAGGGATGCAGTCCTGGAATTTGTCGATTCCAGTAGTGCTGCCATGATTCGGGTTCCTGACGGCGTAAGTGACTTAAAGGCGCCCTGGAGCAGAGTTGCCGCTGTGCCACGAAACTCGGCCGTCCGGGAAAGCACTCCCATGGGCTCACGACAGAATGGTGACCACGCCGACGTTGGTGTGGTTCAAACGAATACACCGCCGCCAGCAATCATACCGGTCGCACCAATTCTGCCGACCCATTGCTTGGCTGCCGTAGGCCTGCGGGGACAGACCCTCGGAACGATTGCAGCGATTGAAGCGGTGCAGACGAAAACACCGCCGCCAGCAATCATACCGGTCGCACCAATTCTGCCGACCCACTGCTCGGCTGCCGGAGGCTTGCGGGGACAGACCCTCGGAACGATTGCAGCGGTTGAAGCGGTGCAGACGAAAACACCGCCGCCAGCAATCATACCGGTCGCACCAATTCTGCCGACCCACTGCTCGGCTGCCGGAGGCTTGCGGGGACAGACCCTCGGAACGATTGCAGCGGTTGAAGCGGTGCAGACGAAAACACCGCCGCCAGCAATCATACCGGTCGCACCAATTCTGCCGACCCACTGCTCGGCTGCCGGAGGCTTGCGGGGACAGACCCTCGGAACGATTGCAGCGGTTGAAGCGGTGCAGACGAAAACACCGCCGCCAGCAATCATACCGGTCGCACCAAT
>CAZLOQ010000316.1:3534-5312 GCA_964561125.1 uncultured Chitinophaga sp. | reverse complement strand
GGCGCGGTTTAGCTGCGAACCTTCAGCTCCGACGGGGCAAGCCCGTCGGGGGCTGGTGAGGTTGTTCGCTGAAGTGCCGAATTTGCGGCCTCACGTGAATGTCGCGGCATATTCCAGAATCTGTCAGTTCTCGTCAATCGCCTGAGGCTGAGACGGCAGAACAGGAGACTGCGGAACTTTTCGTGCTGCACAGGGCGCGAGCGGATGGGCTGATGCGAGCCATGGCACATCTGTGCTGCTGATCAGGAGCCACCACGCGAGGGACCGGGGGGCAGGGGGCAGGGGGCAGGGGGCAGTTTCAGGCTGCGACGGGTTCTCCGGCGAGCCGAATGAAGAGTCGTTCCAGCAGCAGGGCGGGGTCGATGCGGCTGCCGCCTTTCATGTCGGCGTCGGCTTCCATGAGCCATTGCAGGATTCGACTGGCGCGTTCGAAGCCCAGTCGTTTCAGGTATTGCTCCCCCGGGCCGACGGCGTTGGGAAAGACGCCGGCGTTGAGCAGTGCTTCGCGGAGCGGCTGACGCTGGCGGGCAAGTTCGGTGGCTTCGGCAAACTTGCGAAAGGAGTAGGTGACACCGGCGAGGATTTTGACGGGGCTTTCGCCGGATTTGAGGAGTTTTTCGAGGTTTTGCAGGGCGCGGGCGGGCTGGCCGTCGCGGACGGCATCCAGCATGGTCCACGTGGTTTCCATCCGCCAGCCACCCACCACTCTGGTGACGTCATCCCTGGTGATGCTGTCCGCATCACCGACCAGAGACGCGAGTTTGGCGAGCTCTGAGTGGAGCATCGTGAGGCCCTCGCCGGCCAGCGTGACAATCAGTGCTGCGGATTCCCGATCCAGCTTCTTCCCGAATTCTTCCTTTGCCTGTTTCTGCATCCAGCCGGTCAGTGCTGCTCCGGAAAGTTCGTTGCACTCCAGAATGAGCCCGTGCTGGTCCACGAGTTTGTAGAGTTTCTCGGTTTTCTTCCAGCTTTTCAGGTCAAGGATCAGGATTGACGTACGGGACGGGGACTGGACGTATTTTTCCAGCGCTGAGCGGTTCGCGGAAATGAAGGGGTCAGCGTCTTCAATCATCACGACGCGCGAATCACCGAACATCGACACGGTCTTCAGTTCGCTGAGCACATTGCGAAAGTCGGCAGTGGCCCCCTGCAGACGCGTCAGGCTGCTTTCCGCTTCTTCCCCGGTGAGTCCGGGGATGCGTTTGAGGACTTCCGGGCGGAACCAGCGTTCCGGGCCGTACAGGGCCAGCACGGGAACGGGTTTGAAGGGGGCTTTATCGGCCAGAAATTCAGCGGCCAGCATGGGGCGTTCCGGCGATTGGGTGTGGCGAGCGATTTGTTGAGGGGGGCGACGGCGGGGCGGGTACGGGGCTGCGGATAAACGGCGCCTGCGAGCCCCCGGTTGGCCGCTGGCGAGGTCAGTTTCCGGCTTTTTTGCCCTTCGTCTTCTTAGCAGGAACCGGCTCGTTGTCGAACGCCTGGTTGCCGTAGGCCGCGCGAGGCGTGGGCTGATCGTCGCCGACTTCGATCCGCAACCGCTCAAGTTCCGTTTTCAGCTCGGCCACCACGCTCTGGTAGCCGGGCTGTTCCAGAAAGTTCCGGGTTTCCAGAGGATCGACCTGGCGGTCGAGGAGTTCCCATTCGTCGATATCGGGTTTGTAGTAGTGCACGAGTTTATAGCGATCGGTGATGACACCGACATGGGGGCGCACGCGGTGAGGCACCGGGTATTCGTAATAGTGATAGTACAGACTTTTGCGCCAGTCTGCGGGGGCCGG
>CAZLOQ010000316.1:0-3524 GCA_964561125.1 uncultured Chitinophaga sp. | reverse complement strand
CCGGGCCTTTGATCAGTGGCAGGATGCTGCGTCCCTGCATCTCAGCAGGTGCCGGGACACCGGCGATCTCCAGAAAGGTCTGAGCGAAGTCGACAAGCGAGACAATTTCGCTGCGAACAGAGCCTGGCTGAGCCACTTTGGGCCAGCGAATGAGGAGCGGGGTTCGCAGTGACTCTTCAAAGATCCAGCGTTTGTCGAACCAGCCGTGTTCGCCCAGAAAGAAGCCCTGGTCGCTGGAAAAAACGACAACTGTGTTGTCGGTTTCACCGGCTTCATCCAGCGCCTGCAGCATGCGACCAACGCTTTCGTCCACGGCCTTTACACATGCAAGGTAGTCGTGCATGTAGCGATTGTAGCGCCAGCGGACCAGGTCCTGACCGTTCAGTTTGGCGGCCTCGAATTCAGCATTGCGAGGCTGGTAGTAGGCGTTCCATGTTTCCAGCTGTTCGGGAGTCATGTTGGGTGCCGGGCGAAGCTTTGCGTCCAGCTCGGTGAAGGTGCGGTCGAGACCCATGTCATGGTCGGCCACTGCCCGGCTGCGACCTTTAAAATCATCGAAGAGTGTCGGGGGTTCGGGGTACTTGCGGTCGTTGTCCCACCCCAGATGTCGCAGCGGGGGCGCCCATTCGCGATGGGGAGCCTTGTGCTGGCTCATGAGCAGAAACGGTTTGGAACGGTCGCGGTTTTTGAGCCATTCCACGGAGAGGTCGGTGACGATGTCGGTGACGTAGCCTGGCTGAGCCACTTTTTCGCCGTTGCGAATCATCGGCGGATTGTAGTACAGGCCCTGGCCGGGAAGGATGTGCCAGAAGTCGAAACCGACGGGATCAGAGACCAGATGCCATTTGCCGACGATGCCGGTCTGGTAGCCGGACTGCTGCAGGAGTCGCACGAAGGTCTGCTGGGACGAGTCGAAGCGGCTGTTGCTGTTGTTGTAGAAGCCGTTGCGGTGTGAGTATTTACCGGTGAGGATTGTGGCGCGGCTGGGACCACAGATGGAGTTGGTCACGAGGCAGCGGTCGAACCGCACACCCTGGGCGGCCAGACGATCCATATTGGGCGTCTGCAGCAGCTGACGACTTTCTCCGTAGGCACTGATCGCCTGACAGGTGAGGTCGTCACAGAAGATAAACAGAATATTGGGGCGTGCGGAGCCCGCTGAATCCTGGGCCGGCAGATTTTTGATGGCACAGGCTGTGAGCACGACACAGGCTGCAAAGGCGGTGAGAAGTACATTGAAGGGCCGCATGGTGGCTCCTGTAGTGGAGTGCTCCGCGCGGTGCGGAGCTGGTGGAGATGGGAAAAGTGGCGTGGTCAGTTTCGACAGACGGTTTCGTCCAGATTGAGCACCAGGTTACACACCATGGTCCAGGCTGCAAGTTCGACGGGATCGAGCGCCGAGGAGGGTTGGGATTCGCCGTTCCGGATCAGGGTGCGAGCATCTTCGGCGTGGGCGTGGTAGTGTTCTTTCTGGCGTTCGAGTGCCTGGCTGAGGAGCGGGAGTTCCGCGTCTGCAGGGGGCCGGGCCAGGACGATGCGGTAGAGCAGCTGCAGACGCTGGCTGTCTGCGGGGCTGCTTTCCAGAAGGATTCGCTGGGCGAGCGCGCGGGCTGCTTCAAAGTGCTGCACGTCGTTCATCAGCTGCAGCGCCTGCAGGGGAGTGTTGCTGCGTTCCCGCCGCGAGCAGAACTGTTCGCGATTGGGAGCGTCGAAGTTGGTCATAAACGGCGGCGGTGCGGTCCGTTTAATAAACGTATAAATACTGCGGCGATACAGCGATGAACCGTGATCCTGCAGATAGAAACGCGTGTTGCTGTTTTCGTAGCCCACGGGTTCCCAGATGTCCGGCGGCTGATAGGGACGCACACCACGACCGCCCATGGTCAGATCCATCAGGCCACTCACCCAGAGTGCGTTGTCGCGGAGCTGTTCAGCATCCAGTCTGAACCGGGGACCGCGCGCCAGCAGTCGATTGGCGGGGTCGGTGGTGAGCAGATGTTCGGTCGCGGCAGAATCCTGGCGAAATGTGGAGGATGTGAGCAGCAGTCGGTAGAGTGCACGGACGTCCCAGCCACTGCGGCGGAATTCGACGGCCAGCCAGTCCAGCAGTTCAGGGTGCGAAGGCAGATCGCCTCGCGTGCCGAAGTCGTCACTGGTGGCCACCAGTCCCGTGCCGAAAACCTGCTGCCAGATGCGATTAACTGTGACCCTGGCGGTGAGCGGATTCTGGTCGGAAACCAGCCAGCGAGCGAGATCAAGCCGGGTGGGACGACGGCCGGTGAGTGGTTCACCGGAGTCTTCGCGGAGTCCGGGAAAGATGGCGGGAACGGCAGGTTCCACGGCTTCGGCAGGCCGGTCGTACTGACCGCGGAGCATCACGTGGGCCTGGCGGGGCTGAGCCAGGTCGGCGAAGGTAAAGGTTCCGGGCAGCTCGTCCTGGAGCATCTCGCGTTCTGCACGGGCGGCATCGGCAGCGATTCTGGTGGCGGCCACCGGCGATTCGCCCGGACGCTGGATGTGTGTCATCCAGTACTGCTGGAGACGTTTCAGAGTCGCGGGGTCAGCATCGGGTTTGGGACCGGCGGTGAGCAGTGCCTGGAGGTCTGCGGGGATCGTGCCGGGGTTGGTGCCTTTGCTGAGCGACCACCAGGCAGTGAAGGAGGACAGGGGATCCTTTTGAGGAGCCTGCATGCCGGTGAGGCGCACGTCATCAACCCAGACGCGGCCGCCGTTGAGTGCCAGCTGAAGGCTGCGAATCCGGTCGCCGGGTTTGGAAGCCGGGTGATCGAGAGAAATTGTGAGCTGAGTCCATTCACCGGGGGTCGGCACCGGTCCCTGATAATCCCCGGCATTCCGGCGACCGTTTGCTTCCGCGCTGTCGTCTGCAGGGGCCCAGACGAGTTTTCGTCCGCGACCGGCTTCGATCTGCAGGGAGAAGGACCTGGGCGGCTGGAAGGGATCGACGCGAATCCAGAGCGTCAGCTGTGGCTGATCGGGGACGATGACCGGGATCAGCGGGAGTTCGAGGTTCAGATCGTAGGGGCCGCCGAAGGCCAGTTCCAGTGCGCGTACTCCGGACTTTGTGCCGAACTCGGGCCGGACCCAGACCGCTTTATCGCGGGAGGTGTTGCGGGAGCGGTGACCGAGGGGAAACAGGTCGTCGAAGACGGAATTGCTGACGGGCTGTGCGGCTGCGTCGTCGGCGGGTTCCGCAGGGAGCACTGAGCTGAGTGCCTGGGCGAGCGTGGAGGCTGTGCGGGACGCGGCGGTGGTGGCTGCGTCGAGAGCCTGCTGCTGAGCGGTGGTGGGCACGAGTGTAAACGGGTTGGTATTGCGGATATTGCCGTCCATTCCCGGATCGGCTGCGGAATAGAAAAAGGAGTACATGGAATAGAAGTCGCGCGTGGTGATAGGATCATACTTATGATCGTGGCAGACGGCGCAGCCGGCGGTGAGTCCCATCCACGTCTGCATGGTGGTGCTGGTGCGATCCACGGCGTAGCGATAGACCCATTCTTCATTGA
>CAZLOQ010000315.1:0-5321 GCA_964561125.1 uncultured Chitinophaga sp. | reverse complement strand
ACAGACCCTCGGAACGATTGCAGCGGTTGAAGCGGTGCAGACGAAAACAGCGACGCCAGCGATCGTACCGGTCGTACCAATTCTGCCGACCGACCGTGCGGCTGCCGGAGTGTCTGTTCCTCGACGCGACGGTTCATCGGCAGCGGATCGCAATCGTCCGTCGGGAATTGCTGAACGGCCGCACTCAGTGAGAGACCATGATCCCTGTTGACGCAGTTTGATGAGTTGCGTCGCCGGGAGGATCAGGTTCGTGCGGGAGTCGTATTGCAGGAACGACGCGTGAAAACAGGGCGTGTTCAGCGATCTGTTTTCTCTGCGCGGGGGTTGGCGGTCTTCAGCAGCCGAAAGGGGTTGCCGCGACCGGCCTGCTGCATGCGCTGATTGCGCCAGTCGAGGACGAGGTCGGGCTGATCGGCGAAAATGCCATCCACACCTGCGTCGACAGTGAGTGCCTCAAGCAGCAGATTGCCGTCCCGGACAAACTTCGGCAGGCCGTCGGAACGCCACGTCCAGACATGAACCGGCAATCCCGCCGCGTGGGCTTCATTCACAATCGTACTGGTCTCCAGGCGACCGGTGGCGTCAGCACCTGTGACCACGAGCGTCAGCAGCAGGCCCAGTCCATCACAGAAACTTTTTGCTTCCCGAAGCTGATCCGGGGAGAGGGCTTTGGAGGTGAGCCAAATGAGGGGCAGCGGACACTTCAGGTCCTGTCGCAGACGCCGCACTTCGGATTCATCGAAGCACTGCAGGTAGATCCGGTCATCGGCGGAGTCATAGCCGTATTGCTGGAGGACCCTGAGGATGGCGGCGGAGGAGTCGAGGCCGGCTTCGCGGTGCTTTCGGGGATCCTTGATTTCCACGTACACCCCGGCCTGATGTCGGCGGGATCGGTTGAGCCCCTGAATCAGCTGCAGATGTTCTTCGAGTGTGGAAATGCGGAATGCGCCCTGTTCAATCGGAAATCGCGAACCGGAAGTCTTCCCGGTCCTGCCAGCTGAGCGACGTTCGGTCACGGTCAGCTGCCGCAGCTCGGCCAGTGTGAAATCAAGCACGTGGAAGCGGCCATCGCTGCGCTGACGCCCCGGAAATACCTCGTGCACATTCGTCAGGTCATCCAGCGTCAGATCGTGCATCACAATCGGAATGCCGTCCTTCGACAGCACACAGTCCTGTTCAATGTAGTCGGCTTCGAGTGCATGAGCGAAGGCGGCAGCTTCCAGCGTGTGTTCCGGCAGATAACCGGATGCTCCGCGGTGAGCAATCACGATCGGTGCTGCGGCTGTCTGATCCGGCCGTGAAACGCCTGATGGAGCAGCATCGGACTGTTGACCGCAGGCAATTGAAGGTCCGAGACAGGCCATGATCAGCATTGCAAGGAAAATCCGCATTTTCGGGTCCGATTCTTTGAGAGAATATGGCCGGTCAGGCGTCCTGCAGAGCGAGCACCAGCCATGTGGAGGGGTTAATGGCCACCGGAAAATCACCGCCGACACTCAGCGGCAATTCCCCCAGCTCCGTGTCATGGATCACACAATAAAAACCAAGAATTCCGGTTTCGGACACCTGTGCGAAGCCGGGCAGGAGCGAACCGGGGAGCCAGACTTCAACGTCGTAGCCCCCCGTTACCTGCTGCACGTCGACTTTTGATGCTTCGGCCGCGGATCCGGTTGCCAGCGTTCGCTGGCGGGAAATATCGGTGAATCGAACGGACGAGTCGCCGTCGGCATCGTCATCGACAGGCATCACAGCCACCGACGTGCAGAATTCGGTCGCCCGCTGCACGGCGGCGGTGTGTCGAGTATCCACGAGAATGTGAATCCAGTCTGAATTTCCGGGATCTTTCCAGCGACCAGCCGGCGAATTCCGGCGACCGCGAATCTGCAGCAGCACTCCCAGTCCCCGCGGATTCCACGCCGCGCGAATGCGAACCGGAGTGGCTTCGTTGTTAAGCCGTGCGGGCACGAAGAGTTCGGGGGCATTCTGCAGTCCCAGCAGTCGTCCGCGCGACCGCGGAAGCTCGTCTGCTCGCGGCAGCGGCAGCTGGAAATGGAACAGGAACGACGGCGGAATGGTGGGTGACATGACTGCCGAGAAGTTGGTTGAGGAACGGGTGCCGATCAATTGGCGATCCGTGCGATCCGAATGATCCGGGTAATCCGGACGATCAGAGGCCGGTGAGGGACAGGTCGAGTCTGCGGAGAACGCGGTCTCGTCCCAGCAGTTCAAGGGTACGAAACATGTCGGCCCCCTGAGCTTTTCCGCTGATGCACAGGCGGAGCGCGGGAAACAGGTCGCCGGGACGCAGACTGCGGGACGCTGCGAACTGCTGGAGCAGATCATGCAGCGAGCCCGCAGTAAACTCAGGAATGGTCTCCAGCTGAGTTCGCAGTTCTTTGAGATGACCACAGATTTCCGGCACGGACCTGACGCGTTTTTCGAAGGCCTTGTCGTCCCGGCTGAGCTGTGCATCGGCAGCGAAGAATTCTTCCAGCGAAAAGATGTCGCCGAAGAGTCTGAGTCGATCGCCGGCGAGCTCGATTACCTGCTGAACGTACTGCCGCACTTCAGGGTCATCGGGACTGGTGATCCAGCCCGCCTGCTGCAGCATAGCGAGGCAGCCGGCGAGCTTTTCGGGGGCCGGCAGCTGACTCATCCAGTGGGCCTGGAAGCTGAGCAGTTTATCGGGGTCGAGTCCGGCAGGGCTGCGAATCACGCGGTCGAGCGAAAACTTCCGCTGCATTTCGTCCAGCGAGAGAATCTCTGTCTGATCGTCGAAAGACCAGCCCAGCCGCACCAGTGCGTTGAGCACTCCGGCAGGAATGAATCCCGTCTGCTGGTAATAGGCCACCATGACGGGGGAGAGTGCGTCGGCGGCGGCATCGAAACCAAGCCGCGTAAGGATTGTATCACCGATCTCGAAGAGCCGCCTGAACTGCGGATTTTTTCGATATTGAGCGATTTTGCGTTTGCTGATCTTTTCGCGACCGCCGGGCGCCGCCACATAAGGAATATGCGCCCACTCAGGCGTGTCGTTTCCCAGCGCCCGATGCAGCAGAACCTGAATCGGTGTGTTGGAAAGATGTTCTTCAGCGCGGATGACATGCGTGATCCGCATCGCCGCATCGTCCACTACTGTGGCGAAGTTATACAGCGGCGAACCGTCACTGCGGGCAATCACCGGGTCGGGCATCAGACTGCAGTCCCATTCCACAGTGCCCCGGACATGATCGTTGATCACCACCGTGTCATTGCGGGGGACTTTCAGTCGGATGACGCAGGGGGCGTTTTCGGCCAGTTTCTGCGCGATCTGCTGGTCGGTGAGCAGCAGCGAATCGCGGCTGCTGAGATAAACCCGCTTCTCTCGCTCCGCCTCTTCCCGCTGCCGCTGCGTTTCCTGAGCCGGCTCGAAGTCCCGATAGGCGTGACCGCTGGCCAGCAGTCGCTGCAGAGCGGCATCGTAAAGCGGTCGTCGCTGAGACTGAAAATAGGGACCGTTCCCGCCACCAACCTCCGGACCTTCGTCCCAGTCCAGGCCCAGCCAGCGGAATGCCTGCAGAATGGGTCCGAGAGCCTCGTCCATGTTCCGCTGCTGGTCCGTGTCGTCGATTCGCAGAATGAACACGCCGCGGTTGCGCCGCGCCCACAGCCAGTTGAAAAGAGCGGTCCGCATGCCGCCAATGTGCATGTAACCGGTGGGACTGGGAGCAAAGCGGGTACGAACGGTCATGGATGTTCCATTGCGGCAACGAACGCTGCGGATCAGAAGGACGAAAAGCGGATCCTATCGAGACCGCGGCGGGCAATAAACCCGGAGCAGGCGGGATTCCGGGGAGTGAACCATGAATGGATGCGGCAGGTGAATGGGAGCGGCCCGGTCACCTTTCGAAGGCGTCCAGCCGCTGCAGCTCTTCCAGCGGATTCACATTGGAAAGCTCCAGCGTTCCGGGCAGAAGCCGAATTTCCCCCGGCAATAACTCCCGCCACGCCTCCGGGGCCCCCGCACGAAAGTGCACCCCGTCGTCCGTGGTGAGCAGTTCCGGGCGAAGCACTTCGACAGCCGTGATCCGACCAATCACGCTCCATCTGTCACCCGACTCCGCCAGCTCAAGCTCCCCCGTCTCCAGCACGCGCAGTCGTCGCTGGCGATCTTCAATCCGCGGTGCCCCACGCAGCGGGCCGGGGCCACTCGCCGTCAGCAGTCCAGGCTGCCCGCTCGGCAGAATACTGAAATCACCGCGGCGCGTGAGCCGGCCATCCTCCAGCAGAAACATGTGCAGCGGAGCCGCAGCGAAGGCCACATGCAGCGGATAAGGCGACCGCACGTGACGGCCCGCTGAAAAATCAATGAAGTCCTGACCCGCGCCTGTCACAGCAACCGCTCCGGCTGCAGCTGCGGCTGTGTGAGCGTCCGCAGGGACGCCGGGGAGCACCAGGCGACGACGATAACCAACCGCCCATGCATGCCTCAGATTCTGCCGGCTGGCCTGCTGCTCACGGTCACGAATCCCGGGTTCATGCGCGGGCAAAGCAATCTGCTCACGCGAACCCAGTCCGGGAAAGAAACCGGAACCATGCGATCCGGAGAGGAGTTTTTTCTGTTCGAGAATATCACGGATTTCGGTGGCAGAAAGACCCTGAAACGTTTCCGCCCAGACCTCCACCGTCGTCGCATCCGCGTCAGGAAACGCATCGCGAATCAGTCGGCAGGCCACATCATGATTGTCGGCTGTGGTCGCGGCAGCCAGTCTGATCAGGGAAGAGCCTGAAGCCGCCGGGACGGTGGACTGCGAACTGCCGGGTTCCGCTGCCAGCGACGGCGGGGTCACCGCAGATTCATCCGGCTGAGCTGCGTCGTCGACTTCAGGAGCGAATTCTGATTTGGCCGGCACCGCTGGCTGCTGTGAAACCGCTGGCTGCTGTGAAACCGCTGGCTGCTGTAAGACCGCTGGTTGCTGTGAAGGGGCCGGCGGATTCAGCCAGCGGATTTCTGCGGGAATCATCGTACCGGCTGCCACGCCGATAAACAGGAGCATTCCGCCGAACAGCGGGAACTGGAGTCCCTGTTTCATATGCACATCCATGTGGAAGGTTGTCACTGGCAGAACACAGGAATAAACCGGAGGCAGATGCCCTGCGGCTGTTCGTGTGACAGAATCGACGGACCAGATCGACATTGAAGGGCAGCGGTGCAATCCCACGACCGCTCTGGCGTGAGTTTAAGGGGAAAGAACGGATTCGTCCAGCAGATCGTGGGTGCGGCGGGGGACGCTGGCTCCCCGGCGCTTAAGCGGCTACCGGTGTGTTCAGCGGCTGCCGGT
>CAZLOQ010000314.1:1153-5344 GCA_964561125.1 uncultured Chitinophaga sp. | reverse complement strand
GCTTTGAGTATGACACAAGTCGAACTCGCTGGTGCACTGGGAGTTTCGTTTCCACGCGTCGATCGATGGGAGACTGGGAAGTCTCGGCCGTCACAGCTTTCATGGGATCGGCTGGTCGAGCTTTCAGAGACCCTCGCGACCGATGATCAAACCGCTTCCGCTACGCCGGGAGAAGTAGGTCCGATCGTGGACTTCCCGGCTCGTCCTGAAGTCGTAAGGGCGCTCGTGAAAGGGAACGCCTGTCACTCGGCCATTTGTCGAATCCTGCATTTGCCAACGAGATCTCCAGTATCGATCCTCTGCCGCACCAAAGAATCGCGGTCTACGATCACATTCTAACTGGACAGCGCCATGTTTGTTCATTCTTGAAGTTGCATTTTGGTAAAATGATCTTGATCTTATCCGGGTTGATTCCGCGTTCAAGTAATGTAACCGTTCACGGGCTGGAAACTGGTCTTCCGCTGAATTGAAGAATTTGCGATACCATGTGCATGTCGCCGGATATCCCCGAACATGTTATCTTGCGTCAACCTCCTGAAGCACAGGCGATCATTCGGGCATTGATGGCTCGGGTAACCGAACTCAAGTCTGAAGTGATCAGGCTGAAGGCCGAGGTCGCGGCTCTTAAACTCGAACTGGGCAGGCAACACAGGTCACCACAGAATTCCTCATTGCCACCCAGCACTCAATATCCGCATGCCCGACCAGCGTTGCCTCAGAGAACATCGAAGAAAAAACGCGGTGGACAGCCCGGGCATACGACGCATGAGCGAGCGTTGATTCCTGCTGAGGAATGCCACGAAGTGGTCACGCTGAAACCAGCACAATGTCGACGGTGCGGCGACGAATCTCCCACGAAGCAGGCAAATGCAAATGCGTGGCTGTGGACATTTGTGGCCGCGACCCTCACTGTGTTCGCCCTCCGAAGCAGCCGTGCGGCCACGACCATCACGGATTTGCTGGGAGAGTCTTTCGCTGGCGTGACGAACGGTCATCGTACATGGTTGTGGACGCTTCTGGAGGTACAGGGTGTTGAGCCGACGAACAATGCAGCTGAAGGCAGCCTGCGTCGCGCGGTGATCTGGCGAAAACTGAGCTTCCGTACCCAGAACGAGCAGGGAAGCCGATTCGTCGAAACGATGTTGACGGTCATTGAGACTTGCCGCGAGCAAAACCTCTCTGTGATCGACCACGTCACTCGTTCCATCGAAAACCATTTCCGCAAGCAAAAAACACAGTCACTGCTGCACAGGTCGTGAACGGTTATCTCATGCTCTCGTGACTTCAATCGCAGTTTCAGCAGCGGCCTTGGCAGCTATGCGAATTTTCACTTCCTCGTTGATTAACTCGTACAAGTCGACTGTACTATCGTCTGTGGAAATACTCACGACCAACGAATAGCGTGCTTGCTTCTGAACAATTTCGGGGTCACTGCGGTACCGCCACCATCCACCAACGGGATACACGGCAATCAGATTTGAGGATGCCAGCTGAGCCGCCGTTCCATTCCAGGCATCTGAATGGATTGAGCCCCTTACACTCACTTTTTCCGGTCCCAAATCCCATACCCGATCATCGGCTATGGTTGAAAATGGGCGAAGACGTCGGCCATCGTCGCCCACCGGCCAATCGGCGGTAGATAATCGCCCAACCATTCGTTCGCGACTCTCTTGCGGCCTGCGGACGGAGAAACGCAATCCATGTGATGCGTATTGGTACCTCGCAACGTATCCCCGGCGAGGGGGATTTGGCTCGATGAAATAGGATAGTGTTACTCGCATCCGAACCTGCAGGCTACCCAACTCCTCTAATACTTCACGAGGAAGCGGCAAATCGTGCACGTGCATTTCATGGCAGGAGTTATCTCCGCCTGTATGGCGAAATGGCTGCAATTGGTCTTGAATGACAAGCGTAGTGAAGCCTTTTGCCGATCGGCGAGCTCGATTCAGATTGGGCACTCCCATCCCGTAAACGCGTAATCTTCGCTCACGGTGTCTGCGAGGAAATTCCTGTAGCATTCGGGGTGTCCATTCCGCCGAATGAACGATTAACCCACGTATCGTCTCCGGCCAGTACTCTGGGTATTCAGCCTGTAGGATAGCCGCCATTCTCGCAGCTTGTGCTGCGGCTACGCTTGTGTCCCGTGTAGTCCCCAGCAGTGCATTCGATCTGTCTGTCGAGACGGTCGTCAACAGATCGAGGTCGTCAGCACTCGTGATGAAGCCGTGTTCATTCTTTGCGTAATTGCCGCCTTCAAAGACGACATCTGGCTTATAGGGCCACGCATCAAACCAGCACAGTGAAGTCCGACTCGCAGGCGAGAGCGAACCAGGTGGAGCTATCGGTGTGTAACCCTCCAGCCCGGTTTCCCGAATCCATGCCAGATTTGTGTACGCTCCAACAGTGAGCGCATTCCACGATTGCCCAGGATCTTCCACACTCGAAAGTTGATTCTCTGCTGGGTAGTTCTTACCGACATCCTCACGAAGGTTACCGGTCGATACGACTACGACGCGACGGCAGCCATCAGCGACACCTGCACATGCCTGATCTATGCCTGCAGACCACAGCGTTGGTCGCCAATGATCATCTCCTTCAGCAGTAACTGCCAGGCAGAAGCATCGCGCAAAGCCAGGGGCTGCTGACTCAGCCTTAGCCATGGCACCGACGGTAATCGGCGCATAGTCTGGGGGCGCATTGCTGCCTGCAGGCGGCAATATCTTTACCGATTCCAGCCGGTGGCTCAGATCTACATGCTTATTGTCATAAAGCGGCTCTCCGAGTGGCCCAAACAAGCAGACACCTGCCATCTCAGTTCCGTGCCCATGATGGTCATGTGCTCCCCACCCATCCTGCCATGAATGAACATCAGATGGGGCCAACGATCGTTCCAGGAGCGGATGACCGCGATCCACACCAGTGTCAAGAATGCAGACTCGCACTGCGTCTTCAGGAGCAAAGCGTGTACGCTGCAGCAGGTTATTTATGAATTCTGCCTGGCCTGAGGGATTGAGCGCTGTGAATTCACCCGCGACGATGTTTGCCCGTCGGAATTCTGCCAGCCGCGTGAGCAGTCCCGGGAACTTCTGCCACTGTCCGAGAGACGTATGAGCGAGAATTACCAGTCTGTCGGGAAACCGCACACGCTGCATACTCAACGTGATTCCCTGCTCCTGAGATATCCGGCGAAACCAGACTTCTACATCATCGCCGGCGGAACTCTCGAGCCAAATTTCCCACCAGAGGGCCTCGTCAACGCCAGGCAAATCTCCATACGCATCAGTCCAATAGTCAGCCAGCTCTGCTGCATTAATATTTGCAATACCTGATGCAAACTCCTCATTTTTTGGGCGACCTTTATCGGTGTCCTCAGTGAGATACTGCCGGAACTTCCTGGCTAATGTTTCAACCCTGCTGTCAGCAACTGCAACGACATACTCCTTTCGCCCCCCTTTCTCGTGAGCACTGATGATGCGGATACCCCCGGACTCATTTCCCGCCAAACTCTGAAGCTTCAGGTCAAACTCCGAACCTTCGAGGAATCGCAGCGGAATGAATTGCAGACCTTCTCTAACCGGGTCTTCACTCATCCGAGACTTAGCAAACTTTACGGCTCGATCCAGGTCGCCCAATAACTTCTCGCCGTGCGTTTTACGATCAGGTCGCGGCGGAGTGTGATGTTCGCCCCCGCCGGCAGAAGGCGTTGTATACGCCTCAGCTGTGCGAGCCTCAGAGAGCTTTATGTGCGGAAAGTCTTCCATGGCTCGTGATTCTATTCGGCGGATCGTTTTCGATCCTGGCGCAGCTTAATGGCCCGCTCCAGGTCAACAGCCTGAATCCTGCGGTGATCATTGAGTACCGCCGCTTTTGCCGCTTCCTCGCAGGCTCGACAGACTTCGGCATGGCTCAGGCCAACCGCGTGGCGAGCCAAAGACTTCAGGTGGCATCCTTCAATCTGGAACGCGGCTAAGCGATTGGCGATTAAGTCGCAAAGATCGTTTTCTGTTGGGAGCGGATACCGAATCACGTCGTCGAATCTTCGGAACAAAGCATCATCCAGCATGTCTTCAAGATTCGTGGCTGCCACGATCAGACTTTCCGAGTCGTCCTGTTCGAGGAACTGCAGGAACGAATTCAGAACGCGGCGGATTTCACCAACGTCGTTGGTGTTCGCTCGCAATGCGCCAATGG
>CAZLOQ010000314.1:0-1143 GCA_964561125.1 uncultured Chitinophaga sp. | reverse complement strand
TCAAACTCATCGAACAGATATACGCCCCGCGTATGACGCATCGACTCAAATACGGCAAAGAGCCTGGCCGCCGTCTCTCCCATATATTTCGTGATAAGCGAGTGAAGCTGAACTGTGAAATGCGGCAGTTTTAGCTCGCCGGCCAAAGCCCAGGAAGTCATTGTCTTACCAACGCCTGGTGGGCCGACGAGGAGCAACTTTCGCCGCGGATTCAAACCATGCTCACGGAGCTTGCCTTGTTGGCGATACTCGCGGATGGCAAGCTCCAGCGACTCCCTTTGTTCTTCTGCGAGAACCATCTCAGACAACCTGGTATGCGGGTATGTCGCTGACAGGAGTGCGGCCAATTCTCCCGTCGGACGCGCGATTGGAACCGATCCCCCGACCTTCGCTTGCCGCTGCTTCCCCTTGATTTCATCAACAAGGTTCTTGATTTCGGCAGCGAATCTTACTTTGCCGGTCCGAGCTTCGTGTGCAGCGATCTGCAATGCGACAGAGACGAACATCTCGCCATCTGCCTCGCTGTAGCTCTGCAGCAATGCCTTGAGTTGTTGTGCCGTGGCCATATCGGCCCTCCAGTCTCAGTGTTCGATCAATTCCGATGACAATCGTTCCGCGGCATCTTCGACAATCATCGCAGCCACCTGCATCGGACTGACGCTTCGCTCGGAAGTCGTCAACTGCTCAGCAAGTCTCTCAAGTGCGGCCAATGTCTTTGGATTCATCGATAGCTTGCGCTGTACCGTCCAGTTGGGATCGCTCGGGCGCCCCGGGCGCTCCCCCTGTCCAGGGGCCAAACGACTCCGTAGCTTATCCCCGAAGATGGCCAAGTCATCCATCTCCCAAGTACCAATTCCACTCGAAACTGTCATCGACGACCTCCTTTCGGCAGAGAATTAATGTGACAGTATCGGACTTTCGGTGCCGAAAGTGAAGCTGTCGAGACGCAGATCGACCGAAACGCCCAAAACACCTCAGGAATCCGAACGACAAAGCCTTTGGAGTTTCGGATCGCGAGTATGCGGCGGGCAGCGGCGCAGGAGAGGCTCGCATCAGTCGGCTTCGTCATCCATCACCGTGCGGGGCCATGTACTGGTCAGCCGGGACTCAGCGTCTGGCCATGCTGGAGATATTGAAAAACGC
>CAZLOQ010000313.1:0-5349 GCA_964561125.1 uncultured Chitinophaga sp. | reverse complement strand
ACGGCGCGAGCCGTCCGGTAATGACAGGAAATTTCAGCATCCATCACCGGACGGCGCGAGCCGTTCCGCTAAAGGTAGGTGGCATTGGGCTTACCCCAGCACTCCGGGGATCAGGCTCCAGCTTTTGGCGACTCCAGTGAGTCGTTCCTGGCGTCCCAGATGTTCAAAGTAGAGTTCGTCCGGCTGAATTCCCAGCGCGGTCAGGATGGTGGCGTGCAGATTACGAACGGTTTGGGGTGATTCCGCGGCGCGCAGGCCGATTTCGTCCGTGGAACCGATCACCCTGCCGCCCTGAACGCCGGCCCCGGCCATCCAGATCGTGAATCCGTAGGGATTGTGGTTGCGCCCGGAACTGCCCTGCATCATGGGAGTGCGTCCGAATTCTCCGGCCCAGATGACGAGTGTGGAATCGAGCAGTCCGCGCTGGTCGAGATCCTGCAGGAGAGCGGCAACGGGCTGGTCGGTCTGCATCGCGTTGCGGCGGTTGTAATCGGTGTTGTTGTCATGCCCGTCCCAGCCCAGCTTATCCACGGCGTTGTAGATCTGCACGAACCGCACGCCCTGTTCGATGAGCCGTCGTCCGAGCAGACACATGCGGCCGTAGAGGGCTTTGCCTGGTACCGGGTCGTCGAGTCCGTAGGCCTGCTGCGTTTGTGCGGTTTCGCGGGCAAGGTCTCCGACGTCGATCGCGGTTGACTGCATGCGATAAGCCAGTTCCGCGGCAGCGATGCGGCCTTCGAGGTCAGTGGCACCCGGGCGCGCGGCCGCGTGACGCTGGTTGAACCACTGTGCGAAGTCGAGTGTCTGTCGCTGGGTGCTGCGGAATTCTTCGGGAGGCCGCAGATACAGCACCGGGTCACCATCATGCCTGAACCGGGTTCCCTGGTGGGCTGCCGGCAGAAACGCATTGCTCCAGTTAGCGCTGCCACCCAGTCCGCCAACTTTGTACAGCAGGACGTAACCGGGGAGGTTCTGGTTGAGCGATCCGAGGCCGTAGGTGATCCACGAGCCCAGGCTTGGGCGTCCCCCAAGAATCGCTCCGGTGTTCATCAGATAGGTGGCAGGAGCGTGATTGGAGCTGTCGCTGACCATGGAGCGAATCTGGCAGAGACGATCGATGTGGCGAGCGGTGTGCGGGAGCAGTTCGGAGACGGCGTGTCCGCATTCCCCGTAACGCTGCCAGTTCCACGGGCCGGCCATGAGTTCATCACGGCAGTGATTAAAGACACCGCCGACCTTATCGGCGTGCTGTTTGAAGGATTGCGGGACAGGTTTTCCGTGAAGCTGTGTGAGCAGCGGTTTGTGATCGAACAGATCAAAGCCGCTGGGTCCCCCATACTGGAACAGGAAAATCACCTGCTTTGCCCGGGCGATGAGCTGTGGTGGGATGGGAGTGAGCGGCGTTTGGGTGGCAGTGTTTGCGTGACCGTCCGGCAGCGTGGGGGCTGCGGCTGAGTTTGTCGGCCGCAGCGCGTGCAGGGCGAGGCTGCCGAAGCCGAGTCCGGCTGTCGACAGCAGTTCTCGGCGCGGGATCGGCTGCAGTGACGGGGGCATGGCGACATCCTTTGAACAGGCTGCTGTTTCCGGACAGGCTGCTATTTGAGTCCTCGGCGAATGAGCAGGGCATCAACCGCGGGATCCCGGCCGCTGAAGGCCCGCCAGGACTGCATCGGTTCACGGCTGCTGCCGCGCGAAAGAATCTCGGCCCGGAAGCGGGCGCCGTTTTCCGGAGTGCAGCCGCCGGCAGCCTGCATCTGAGCGAACGCGTCGGCCGCCAGCACTTCGCTCCAGAGGTAAGCGTAGTAGCTGGATGAATATCCGCCGGACCAGATGTGCGCGAAGTAGGTGCTGCGGTACCGCGGAGGAACAGGCAGATCGGCGATGCCGAATTTTTCCAGCGCAGCCTGCTCGAAAGCCTCCACATCCGTCGGGATCTGGTCGGGGGTCAGGCAGTGCCACTCGAGATCAAGCAGGGCGGCGGCGAGATATTCAAGGGTATCGAAGCCCTGGTTGAACCGGCTGGCGCGGATGACGCGATCCAGCAGTTCCCGGGGGATCGGTTCGCCGGTCTGATGGTGACGGGCGTAATTTGCGAGGATCTGCGGCTGAATGGCCCAGTCTTCCTGGAAGGTGGACGGGAATTCAACAAAGTCGCGCGGCGTGTTGGTGCCGGCAACGGAGGGATAGGTGACGTCAGAGAACAGGCCGTGGAGGCCGTGGCCCATTTCGTGAAACAGTGTGACGACGTTGTCGAAACTGACGAGTGCCGGTTCGCCAGCCGCCGGCTTGGGAATGTTGAGCGTATTCACGACAACGGGGTGTTCGTCGAGCAGTCCTGACTGGTCCACAAAGCTGCTCATCCATGCCCCGCCGCGTTTTGTATCACGGCGGAACGGGTCGAAGAAAAACAGACCGATCTGCCGACCGTCCTTCTCGAACACATCGAACACTCGCACATCCGCATGAAAGACCGGCAGATCATGGCGTTCCTGAAAGGTTACTCCGTGGAGCATCTGCATGGTGTGGAACACGCCGTTGCGGAGCACGGATTCGAGTTCGAAGTAGGGTTTGACGAGCGATTCATCGACGTCGAAACGGGCTTTGCGAACTTTCTCGGCGTAGTATTCCCAGTCCCACGGTGCGAGTTCGTGGCCGGAGCCGGATTTTCCGATCATTTCGTTGAGTGCTGCGGCTTCCTCGCGGACTTTGGCAAGCACTCCCGGGACGAGATCGGTGAGCATTTTGCGGGCCGCGTCGGGGGTAACAGCCATCTGGTTCTGCAGCTTCCATGCGGAGTGGCTGGAGAATCCCAGCAGTGTGGCGCGCTCGGCACGCAGTTTTGCCAGCTGCAGCACCAGAGGACGGTTGTCGATGCCGTTGTTCTGCCCCAGCCCGCGGAATGCGGAGGCCTCCCAGAGTCGCTGTCGGAGCGCCCGGTTGTTGATCGACGTGAGCAGGGGGACGCGAGTGGTGTTGGTGATTTCGAGGATGTATTTGCCTTCGAGTCCCCGGGCTTTGGCAGCTTCAGCAGCGGCGGCAATGTCACCTGCCGACAATCCATCCAGTTCAGCCACCGTGTCAACCACCACAGCCCGCTCTTTGGTGAGCGCCAGCAGATGCTCTTCGAATTGTGTCTCCAGCTTTGAAATCTCTTCGTTCAGGCTGCGAATGCGGGCCTGCTGCGAAGCATCCAGTCGGGCACCGGCACGCACAAAAGTCTCGTAGTGCTGTCGCAGAACCTCAGACTGCTCTGTGCTGAGCTGCAGACTGTCACGGCGGTCGTAGAGCGACTGAATGCGGGCAAACAGGCGGGGGTTGAGCAGGATGTTGTCGGCATGAGCGGCCTGGAGCGGAGCGAGTTCCGTTTCGATCTGCTGCAGAACCTCCGTTTTGTGTGATGACGTCAGGTTGGAAAAGACGTTGCGGACCCGGGTGAGCATCTGCCCGGTTTTTTCGAACTGGTCGATCGTGTTTTCAAACGTTGCCGGACCGGTCTGCGAGGTGATCTGATCAATTTCTGCCAGCTGCTGCTGCATCCCCTGAATGAACGCCGGACGAAAATGTTCTTCCCTGATCGCGTCGAACTGCGGAGACTGGAAGGGAAGGACGCTGGGGGCATTGAACGGATTGTCTGCCAGTGCGGCAGATGCTGTGGCGGAATTCACGGGTTCACGAGCCTTGACAGTAAAAGACAGTGAGACAGCAGCAGCCAGTGCCAGCGGCATGGCCACAGTCGCAGAATCCAATCGCAGTTTGAACATCGACAGTGTCCTGAAATGAACCTGACAAAGGAGCAGCGAACGATGGTCGGATTGTCGCTTTTCGTTCCGCGAAAAGAAAGTGAAGTCACGGGTGTTTGGCACAGCGGGCTGCGATAATTGCACGAATCCAGGGGTTCCGGATAAACTGCACACGAAACAGCCCGGTTTGCTTTCTCCGCGCTCCATCCCTGCTCAGGCCCACCATGACCAGACATCTCCTCGCACTGCTGCTGTTCTCGTCCACAGCCGCTGCCTGCAACATCCCGGTATTTCGCTATGCTCTGGAGCGGTGGACCGCGGATCCCGTCGAAGTGCTCGTCTTTCACCGCGGCCCCCTCGCGGCTGCTCATCGCGAACAGATCCAGGCCTGGCAGACGCTCGCGGCGGACCGCAGCCAGGCGAATCTGCAGGTCGTACTGCACGATGTGGCCACGTTCGACAGCGTCTCGCAGGCGGCCGAGCCATCCTCTGGTCGCGATGTCTGGCAGGGACTCCCGGAGGCGTCCCGCAACACTCTTCCCTGCGTCGTCGCCCGTTCCCGACATGGCCGCGGACAAATCATCAATCACTGGATCAGCCCCCTCGACGAAGCCACCCGACGACTCACGGATTCGCCCGTCCGCAGCGAACTCATTCGTCGCCTGCAGAAGGGGCATGCGGTCGTCTGGCTGCTCGTGCGGCCGCCGGAAGCGGACCAGAAGAAACTCGCTGCCACACGGACCCTGCTTGAAGACCAGTGCCGCAAACTTCCCGATGTTCTTGAACTCCCCGAGGGCATCGGCCTGCCAGGTTCAGAACTCTTTTCGGAAATTCCCCTGCTGCTGAAATTTTCCGTGCTGGAAGTCGATGCCGCAGATCCGCAGGAAGCATGGCTGGTGCGGCAGCTTTCCGGAGTGCAGCCCGATGCGTGGAACGCCGGCGAGACGCTGGCGGTCCCTGTCTTCGGCCGCGGACGGGCACTCGAAGTGATCCCCTCCAGTCAGCTCACCAGCGACCTTGTGCACGACCTGACACAATTTCTCTGCAGCGCCTGCTCCTGTCAGGTCAAGGAACAAAACCCCGGCTTTGACCTCCTGCTGCACACCGACTGGAATCGCGTCCTCTTCGGCGAAGACGGCCAGCTTCCCCCGCCTCCCGAACCCGGCACTCGCAGTCAAAACGCCACGCCGAATCTGCTCCCCATACCGCCCGGCAGGAAATAGGCAACAGGTAACCGTTCACAGCCGCGTTACGGAGGGGGAGCAAGCCGACGAGGTGGCAAGCACCGCAGCCCCCAACGGGCTCGCCCCGTCGGAGCTGAAGGTTCCCAGCTACCCCGCGCCGCCAACGCCCCCGCAGCCCCCGACGGGCTCGCCCCGTCGGAGCTGAAGGTTCGCAGCTACCCCCCGCCACCAACGCCCCCGCAGCCCCCGACGGGCTTGCCCCGTCGGAGCTCAAGGTTCGCAGCTACACCTCGCCACCAACACCCCCGCAGCCCCCGACGGGCTTGCCCCGTCGGAGCTCAAGGTTCCCGGCTACACCCCGCCGCCAACGCCCCCGCAGCCCCCGACGGGCTCGCCCCGTCGGAGCTCAAGGTTCGCAGCTACAC
>CAZLOQ010000312.1:0-5396 GCA_964561125.1 uncultured Chitinophaga sp. | reverse complement strand
TACCTTTCAATTGACAAGAACAGCCAGGCTTACCTGGCGCACCAGAGGCACAGAGATAACAGAGTTGGAACATGGAGTTGCGTCTGCGCGTGCCGTGAGGCATTCGCCGGAGACCCTGCTGGCCCTTTGCAGCTTCCTTCAGCCAGCCTGAGGCAGCTTCAGCGGCACGACATCCCCAACTTCAACACGTGATTGATGATAGTCGCGAATCAATCTATGCAGGCTGTGGCGAATGAGAGTGCTGGTTGACACCAACGTGATTCTGCGGTTCACACAGAACGCAAATCCAGGCCATGTTGTTGCTGTCAATGGATTTGGAATGCTCGTTGCGAATGCCGACCAGCAGATACATGAACTATTACAGCACTTCACGCCGCTGCAGGATGAACGCGGCATTTATTCACGATGGCATGGCCTCGTCGTCACATACAACGTGCAGGGGAAACAGGCTCACGACACCCGACTCGTGGCCGCGATGGAGCGACACTGCGTGAGGTACCTGCTGACTTTCAACACGTCCGACTTCACCCGGTTCCCGAGAATTGTTGCCCATTCGCCTGCTGTCAGAATCTTCAGAATGCGATCGCGCACCGATCCCAGTTTTGGAAACGACTGCGTTTCCCGACGAAGCCGACGGTAATCGTCCACCGTCAACATCCCTGACCTCGAATCTGCCCAAAAAACAGGCAAATTCTACTGTCCGTTACGGTGCGTCCGTTTTAGGCGCCGATTTCTCTCCCGAAGTGGATCCAATTTGGACGCCTATCTCCACTCAATTCCTCAACAGACCGAAGGTCACCGTTTTGCATTTGTCGCAGGGCAAGGTTGTGGAGGGAGTCGGCAAGATTGAATTGCATTCGATCGCTCGGACCGGAAATGAGTGTCTGCTGACGCCGAAGTTGTACGAGGTCAGAATACAGTCGCTGCGCACGCCTTGTCGGTTCTATCGCAGCCGCAACGCCAGGTTATTCAGCGAAGCGGCCAGTTCCGGGACGAATCGGGGGTCGCTGCCCGCCATCATTTCTCGCACCGCCAACGTCTGCCCCAGACCAGTCGCAAAGTCCTCTGACATGCCATGCGCACGCAGGCGTCGTTTCCAGAATGCGCGTTCCCGATTCAAGAAGTAATCCAGCAGACCGTCCTCGCCCTTCACACGGACATTCTCCAATGCCGCCAGAGCTGACATCTGCAACAGCCAATCGCCAACCTTGCGTGTCAGCAACAGAATTCTCACATGAGCCCCATGAATAGCCGTCACCTGCGAGAACACCCAGTGCAGAATGCCGCTGCAACTTTCCGCGTAGTCCAGCACCAGCAACAGCCGCCCCCCGCTGGTCAGCACTCCCTGCCAGAGTTCCTCATCCTCGCCGAATGCGGCCGTGTCCAGGATTCCGGCTTGCCATTTCTCCTTCTCTCGCATCTGGCGACAGAGCTCGATTGCCAGCCGCGTCTTCCCCATACCACCCGCGGCATGACACAGCTGCACCTGCAGCCCCGACGAACTACAGCACCACTCCGTCAGTTCAGCCAATTCCCGCTGACGCTGGTGAAACCTGACAATCCCCAGATCCGCTCGCAGCAGAGCCCCCGGGGGCATCCAGGCTGGCTCCCATTCGGTGGAGGGCAGTACCAGTGGCAGCCCCTTCCGCACAATCTCTGAGAACGGCCGATGAAAATCTTCATAGTGTTTATCAAACTGCCGCAGGTCCGTGACGCCGAGCCGATTTAGAAAAGCGGTATACGTTTTGACGGACGTCTTCCCCTGATTTTCCCAGTCCTGAATCGTCCGTCGGCTGAGTCCTGTCCGGTTGGCCAGTTGCTGCTCATACCAGCCCCCGCACACCCCAAAACCAGGACAACGATCTCTGCCACCAGCACTTAGCTGAACGACTCAGCCAGGCCGCCGCACTCAGAATTCTATGGATCCCCGCGGAAAAGTGCACAAAAAACCACACCCGCTGCCCCGAACCTGCACTTTTTTGTTCATACTCACAGCTCATTACCGACATCTGTCAGCGTTCCGGTGAGTGCTTTTCGCCAGCGGACGTGTTATCCTTTTTCCTTCATACACCCACAGCATGCCCGTTTATTCAGGACCTCCCCAGCATGACACCTCGCCCAGCAAACCATGCGGAATCGCGCACCGCTGCGGATGGATGTAGCGAGCTATCTGCGTGGGGCCATCGACAAATTCGAGGGGCTTTCAACCGAAGAAGTGCGAGCCATCGGTATCGAAATCGCGATGCTCGGCCAATCCGGCCTCGACATCAACAATCCGAACCCGCAATACACCCTCCGTTCCCTCCCCGGCCACTTCAGCGGTATCCACCTGTGTGCCATCATGTACGCCGCCTTCAAACACTTCGCACCACACCAGGACGTTGGGATCGACTTCTCAAAGGAATGGGAGATAGCGATGGGGATGCGGGGGTAGAAAGCAAAAGCAAGAACTTGTGCAACAGCCCATGGTATATCACGCCTGTTTTGGCTCTTGTCGTGTCTGCCACGGTGAAGACAACCCAGAGTGCAGTCAAAGCGGTGACAGGCTCCACAGCCAGCGACACCTCGCTGGCGGCACCAACGATCGTCCACCCCCGTCCGACATCCGTGCCGTCAACCACCAGAGCACAGGGCCGAATAAGGTAATTCGGCACTTCCATAGCCGAGCCAGTTTGGGTGGGGGCCACCCGAAAGGGCGGTCCCTGCCGCGACGAAACTGCGCCAACCGGGGACCTGCCGACGTTGCGGACGGAAGATCCGCCCAGTATTGTCGATTCTGCCCACAATCGGTATCTTGCCAGTGGCTTTGCAAATTTGGACTCACGGAGATGCAACGATGTTCCCTGTCTTCGACGTTTCTGACTGGGAACGGCTGAATGCTGAGCAGATGGGAACCAAACCAAAATTCTGGTGTCTGGATGGGGCGGGGGCGGAGTTTCTCTTTAAAGAAAGTCGCCCGCATTCAGGAGAACACTGGTCGGAAAAAATAGCAGAACAGATTGCTGCGGCTCTCCGTCTCCCCCATGCCGAAATCGAATTGGCAATCTGTGGCGGCAAGCAGGGAACCATCTCCCGGAAATTCCTTCCGGAAACAGAAAACACCATCCTCGCACACGGCAATGAACTGCTCTTCGAACATGATCCGATGTATCCAAAAAATGCACCAAACTTTCGGCTGGCTCAACATACGCTCAACCGTATCTTTGACGCTTTGCAGAAAGAACAGGTTCAATTGCCTGCCGACTTCAGGGGACCGCCGGCAATCCAAAACGCACGCGATGTTTTTGTCGGCTACCTTCTGCTGGACGCGCTCATCGTTAACACTGATCGGCATCATGCGAACTGGGGTGTTGTTGTTTGCCCGCAGGACGACGGCTCCCGAGTCGTGGAACTGGCCCCACCTTCGATCATGCGTCCAGTCTTGGGCGGGAACTAAGCGACACCAAACGACAGCACAAACTGAACGCACAGCAAAATCGCGATCGGGAAGATCAAACGGTTGTCGGCTATCTCACAAGCGACAAAGGTCGCTCCCGAATCTATCTCCGTGAGCATGACGAAAAACCAATGCACCCGATGCAGGTCTTCCGGGAAACCTCCGAACGTTTTACCCGGGCTGCGGCTGCATGGACCGAGGAACTCTCAAAACTCACAACGGCCCAGCTGGAACAGTTCGTCAGGCAGATCCCAGCTGAACAAATGAGTCCGCCAGCCAGAGATTTCAGTCTGTGTCTACTCAACTTGAACCGTGATGCCTTGCTCAACAGGACCTTTTCGTATGCCTGACGTTATTCGTGCCCTGTTCGTCGCCTGGCAAAACCCCGTCACACGGCGATTCTCGCCTGTCGCCCGTCTCGCTCAGATCGAGGGCGATGGCTGTGAGAACTGCTTTGAATTCGTCTATATCGCCGGCGCCAGTGAGGCCGACAGATTTCAACCATTTGTTTCTTTTCCCGACCTTCACCAGGTTTATCGAGCCCGCGAGCTGTTTCCAATGTTCGCCAATCGGATTCTTTCGAGGAGCCGTTCCGATTATCCCGAGTACCTCTCTCAGCTGGGACTTCCTGCCTCCACCACCAGCCCTGTAACGATCCTTAGCCGCAGTTCCGGCAGACGAGCCACCGACACGCTGGAACTCTTTCCGCTTCCGGAGTTTGAACCTGACTTTGGCTACCGCACATGGTTCTGGGCACATGGCATGCGGCTCCTCACGCCTGCCGGCCGCGAGCGAATTCTCGCCCTGAACCCTGAAGAGCAAATCTATCCCCAGTGCGAACCCGATAACCCAGTCGATGGTGACGCCATCGAACTTCTCAGCTTTGATGGCCAACGCATCGGTTACATGCCGTCCTATCTTCTCGATGATGCACACACCCTGCAGGAGACATGCAGCGTGTGCGAAGTCTATGTCGATCGCCTCAATCCGCCTCCTGCTCCATTGCAGCAACGCCTGCTGTGTCGGCTTGAGTCCTGCTGGCCCGATGGGTTCACACCGTATGCCACACCTCGCTATCAACCCCTGTCCCCTCAAGCCGCCCAGGTGCGGCCCCCGGTGTTTGAACCGTGATTAGCGTTCCGGCGAGTGCTTTTCGCCAGCGGACGTGTTATCCTTTCGCCTTCAGACACTCACAGCATGCCCGTTTATTCAGGTCCTCGGCATGACACCTCAGGAAGTTGCCGATCTGCCGCGGGGAACTGTGCAGGCAATGTCTGGCAGGACCGTTGTTGTTCTCAGTGATCCGTCCATCGTCTGGATCAGCGAAATCTGTGGGCGCCCCGCAATCACCGTGGTTGTCTGCTGAAGCTTGGCAAGTCCGCGGAAGCCCTCGCTGTGCTGGAACTGACTATCGAAGTCGGCCCCAACGACCTGCACACCGTAATCGAACTCCCTCCCCGGCCACTTCAGCGGTATCCACCTGTGTGCCATCACGTACGCCGCCTTCAAACACTTCGCACCGCACCAGGACGTCGGGATCGACTTTTCAAAGGAATGGGAGACAGCGATGGGGGATGCGAGGGTAGAAAGCTAAAGTACCGACCGTCCACCCCGTCCCGACATCCGGGCCGTCAACGACCAGACCACATCCGCACCGGCTGCCACCCTGTCCGCCAGGCGGAACGCCTTGCTCGCGTCCATCGCAATCAACGCCGACGCGAGCAGCGTATAAGCACGAGCGCGGAAGGCTGGGCTCAGAAGAACAAAAGAGCTGGTGTGCGCTTACCCTGGTCGGTGACTTGGTCGGTGACTTGATCGGTAATTGGCAGCATCGACCAGCACGGGGTCCCACCCGACAGGAAACCGTATCCCGTCACCTGCCTTCCCACGCATCATCGCACCTTTCCTCTGTGCTCCTCTGTGCCTCTGTGTTTCAAAACCCATCCCTCCTCGGCGCTCA
>CAZLOQ010000311.1:0-5421 GCA_964561125.1 uncultured Chitinophaga sp. | reverse complement strand
GGAGTTCTCCTCCTTTAAGACTCGCTGTTTCGGCTTGCATATCGGTGATGATGGTGCGGTGACCGTCCAGCAGGGGGACACGATGGATGACATCGGTGAGATCACAGCCCTGGACGAAGACTTGCAGCAATCCGAGCGGTACATCGATACCGAAATGGGAGTGCCGGTTTCCCTGACCACTGATGATCGACAGGGAGATGCGTGATCTGATGGTGAGTCTTCAAGTCGATACCTTGAACTTTGCATTTACTGCGACAGTCGCAGATGCACAGATTTACGATAGATGGGTGCATTACTTGACGGTTTGGAATGCTCCTCCCGGCGGGAAAAAAGCCGTGGACGTTGTGGCAGTAGAAGTGGGCACTCCTCCAGGCGCTTGCTGGATGATTGAGGGAAAGGATTTCCGGGTCATCACGAATCCACCGAAGCCTTCCAATATCGGCGGCCTCGCACAGTTTGTGGCGGACAAAGTTCAGGACTCAATCGCGGGACTGATCGACGCGGCTGCCAATGCGACCACGCCTGCAGAGAAGTCTCTTGCAGCATTGGCTGTGTCAGCCACAACCAGGAGAGTTGTCCTGCATCTGGAACCTCACGTGGGTGCACACTCGGCGTTGTTCCCGACTGGATTTCAGGCCAGCGTATTTCAAAAACTGAAACAGCTTGTTCGAGGTATCGATCGCAATCCACTCGTACTGAACATTGCAGATACGCCTTCCGCTGGTGTCCCATGGACAGTTACTTAACAATGGAAATTGACATATGAAGTCATGGCGTGAAATTGCCGTACCACATCGCGACGTGCTGGAAGGGACCTTTCAGCAGTCAGAATTTGCGGACGACATCACGGCGGTGCATTCCGGGAAGGCCACAAAGGAATACCAGGATTCCTCGGCCTTCTGCGATCGCACCTTCATCACCGAAGGCATGCGCTTGCTGCCGACGCAGGTCGCTCAGCAGCCAACGGCCGCTCCAGCAACGACTCTTTGAGGAATAACGGAGTTTGAATAGTCAATGATCTCGCTCGACGCTCATTTCGATCAACGTCTGCCACTCACCCACTCTCTGATCCGGGCCGTTGGCAGGTTGCGCGAGTTTCGCGGCCGGGAAGAGCTGTTCCGTCGAAATGCACGTTGGCGCAGAATTGGGTAATGGATCCGGAAACCAGGTAATTAATTGGGTAATTTGCAGGCAGGCGATGACTATGAAACCATGGCGTGAAATCGCAGTACCACATCGTGACGTGCTGGAAGGGACCTTTCAGCAGTCAGAATTCGCGGCCGACATCACGGCGGTGCATTCCGGGAAGGCCACAAAGGAATACCAGGATGCCTCGGCCTTCTACGATCGCACCTTCATCACCGAAGGCATGCGATTGCTGCTGACGCAGGTCGCTCAGCGGCTGGACGGCAAAGGCGGCGAACCGGTCATTCAGCTTCAAACGGCTTTCGGTGGCGGCAAGACCCATACCATGCTCGCCGTCTACCATCTGGCCACTCGCAAGTGCGCTCTTGCAGACCTCGCCGGCGTCCCGTCGCTGATCGAGCAGGCGGGTCTGATGGATGTGCCGCAGGCCCGAGTGGCCGTGCTTGATGGCACCGCTCACGCGCCCGGTCAGGCGTGGAAGCACGGCAGACAGTCCGTCAAAACGCTCTGGGGAGAACTCGCATGGCAACTCGGCGGAAGTGATGCCTATGCTCTGGTAAAGGAAGCTGACGCCACCGGCACTTCACCTGGCAAAGACGTGCTGCGGGATCTGCTGGCGAAGCACGCGCCCTGCATCATTCTCATCGACGAACTGGTCGCCTACGTCCGGCAATTCCCCGAAGGCCAGACGCTCAGCGGCGGCAGCTACGACAGCAACCTGTCGTTCATTCAGGCACTCACGGAAGCTGTCAAGCTGGTTCCAAACGCCATTGTCCTGGCGTCGCTGCCCGAATCGGAAATCGAAGCCGGCAGTCAGCGTGGCGTCGCAGCACTCCGCGCCCTGGAAAAGACCTTTGGCCGCATCCAGGCACTGTGGAAGCCGGTCGCCACGGAAGAAGCCTTCGAGATCGTCAGGCGACGCTTGTTTGAGCCCGTCCGCGATGGCAAGACACGCGACGCGGTCTGTCGAGCCTTTGCTGATGCCTACGTGGCGGAAGGCTCAAAGCTGCCCGCGGAGACTCAGGAAGGCCGCTACTTCGACCGACTGATGCAGGCCTATCCGATCCATCCCGAAGTCTTCGATCGCCTGTATGAAGACTGGACCACGATCGACGGATTCCAGCGGACCCGCGGTGTCCTGAAGCTGATGGCCAAGGTAATCTATCGTCTGTGGAAGGACGACAATAAAGACGCAATGATCCTGCCTGGCAGTCTCCCGTTGCACGACGGCAGTTCCCGAAACGAACTGACCTACTATCTGCCGGCTGGCTGGGACGCCGTGGTGGAAAAGGACATTGATGGCGACCGAGCTGAAACGACGGAGCTGGAAAACAGGGAACCGCGTTTCGGTCAGGTGAACGCTGCGCGCCGCGTGGCCCGCACGCTGTTTCTCGGCAGTGCTCCGTCATCCGTTGCCGGCAAATCCGGCATTCGCGGTCTCGATCGTGCCCGAGTCCTGCTGGGCTGTCTGCAGCCCGGCCAGACCTCCGCCACCTACGTTGACGCGTTAAACCGCCTCGCGGACCGCCTGCATTACCTGAATAGCTCCGGCGACAAAACACAGGACGCCACCCGCTACTGGTTCGACACGCGCGCCAATCTGCGTCGGGAAATGGAGGACCGCAAACGACGTTTTGACGACAACACGGACGTGCGGGGCAAGATTGCAGAAGCCCTGAAGAAGATGGTCGGTCAGGCAGCCTTCTTTGACGGTCTACACATTTTCACGCCCAGCTCCGATGTCCCGGACGACAGTGCCTTGCGGCTGGTGGTGCTGGCCCCCGAGCACTGGCATTCACGGGATGAAGACCGCGCCTCGACCGCCGCCGTGCTGGATTATGTGCGGAACAACGGCAGCAAACCACGCTATCGAGGCAATCGGCTGATCTTCCTTGCGCCCGATATGGCCATTTTGAACAGGCTCCGCGACGTCGCCCGCACCGCACTGGCGTGGCATTCCATCGTTGAAGACGTCAAAGAGGCACGGCTGAACATAGACCTGCTGCAGAAGAAACAGGCTGAAAAGGAACTGCAGAGTGCTGAAGAAGTCGTCCCACGTGCTGCGCGGGAGTGCTACAAGTGGCTGTTGTGCCCCGTGCAGAACACACCGACGGATCCCAAAATCACGGTCGAGGCCTTGCCATTGAACACGTCAGGTGCCACAGCCGGCACTGAGATTGAACGCGTGTGCCTCGACAATGAATTGGTCATTACCACGTGGTCACCGATTCATCTGCGAACCAAGTTGAAGGAGCTGTACTGGAAAGACGGCAGGACGGCTGTCGCTGCCATGACCTTTTGGGAGGACTCACTCAGATACCTCTACCTGCCCCGCTTGAAGAACAAGGATTCACTGATCAAAGCCATCCGATCTGGCACCACCTCCAAAGACTTCTTCGGCACCGCCTACGGCCAGCAGGGCGACAAATTCGAAGGGTTCATGATTGGCGATCCGAGTGCACAGGTGGACGACACGCTGCTGCTGATCGAAACCAATGCCGCCTTGGACTACGCCGCCGCCATCCAGCGAGAGCAGCTGAAGGCAGCTGCGACCGCAGCAGCTGGTGAAACATCGGCCGTCAGCCACAGTCCTATGCCCAGTGTTTCTGCGGAAACATCGAGAGGCAGTGACCCAATGGTCGGTGCAAAAAGCCATGGGGCAAGTGCTGTTCCAGCCCCCATGGCAACCGCACCAAAGGCGCAGTCCTTTCACGGTTCCATTCAGGTCAAAACCAACGCAGCCAAGGTTCACCTTGTTCAGATTGCGGAAGAAATCATCAGCATTCTTGCTGCCGACCCAAACGCATCTCTGAGCATCACGCTTGAAATCAGTGCTGAGTTCCCCTCCGGTGCCTCAGACCAGATCCGACGGGCGGTTTCAGAGAACGCGACCAGCCTTGGGTTTAAGACGAAGTCGTGGGAGTAGCTCAGCATCGCGTCGTTTTTACCAGACCATTTTGATCGATGTGACAAGCGTGTCGCGAAAGGCTTCACACTGCGCAAGTTTGCTGAGCAGTTAGGTGTAATACCCACTAAAATGCCTGAACTGCTGAGGGAAACCAGTGACTTGACTGGTGAACAGCTGGGCAGGCTGACGGAGCATATTCGAAAGCTGAAGGAGGGCGAAAAAAATGAATGACCACCGAAAGTCCGCTGCGGGGTCAACCATTCCGTTCCTCCATAAAAAACAACTTGAGCGTGAGGCAGCGCTGCTCCTTGACGAATACGCCATGAAGTTCTGACCGGCCAACCACTGCACCGGTCCGCAGTGTTCGTGCTGCGCTCCGAAAGGAATTCCGGCGGGCGATCCGGAATGTCAGCCATCGAACTGGTCGTCGTGGACAACGATCCCGACGGCCCACAAGGCGAACGGCTCCGCGGGTTTCTGGCCAACATCGCTGACGGTGCCGGCACGTTCTACCCCGCAAATCAGAAACCAGTCCGTGACTTTCCTCAGCCGTTCAACGTGCAGTATGTAGGCATGCCAGGAAATACCGGCACGTCCGCACCGCGGGATCACATCTTCAAGGTCGCCACCGGTGATGCAGTGCTCGTCATCGACTCGCACGTTCTGCTCTGGCCGGAATCGGTCTCACGTCTGTTGCAGTATTACCAGCGAAATTCCGACACACGGGATCTGCTGAGCGGGCCGCTGGTTCTGGATAATCTGGCCGGCGTTCACACGCATTTTGCCGACAAATGGCGGGACGGCATGTGGGGGACGTGGGACACGGATCGACGTGGAACGTCCGTTCATAACGCTCCCTTTGAGATCCCGGCACAGGGTCTGGGACTCTTCACCTGTCGACGCGACGCATGGCTCGGGTTCAATCCGCACTTCAGGGAATTCGGCGGTGAGGAGCTCGTGGCAGATCCTGTGAGCTACCCGCCAAAAACAGGATCCTGCGGCAGTTGCCAGTCCACTGTGAAATCGCTGGCCGATCTGACTCTCGAACACTGTGACAAGCTGCGGGAACTGGCCGCTCAGGCGGACTCGGTCGTCGAGTTTGGGATGCGGCATGGCGTGTCGACCGTCGCTCTGCTGGCAGGACAGCCCAGGCAAATGATTTCGTACGACCTGCTGTTCATCGACAATCGCCACACGGCAGCACAGATTGGAGCGGTACGGCGCGAGCCGTCCGGTAACGCCCCAAAACTCCACGCCTCACCACCGCACGGCTCCCCCCCAGTCCGCTCAAAGCAGAAGACATTGGGCGCGAACTGTCTCGTGACGACACGCGTGATTCGTAACCGGAGGGCTCGCGCCCTGCCGCT
>CAZLOQ010000310.1:0-5427 GCA_964561125.1 uncultured Chitinophaga sp. | reverse complement strand
TCGCTGAGATTGATCGTTGCCGGAGCCCCATGCGTTTTGACCGGCTTGATCGCAATCGACCGTCCGCGGGCGACTTCGAGGTTGAACCCCATCACCGTTTCGTAGACCGAGCCAATCTGCTCGACATCGAGCGTTCGGTAGCTGAGCCGTTCGCCATCGAGGATCAGCAGGTTGCGGAGAACCTTGTAGACGACACCGTCGGAAACTCGCGGGACGATGGGAGCCGCGTCGGTTGCGGACAATCGTCCTTCGAGGAACGGATAGCGATCGGGATCGAACAGATAGCCTTTGCGGGCCGGGAGCCGGAAATCGCCGTGCTGGCCTCCTTCGTAGATCAACCGGAACAAAGTCAGCAACTGCGACCAGGCCCCGTAGCGCTGGTTCATCGTGTCGGGATGCCGCCCGGCATCTTCCCGCAGGCGGTTGAACAGCCCGGTCACCGAGTAGTAATTCGAGTAGATCGGATCGCTGGAGAGAAGATCGCGGTCTTCGGCGTACAACACGAAGACCAGCCGCATCAGCACTCGCAGCAGCCCGCCGTAGACGTGATTGGGATCGGTGGCGAGCACATCGCGGAGCAGATCCCCGTTGCGGACATCGTTGGCCGCCTGGAAGCCGCGCATCAGTTCGTAGAGAGCCGCAAGAACCTGCTCGGCGAGCTTGGTTGAGACGGTGTTCTGGTACTTGCGGCTGTTGTGCAGGATGGCCGGAAGCCGCTGGCTGTCTCCCAGCGAAAACATCCGTTCGGCGCAGAGCAGCATGTGCAGGGCGGCGAACATCGGACGGCCGGCGACCTGCATCATTTCTGCGACGTTGAACGTTGCATGGCCGCTGGATTCGCCTCTGGGGGCATAGACGAGTCGAAGTTGTCTGCGGTTGGAGAGCAGTCCGATGGGGACACCGGTTTCACGCAGCAGTCGTTCGAACTTTGCCTGCGGGGCGGCGTTCCAGTGCCGTGCGGAATCTGTTTCGTCCGGTTCGTCGAGGTCGCAGCCGGTTGGGACTTCCTGAAGGAGCATCGTCCAGGGATTTTGTCCCTCGGTCGGTTTGAAAACCGGGACGGCGCAGGTGGGGCGGAGAGTTTCGTTGTATTGCGGCAGAATGACTTCGAGTGCTGTCATGTCTGCGGCGAGCGGAACACGGGCAGGAATTTCGCGCAGGTCTTCTGTTTCCCAGCCGAGTACCTTGCGGGTGAATTCGGCCAGGTCGCGAAGTTCGGGAATGCGTTCGTCCCCCTGCCCCCTCGGGAGACAGTTCAGGAACTGCGCGTGCTCCGTCATGACATTCTTGTTGACGTAGCACTGCGCCTCCAGCATGGCTGGAATGGATACGATGAGGCCCACCGGCTGCACATAGCCGAGCCATTCCTGATGCGCGAGTTCTTCGGGGGATTTTGCCATGATTGATCAGCCCGTTACCGGCCAGAGATAGACCAATCCCACCGGTTCGACCCGCTGGGCTTTCACTGTGTAAATGTCCGCAATTCGCCGGGGTTCCGTCTTCAGTTCGTCGCGAAGCTGTTCAAGTCTTTTCTCCCAGTAGCGTTTGTTGGCATCAAGCTGGGCAATTTCGTCCTCGTCATCACCGAAGTCCAGCAGGCGTTGTTGAGGGTTGAGTTTTGAGATTCGTTTGATTGTTTCGGTCAGATGCTTCTGTTGTGTTTCGAGGATTTCACGCATTGCTCGGGCTTCGTCTGATCCGCGATCGGCGAGTTTCCGGACAGCATCGGCGGCGTATTCGGAGCCTCGTGTTTCCAGATGGGGCAGCAATTCGCGAATATCTTCCGCCGCCGCCTGCTGGAGTTGTGCAATCACCTCGGGAGTCAGCGTAATTCCACCGCCTTTGAGCAGGGAGGCATCCAGCAGCCCGAGCGTTTTCGTTTCGGCGTCTTTGGCATAGGGTGACAGTGGCTTCCTGCGAACTTTGGGATCGATCCAGCGCGCCGTGACGGGAATCAATTCCTCGTGGAGCCGCGCGGCCCCTTCGCCGTAGAGCGCCAGACGCCCCAGCAGAATGACACGGGGGATCGAATCGGTCGCCTGAGCAAAACAGGCACGCGAAAGGTCGTGATGGACGAAGCCCTGTGCGGTGAAACGACCGAGTAATCGCTGGACGACCCGCTGTTCGAGATGCAGATGAACGAAATCATCTCCGACAATTCCGGGGTCTTCGAACACCACCGGTCGGATTGGAGCCGACTTTCGCCAGTCCCAAAGTTTCTGGTCCCGCCTGCGAGGTACACGCAGAGTGTCCATCGTTTCAGCCCATGTGGGATCGGCACCTGCGCGTTCGTCGAGAGCGGGGTAGTGGAAGGCAGTGGTTTGGGGGTGGTGATTAGTTGTTGGTGGGGTGGATTGGGGAGTGAGTTGCTCGGCGCCCAGCACTTGAAGGGAACACGAAATGGCGGAGCGAAACTGGGTGTCGTCCAGCCCGATAGCCTTCCGTGAGCTGTCGAGCAGTGTCCTCAACCGGTCGATCTGCTCGCGAAGGGCCTGTTGACGTTCGCGCGAGGATTCGAGTTCGTCGGTAATTGCAGCTCGGCGGGAATCGTCGAGATGGATTGCATCAATCTCAGATTCCAGCGAATCGATCTGCCGATGTCGAATACCCATACTGAGCGACTTTGCGAGCCTTGCGTCGATCACCTGGGAGAGACTGCCGAGTTCTTCTTTGATCTTTTCGGTCTTGCGGACCAATACCTGCAGGATGCGGTCCTCGGGACGCTGCTGATAGACGAAGTAATGGCAGAAGACTTCCGATGCGGGTTGCAGCTTACGATCAATGCGGCCGTTTCGCTGCTCCATGCGACTGGGATTCCAGGGGACATCGAAGTGGAACAGGTTGTGGCAGTGGGCTTGCAGGTTGAGCCCTTCGCGGGCCGCGTCGGTGGCAATCAAAATGCGAATGGGGTGCCTGCGCGGGTCGGTGTTGAACGCCTGCTTGATCTCTTCGCGTCTGGCGGGCGGTGTGGGGCCGTGAAAGACCACGATGCGGTCGGCGGCACGGTCGCTGTCTTTTGTCGCGGCCTCCAGTCGACTCAACAGATAGCGTTTTGTGTCGTCATACTCCGTGAAAATCAGAACTCGCGTGTCGTTCCAGGCAGCCCCGGGCTTCCCAAGATCCGGGCACATCTGGTCACGAATCCACTCGATCAGCTTCACCGTGCGAGCATCCGACTTGCCTCGCGCGTGTTCCGCGATCTCAGTCATTTCGTCCAGCAGTTTTTGTTCATGAGCAAACAACTGTGTGGACGAGGGATCATCGACGGCTCCCAACGAAGCCGCAGACGCTGCTTCAAACTGGGCATCTTCTTCGGCTCGGAGTTGATCTTCTGCCAGGGTGGCCCTCTCGTCGTCGTAATCGATGCTGCCGGTGAGCAGATCGAGTGCTGGAGTCGAATCCTCTTCCGCCGGAGCTGTCCCCTGCAATTTCTCCCATTGCCGTCTGACGGTATTCCGATGGACCTTCAGCGTGCGGGCGAACGCTTCAATTGAGGACAGTAACCGCTGCTGGAGCCCGGTGATCAGCAGACCGGAGGCAGCCTGCTTCCGCCGGGACTGGTGCTTGAGGCGTTCTTCACGCGTTTGTCGATATTCATCCAGCAGTCGCGAAAGCTTCAATTCCGGCGCATCGGCAGGAAGTCCGGTGATGCTGACCTGGACCACATTCCGCTTCGGGAACCCGCCCTGGATCTCGCGAATGTCCTCCTTGATGCGGCGAACAATCACGTCATCACGATGTTGGGCGGTCACGGGAACGCCACGGCAGAAACGCTGCGGGTCAAGAATTTCCAACAGGGCGGAGAAGCTGTTCGAGTGGCCGTTATGGGGCGTGGCCGAGAGAAACAGGCGATGCTCGAAACGGGGAGCCAAATCCCTGGCTGCACGAGTGATCTGCGAATCAATCGCGTACTTTTGCCCGCTGGCCGGAGCCGCATGATGGGCTTCGTCGAGGATGAGGAGCGATCCCTGGCGAAAGGTTCCCAGCAGATCGCGAAGCGGCCCCGCATATGACTCATCAATCAGGAGCCGATGCGAAATGAGGAATCGCGTGTGCGTGCTCCATGGATTCACCCCAAAGCCTCGCTCACGCCGAACATCCTTCATGTATTCTTTGTCGAGAATCACAAACGTGAGCCCGAAACGGGCTTCAAGCTCTTCCTTCCACTGCAACAGCATGGACGGCGGACAGGCGACGACGATCTCCTTAACCTTTTTCCGCAGCAACAGCTCGCGAGCAATCAGACCCGCTTCGATCGTTTTTCCCAGCCCGACATCGTCGGCAATGAATAAGTTGACGCGAGGCAGCCGCAAGGCTTTGCGAAGCGGTTCCAGTTGATACGCATCCAATCGGATGCCCGCGCGAAATGGTGACTGAAACAGTTTTGGATCAGTCGAAGTGACACAATTCCATTTCAGCGTGTTCAGGTAGGCGGCAAAGAGTCGTGAATCGTCAAATCCTCTGGAGGCCACCTCTTCCCACGCTTCACCCGTGAGAATGGTGGGATCGAGTTCCTTT
The DNA here is from genome assembly GCA_964561125.1 of uncultured Chitinophaga sp. GTDB lineage: Bacteria > Planctomycetota > Planctomycetia > Planctomycetales > Planctomycetaceae > SXXK01. The sequence continues at coordinate 909 of CAZLOQ010000310.1, read as the reverse complement.
TCCCAGAGAACTTCCAGTGGTTGGCCCTGGTTGTCGTCATCCACACAAGCGAGTTGAACCAGAGTGCAGTCTGAGGCGCGCCGCGGGGGAATGACATTTTCGATGAGCCAGGTTCTCTGGCGAACGCGTGCAATGCGTCCCGGTGCGATCTCAGTTCTATCGTGGCTCATATCGTGAGTGGCCCGCAGAGTTTCGAAAACAGGTCAATTTGAGAGAGTTTGTCTGACTGCCGACTGGTAGAGTTGTGGGAGTATCTGATCGGGGTCTCATCCCTTGAAGAGATGGTCTTTATTGGCTGGACGCTGGTATTCCTCCGGTTTTCCCGCTGCCCCCATGCTCTCACGGTATCGCGGACGTGGCCGGTGCAGAGCTTTAACCTCCCTCAGGCGAATCAATCCCTCTTTGCGTGGCAGATCCCGGAACTCGCCTATTTGAATCGCCTGCTGCACCAGCAGATCGATGCGTGGGTCAGCAATTTTGATGAAGCTGGTGATGTAGCGTTCGTAGTCATCAACAAGACGTTGTCGCAGGTCAAAGATGTCCATGGGATGCGTCCTGGGGTGATCAGGCAGGCGGAAATCTTGATATGGGAATGTGGTTGTGCAGGCAGTGAGGGCCCGCACAGCGTCCCCGGGGGAATCCCGGGAGTGAAATCATACTGAGGATCGGATGCTCCCGCACGGGATTTGGAGCAGAAATTGTCTGACACAGGGGGGAATCCTGGTTCAAAAAGCACGCTTGGGACACTTCCAGAACCCTTGATGGTAGTGGTGGGGGTTGGACAACCTATTGTCCAACCATGGTGACAATTTTGAAAATTCTACGTGATTCCCGGGTGTGGGAGTGGGCGATGGGCGGTGGGAGGAGAGAAGTGGGAAGTGGGAAGTGGGAAGTGGGAAGTGGGAAGTG
>CAZLOQ010000309.1:0-5483 GCA_964561125.1 uncultured Chitinophaga sp. | reverse complement strand
GGAACCGGACGCTAACGCGTTCCGGCTGATTGGGGGCGTTGGGGGCGGGGCATTGGCACACATGGGTGTGGCGGCCGAGGCTTTTTGGGGGCGGCAGGTGAATCAGGGTGGCGGGCGAATAACTTGTGATTCTCCTGAAATTCATGAACCACAGTCAGGCTTTCGCGTTGACGGTGTATGTGAGTTTTCGTCTGGCTTTATTCAGGAGTCTTTGATGTCTGCGCGGTTTCAGGAACAGGTGATTCGTCCGCTCTCCGGCTGGTCCGGACTGGCTGTGTCTTTGGGGTTACTGGTTGGCGGCCCGCTGGTGTCGCTGATACTGGCGGGCGTGGTGTCTTCGCCGTCGGCTTCACCGCTCATTGCGGCAGTCGGCTGCGTGCTGTTTGGTGTCTCGGGGTTCCTTGGACTGTTTGGCTGTGTCGGCATCGGCCCCAATCAGGCGCGTGTTTTCACGCCGTTTGGTGAATACCGCGGAACCGCTCGCGAATCCGGCTTCTACTGGGTCAATCCGTTCTACAACAAACGCATGATTTCTCTGCGGGTGCACAATTTCGAGACGGGTTCTTCGCGAACACCGGAGGTGCGGGACGCGGCCGGCAAAGTGACTCAGGAAAGAGGTCGTTCGCATGGCCGTCCATCACGGGTGAACGACCGCAACGGGAATCCGGTAGAGATTTCGGCCGTGGTGGTCTGGCGGGTGACAAACACGGCGGAGGCATCGTTTCAGGTGGAGGACTACGAGGACTTTGTGGCGGTGCAGAGCGAAGCGGCCCTGCGATTGCTGGCGTCCCGTTACCCTTACGACAACACGGACGGTGAACTGTCGTTGCGGAGCAGCACGGACGAGATCTGTCGGCAGCTGCAGCAGGACATTCAGGAGCGTCTGGATCAGGCGGGGGTGGAAGTTCTGGAAGCGCGGATCAGTCATCTGGCGTATGCGGCGGAGATTGCCGCAGCGATGCTCCAGCGTCAGCAGGCGTCTGCAGTCGTTGCTGCGCGGGCTTTGATTGTGGAAGGTGCGGTAGGAATGGTGCGGATGGCACTGGAACATCTGAAGCAGGACAACATTGTCGAGCTGAACGGTGATCAGAAGGCGGCCATGGTTTCCAATCTGCTGGTTGTACTCTGCAGTGACCGGCATGCCCAACCGGTTGTGAATACGGGGTCCCTGCATTCGTAGCCATTTCCCTTCACATTCCCGGCTGTATTTCGCCGTCGCCCCCGGTATACTCAAGCGACCGTCGGCGACTGCTTTTCGTCTGCAGTCCTTTCCGGCGGCCATTTCTTCCCACCGTTTCTGTTCGCCGGGAGCCCGCCAGATGAAGCCCGAAGTGAATCGTCGTTCGTTTATCCGCACTGCTGCCGCAGCTTCGTCTGCAGTGCTCCTGCCGGCATCAGCCCTGCAGGCTGGCCTGTACTCCGGGCCGTCGCGGACCAGCGCCGCAGAAACGGCCGTGTCAGAATTCTTTGCCTCACTGACAGACGACCAGAAAAAAGTCATCGCGCTCCCCTTTAACCACCCCGGCAGAACTCGCATTTCCGCCAACTGGCACGTCACTGAACCCACGCTGGGCGACAAGTTCTTCACCAGCCAGCAGCGTGAAATCGTCGCGAAGATCGTCAAGGGGCTCTGCAGCGAAGAAGGCCATGCTCGAGTGACCCGGCAGATGGACGAGGACGCTGGTGGTCTGCACGAATTCAGCGTGGCGCTCTTCGGTGCTCCGGGCGACGAAAACGCTCCCTTCGAATTCCTTCTGACCGGCCGCCATCTCACGCTGCGTGCGGACGGCAACACCGTGGATCACGCGGCTTTCGGTGGCCCGATTGTTTACGGCCACGATCAGGGGGATCCGGTGGCTTCCAAAAACATTTACTTCTACCAGACGCAGTCAACGGACGCGGTGTTCCGGTCGCTGAATGCTGATCAGGCTGCAAAAGCTCTGATTGCCAAAGCCCCCGCCGAGACGGCCGTGCAGCTGCAGGGCGAAGGCGGCAAATTCTCTGGAATCAGCGTCGCCGAACTCGCCGCCGACCAGAAAGCACTCGTCGAAAAAACACTCGCACTGCTTCTGGCCCCTTACCGCCGCGAGGACATCGACGAAGTGATGCAGATTCTGCAGGCGTCCGGTGGTGTGGACCAGCTGCATATGTCGTTCTTCAGCCAGGAAGATCTGGGTGGCGACCGCACGTGGGATATCTGGCGAGTGGAAGGCCCCAGCTTCGTGTGGCACTACCGTGGTGCTCCGCACGTCCACGCGTACATTAATATCGGCCAGGTGAAAAAAGGCTGACCGTACAGCAACAGTCCCCGGGGTTCCCGTTCCGGCGACCATCAGGTCGCCGGAACACACTCCATGAAAAATTCCCGGATTTCGTCCAATATCCCGACTCCACCAGCGATTTGGTTCCTCATGCCGCGAATATTGCACTTCGCGAGCCTGTGGTTTCCAGTTCATTTCAATTCAGGGAGCGGGGTCATGCTGAAGAAAATCATCATCGGTGGAGGCAGTCTGCTTCTGGCTGGCGGGCTGTTTTTTGGCAGTGAGACGTTCAGCTATCTGCGAACGTTCGGCACTCAGGTGCGCCAGGCCGTCAAGAATGAAATCTCCGTGGAATTCGAGCTTGAACGAATCCGCGACGAAGTGGACAGCCTGATGCCGGAAATTCGCCGGCACATGACCACTGTCGCCGAACAGTCCGTCGACCTGAAAGACCTTGAACGCACGCTCGCCGAACGCGAAAAGAGCCTCAGCGAACAACGCGCTGCAATTCTGGCGCTCCGCAGCGATCTTGAATCTGACCGCCGTCGGTTCACGTACCGCGCCGTATCGTATTCCCGAGCCGAAGTTCAGGCGGATCTCGCCCGACGGTTTGATGCGTTTCAGTCTGCTGAAGCGGCCGTGAAACGGGATCACCAGATCCTTGCTGCTCAGCGCGACACGCTGCACGCCAACCAGCTGCGTCTGGACGCCATGCAGGCTCGCCGACAGGACCTTTCCGTGCACATCGCGCAGCTTGAAGCCCGGCTCAAACAGGTCCAGGCCGCCGAGGCGCTCAATTCTTCACCGCTCGACGATTCCCGACTCGCCAGCGTCGAAAAGCTCATTCACGACATGAATCGGGCGCTCGATATCCGCGAAGCTCTGCTGGAATCCGAAGGCAGACTGTCCGGACGGATCCCTGTGGAAGACCAGGCTGCTCAACCCGCCACCGATATTCTCAGCCGCATCGATTCGCACTTTGCAGAGCAGGAGCAGTCTGTGGAAACGGTGTCGTCTTCGGGCACTGGCGGGTCTGGCAGCGGGTCCGGTATCTGATGGTTCCGTCACGATACATGCTGTGGATTGATGGAGTGGGTGCGTGGCTTGTGTGCTGCGGAACAAGTGTCGTGCTGGGAAGTGCCGCACCGGATGCGGTGGCTGACATTCGTCTGCAGGCTCCGCTCGCACGCCGTCATGCCGTGCTCGAACTCTCCGGCGAAAACTGGCTCCTGAAATCGCTCCAGGTTTCAGGAGCCTCGCCCGGGGAAATTCAGGCCGTCACGGCGCTGGCGTCCGACAGCGTGATTCCTCTTCCCGCCCGCGTTCTGCTCCGGTTCCGCATCCCCAGCGTCCTTTCCTCCTCCGCAGTGCTCACGCTTGAAAGCCCGCAACGCCTTGTGCCCCATGCGGACGGAGCGATTCTGCTGGCAGATCGGATGCTCCTTGGGCCGGGAAGTGATTCGCACATTCGCTGCCGGGGGCTCACGGAACGGCTGGTCCTGTATCCCGCAGACAACCGCCTGTGGTGTCGCTCCACAGCTGAATTCCAGGTCAATGGCGACGCCGTGCGGGATGCCGCGGAAGTGGATCATGGAACGATTGTGTCGGCGGGTGACTTTCGCCTGCGGGTCGAGCATCTTTGAGATTGCCGCGGAGAATATTCCTGAAACACGACGCAGCGTATGATCCGTTGCAGCGCCACGACGTTTTTGAATCCTCCCTGTCACTGCTCCTGTGCCCCCGTCGTTTTCCTCAGGAAATGACCCATGAAGTTCACATTCGCACCGGAATCCCGTCCGCTGGAGGGGTATACGATTAAGCGTGCGATCCACCGTGGCGGGTTCGGGGAAGTGTATTTCGCGATCAGCGACGCTGGCCGGGAAGTCGCCGTCAAACTGCTCAACAACAACCTCGACGTCGAGCTCCGGGGTGTCCGGCAGTGTCTCAATCTGAACCACCCGAACCTCGTGACCATCTTCGACATTCGCCAGGATGCCGACCGTGATTACTGGATTGTGATGGAATACGTCGGTGGCAGCAGTCTGCTTGATGTGCTCCATCGGCACCCGTCGGGGATGCCGGTCCCCGAAATTCTCCGCTGGCTCTCGGGAATGACGCAGGGGCTCGCGTTTCTGCACGACCGAGGCCTTGTGCATCGGGATCTGAAGCCTGCGAATGTGCTGAGTGACGGAGAATTGGTGAAGATCGGGGATGTGGGGTTATCAAAGTACATCTCGGAAAGCCGCCGCAGTGCTCAGACGCAAAGCGTGGGTACGGTCTACTACATGGCTCCGGAAGTCTGCCGTGGCCGGTACGGTCGCGAGGTGGACGTTTACGCACTGGGCGTCATGCTGATTGAAATGCTCACCGGCCAGATGCCCTTTGACGGCGAGACGACTGCTGAAATTCTGATGAAGCACCTGACAGCGGAGCCTGACCTGTCAATGCTGTCTCCGGCTCTGCAGCAAGTTCTCCGCGGTGCGCTCGAAAAGGACCCGGACAAACGCATCCACGACGTGCTTGAACTGCAGCGCAGATTCTGCTCGGCCGTGGAACTGCCTGGCTCACCGGTGCAGTTGCAGCCGCAGTCCGATCGCGCTGCGGCCGCGGCCCTCGCAGAGACGCTGCCAGGCCCCGCGGCCAGCGGTCATCCCGCAGTTCAGCCGGTTCAACCCGTACGACCTGCGACTGCAGCGGCAACTGCACCTGCGCCCGCAGCCGCACCTGGAAGTCAAACCACATTCCGGAAGTCGCTCCAGCAATTCTGGCTGCAGCTGCCGGAACCGGTGCGATGGGTGCTGATGGGAGCAGTGCTGCTGACCGTTGTGAGCTCCGAGGTGTTCGTGGGATCAGAAGAAGCGGTCGCGGGCGGGCTGCTGGGTTTCGCGGCGTGGTATCTGTTTGTGGACCGCAGGGCGAAGAAGAAAAGGCCGTCTGAGTTTTCCGGGGTGCCGGGACCTGAATCGGCACCGGTGTCTCGGGTGATTCCCCCAACCCCCGCAGGAACGCCTGCCCCACGACAGTTCCCGCCGGCTGCCGGTCGTCCGGTTGCCGTGCAGCAGCTGAACAACGCACGACAGCTGCATCCTCCGCTTGCTCAGCCGACTCTGTCACTGCGAGACCGGTTGCGGGACATGAATTTTTCAGCGGCCGCGGCATTTCCTGCAGTGCTGGTGGTCACAGCCAGTTTGTTCTTTCTTACCGATGTGATTCCCGAAGCAC
>CAZLOQ010000308.1:2420-5498 GCA_964561125.1 uncultured Chitinophaga sp. | reverse complement strand
TTACAGGGCGAAGGTTCCGCGGGGGCGTTCTGACCTGGCATTTCATGCCAGGCTGATGGAGCTGGCCCTACAGGCCGCAAACGCAAAATCACACGCCACCCGCACACGCACCGCCGCCCGCAACCCCAACCTCCCCGCAACCCGCGCTCCCACGGAACACGCAGCGCACTTCTGAGAGCTGCCCTTACAGGGCGAAGGTTCCGCGGGGCGTTCTGACCTCGCATTTCATGCCAGGCTGATGGAGCTGGCCCTACAGGCCGCAAACGCAAAATCACACGCCACCCGCACACGCACCGCCGCCCGCAACCCCAACCTCCCCGCAACCCGCGCTCCCACGGAACACGCAGCGCACTTCTGAGAGCTGCCCTTACAGGGCGAAGGTTTCTCGGGGCGTTCTGACCTGGCATTTCATGCCAGGCTGGTGGAACTGGCCCTACAGGCCGCAAACACACCTGGTTCGCGTGCCCACTTCCCACTTCCCACTTCCCACTGCCCACTTCCCACTTCCCACTGCCCACTGCCCACTGCCCACTGCCCACTAAAAACCTCACTCCCACACCCATTCCCGCATCGCCCTCTCCAGCGCTTCCCGGATCGGGGTCATCCTGAGCCCTGCAGCAGCCGCTTTTTCCGTATCCAGCACGCAGTTGGACCGAGGGGTCTTTGCCGCCACCTGCAAAAATTCGCTTTCTGTCTCAAAAAAATCAAACTCGCGATCGGCAAGTCCCGTGCTGCGGATCAGGTCCACCACTTCCCTGGTGGTCACGGAGCCGGGGTTGGTCAGGTGGTAGGTTCCAAAGGGGACCTGGCGTTCGATGCAATCCACGCAGACGGCGGCGAATTCGTCCAAGTGAGACAGGCTGTTGCGGGCATCCAGGAGGCGGCGGTAACGCTGGAGTTTGGAAATGTAGTTGCGGCCGGAATCGCGGTGATTAAACGGAATCCGCAGCCGCCAGATCCAGCAGCGTTCTGCGCCCTCCAGCAGCTCTTCGCCCAGGGCTTTGCAGCCGGAATAGAAGCTGCAATTGTTCTGGCGGAAGGAAAAATTCGGCGGGTCGGTTTCCCGAAACCCGCTGCCATCCGGGCGCGAACCGGTATAAATGCAGCCCGAGGACACATGTCCCCACGGAATCTGCAGCTCCTCGCAAACCCCGCGAATCGTGCCCGGCAACAACGCGTTGCCCGCCAGACATTCCGTCTTCGCCACCTCACAGGCATCCACATTCGGCCGGCCCGTGAAACCGGCGGCGTTGATGACGGCCGTCGGCCTCCGCGATTCCAGCATCTGCCGCAGCGCGTCAGCACGCGTGTAGTCGGTCTCATGCCGTGACACGTTGCGAAATGGAGTGCCGCGCTCCCGCAACGCCTCCACAATCGCCGACCCCACATAACCGCTGCCACCGAGTACGATTATCATTGTCGCCTTCTTTTGTTTTCCGGAAACCCCGCCGCGTGCCGGTCAATCAGCACTCCAGCAATCACAATCGCATCCATATCGGTTCGCAGAAAACACCGAATCGCCTCTTCCGGCGTGCGTACGATCGGCTCGTTCTCATTCAGCGACGTATTCAGCACAATCGGCACGCCCGTTCGCTTGTGGAAAGCCGAAATCAGCTGGTGATACAGCGGATTGGTGCGTGCCGAAACCGTCTGCAGCCGCCCGCTGCCGTCCACGTGAGTCACTGCGGGGATCTGGGCGTGCTTTTCGCGACGGATGGGGAACACCTTTTCCATATACGGAGTCGGCTCGTTGATCTCAAACCATTCCCCCACATGCTCTTCCAGAATACTCGGGGCAAACGGGCGGAACTTTTCGCGGAACTTGATCCGCAGATTGATGATGTCCCGCATATCCGTCCGTCTTGGATCCGCCAGCAGCGAACGATTTCCCAGCGCCCGTGCTCCAAACTCCATGGCTCCCTGAAACCACCCCACCACGCGGCCATTCGTCAGCAATTCAACCGTGCGTTCCACCAGTTCGGCCGGTTCCAGCACCTCGCAGGGCACTTGCAGCTTTGCAGCGGCCGCCTGAGCTTCCGCGGTGGTTGACTGGCAGCCCCAGTACGCATGGTCCTGCACAAACGTACGTTTCTGCCCCAGCTGACCACGGGTTTCAACGACAAGCGCGTGATCGTGCAGGGATTTGGCAATGTTGTCATGCCGCGCGGTCATTTCGTCTCGCCGGTCCCGCACAGGCCCCAGCTCCCGCACCAGCCGGTCGCTGAAGAACGGTTCAATCACCGGCGCCCCGTCGTTCCATGCCATCCGAATCCCGCGGCGATGATGGGTAAAATAGTCCAGGTTCAGTTCGAACATATCTCCCCGCGGACGAATCAGCCGCCGGAAGAAATCCGCAAACTCCGGCTCTCCATACGGCGCCAGTCCCATCACCTTGTACTCGTCCCCGTAGTGCGGGAAACCGAGGTACATGGTGATGGCTGTGTACAGGAAGCCGATCGAATGCGGATAGTAGACGCGGTTGAGATCCTGCCAGTCATTGCCGTGGGCCAGCGCGGTCAGTGTGCTGGTAAAATCGCCCATGCCGTCCACGGACAGCACCGCCGCACGGTCAAACGGGCTGATCAGAAAACCGGCCGCAACGTGGGTCTGGTGGTGTTCAATCCGGTGGAACTGTGCCTTGAGTGTTCCCGCCGGCTTCCCAACCGCCGCGGCAAACTGCTCCTCCAGCCCCAGCGTCTTCCCCTGACGCTTCAAGCGGTCAAGAATGGCCCCGGCGGAAGGTCGATGAGTCGCTACAAACCACAAGCGCCGCCAGAAATTGGCCCGCGGGTTAAAAGACACCGCCACGTGATCCACATCCGCCGCCGTCAATCCCGCCGATTCCAGACACCAGCGAATCGACTGCGCAGGAAACCCGGCCCAATGCTTAATTCGATTAAACCGCTCCTCCTCCACCGCCGCCACCAACTGCCCGTTGCAAACCAAAGCAGCCGACGCGTCCCCGTGGTAAGCGTTAATGCCGATGATGTTCATGCAAACGTCCAAACAGGAAAACTCCAGTGCCAGTCAGCCATTCAGGGAGTCGGCACCGTCGAGTCAATACCACGCGAAAGTCCA
>CAZLOQ010000308.1:0-2306 GCA_964561125.1 uncultured Chitinophaga sp. | reverse complement strand
TGGCGAATAGCGAATAGCGAATGGCGAATGGCGAATGGCGAATGGACGCACCAGGAATATCTCTCAAACACCTGCTGCGACCCCTGCTGCTGCCAAACACACTCTCCCATCTTTCTCCCTCTCTGTGTCCTCTGTGTCCTCTGTGGCTTACCCTCAAATCCCATTCGCCATTCGCCCTCACCCCCAAAACATCTCCTCATACCCCTCCAAAAACCGATTCTCCTGCACAAACTGCTGTGCCATCCTCAGTGCCCCCGCCCGTAATTGCTCTCTTTTTTCCACACCCATCATCGCCAGTTCCTGCACCGCATCCGCAAACGGGCGTGCCCTTCGCCCAGCGGGATGTCCCATCCAGCCTCTCTCGCCCGCAGATCTCGCCAGATCGTACAGTCACTGATAATCAACGGCGTGCCCACGGCCAGAGATTCAAAGATCGCATGCCCGAAGTTTTCGCCCTGAGTCGGCAGAATCATCGCATCCGCCTGAATCAGCAGCTGTTGAATCTGTGATTCTCCCATGGTCCCGGCAAACTTCACCCGAAGGTGTCCCGGCAATTGATTTGCCAGCTGCCGGCAGTGCGCGGCATAACCAGTATCCTCCTCAGGCCCCACCACGGTCAGTTCGCAGGGTCGCTCCAGCCCCTGCAGGCTTTCGATTGCCAGGTGCACATTCTTAATCGGATGCACGCGTCCCACACAGCACAGCCGGAGCGTCCCGTCAGCTGGCGGGCGTTCCGGCAGCACCTCCAGTGGCTGCTGGGGGACATTGGGCACCAGCACCGCACGGGCGCCGGGAAACGCGCGTTCAATCTCTGCCAGTTCGTCGGCCGACGTCGCATGAAACACCACGCGCTTCGTCAGCCCCAACCCCCGCAGCAACTTCAGCAGCGGCCGCTTCTTCCACGCCTTGCGGCCCAGGGCCGATTCCTTAAGCATCCCCCGCGGCGCGAGCACCACGCGAGTGGTCTCGGGGAGCGTGGCACACAGCAGCAGCGGCCAGAGCGTTCCCGGGAAGGAAAACATACTGTTGAGATACACCGCATCCGGCCGCTGCTCCCGCAGCACCCGGCGAAATTCCGTCAGCCGGCCCCACCATGTTCCATAAAACACCCGCGCCTTGTTGTTCCACGGCAGCCAGCGATTCACCTCGACGCCCTCGTACGGCAGACGCCCGCCCAGGTCGCAGCAGCCCGTGAGCACCCGAACATCCGCCCTTGCCCCAAGCAGGTTCACCAGATTCACGACACTGCGAATCGGACCGCCAGCGCGGACGCCGGGGGCAAACCAGTCGGCAGCGAGCAGGACACGAGGCTTTTGTGAGGGGCTGTCAGCAACGAAACGGTTGTCCACCATAGGAACATCGACCTGGCGCAGCAGTCCGTTCGGGATCCAGCGTATCCCTATTTCCCAAGATACGGGTTACGCGGCAATTCTTTCACGAACCAGCCGGACTGCTCAAGAGCGGCTCGCACGTCAGCGGACGGCAACTGCTTGAAGATTGCAGCCAGCAGCAGAGAGGAACCGCCGATACCCGCGGCCGACTTCTGGTCCGCCATTTCAAGCTGATCGCGAATCCGCCGGAAAACTGAGGAAGAATCGTTCGCGGGATGCTTTGACAGTCCTTCTTCGAAATGATCGTTGACGAAGCAGAACGCGACGGCGGGCAGATCCAGCCCCAGTGCGACTTTTTCTATCTCTCGACTGGAAATGCTGAAAACATAATTTCCGACAGGCTCATAGGCAGCGCCGTCGCCCATGCGAAACAAATCGCCGACTGGGACTGGCTTTGACCTCTTGAAAAGCTTCTGCTGAAGCCACACCATAAATGAACCCAAAAGGCCGCGCGGGCCGACTGGTCGAGTCGGTCCGCGGTCCAAAATCCAGTCCCGGGGCTCAATCAGTACCACTGCCTGTCTGGCAACCCGCAGCATCTCGTAAAGCCCAATCCATGGGCGGGGAAAGTGATGAAAAGCTTCTTTGCAAAACACCACATCGTATGACCCGTCACCTGCAGTCATCGACTCAGCATTCTCCTCCCGATACTGCTCTATCAGGCCCTCCTTCGCTGCGTGCCTGAGCCGCTGAACACTGAGGTCAGAGGCGGTAACGGAACGGCAACCCATGCGCTGCAGTCTGGCTGCATCCCAGCCATGCGCGTCGCCAACAGTGAGCCATTCCCAGTCTGTCCCGCAGCACAATGGACTTATGGGAGCAATCATTCGCTGATGTCGCCACGCATCCACAGTGGACTCGTAGCTTTCAAAGTCCGCTTTGGAATGGGTTGCAAGCGTGCCCAGATGGGCAGTC
>CAZLOQ010000307.1:0-5500 GCA_964561125.1 uncultured Chitinophaga sp. | reverse complement strand
CGTCAGATTGTCAGCCCACGAACCACTCGGGAATGAACCAATCCGGGATACTCCCGGCAGAGACCTTTGTTTTGACGAACGAACGGCGAGCCACTCCGCGGAAGTGCCCCACCGCGGAACGACGCCTTGCTGTCTGCTGCTGACAGCCGGGATCGCTCTGAGCACTGTGGCTGAGCAGGAGCGTCCCTGAATCAGGAGCTCCCCTGATTCAGGTCCCTGCTGAACCAAACATGACCGCAGGCGATTGCTCAATGCCACCTGCTTTCGGCTGCAAATCGAAGCGGTACGGCGCGAGCCGTCCGGTACGACCGGAAATTTCAGCATCCATGCACCGGACGGCTCGCGCCGTTCCGCTAAAAGCAGGTGGCATTGGGCGCTTGCTCCCTGGCGTCCGTTTGTCTGCATTCGCGTGCCGGTTTGTCAACGATTCCGGCCGATTCGGGCTGAAAAAGAAAGGGCTCGAGGATTGTCCTCGAGCCCTTCGCAGAAAAGTCACAGGCTGCAGGGGAATTCCGGGTTACAGGGAGTAACCTTCGCGGTATTCGCGGTGCACGAACCTGTTCAGATCCGGGTGGCTGGTGCTGACGAGGTTTTTCGCATCCCAGGCAATTCGCTGGCCTTCGCCGGCGCGGACTGCGAGATTACCGACGAGAATGGTTTCGGTGAGTCGTCCGGCGTAGCCGAAGTTGGCCATGGTACCGGGCTTGTAGGTCCCCCGCACCGACTCAACGAATTCCCACTTCTGTCGTTCATCGCCGCCACCTTTGAAGGGGATACGGGGGATGGTGGGTTCCGGCTTTTTGAAGTCGCGGTAGTTTTCTTCCGGCAGGAGCGTGTACGCAGCGCCGTAGTCGTTCTGGGAGAGCAGCATGCCTTTGGACCCGACGATCAGGCAGGCGCTGGTGCGTCCCTTGCCCTGCTTCTGATCTTCGACCTGCTTGCGGAAGCCGGCGGGGAGTTTGGCGATGAGTTCATCGGCAGGGAGATTTCCGCCGTCGTACCAGTAGAACTTGCAGGGCTTCAGACCGTCGCGTTCGGGGAATTCGAACATCAGTGTGGTCGCGCCGGGGAATGTTTCGCCTTCGACGATCCCGGGATTCTTCACGGCGGTGACGGCAACCGGATCCCACAGGTTGAGCGCCATGACCGGGAGGTTGCAGGTGTGGCAGGCCATATCGCCGAGTGCGCCGGTACCGAAGTCGACCCAGCCGCGCCAGTTGAAGGAGTGATAAACGCCGTTTTTGTAGGGCCGCATGGGGGCCGGGCCGATCCAGGAATCCCAGTCGAGCGAATCGGGGACGGCGTCTTCGCCGGCGGGGCGACCGATGCCCTGGGGCCATACGGGACGATTGGTCCAGACGTGCACTTCGCTGACGTCACCGACCGCGCCGGACCGGAGCACTTCGACGGCCTCGCGGAGTCCGTTTTCGCTGGTGCCCTGGTTGCCCATCTGAGTGACGACGCCCATTTCGGCGGCTGTTTCACGCATCACGCGAGCTTCGCGGATGGACCATGTCAGCGGCTTCTGAACGTAGACGTGCTTTTTCATCTTCATCGCCCGCACTGCCGCCACGGCGTGGGTGTGGTCGGGAGTACTCACGCTGACGATGTCGATCTTGTCACCAAGTTTGTCGAGCATTTCGCGGTAGTCGGTGAACTGGGCCGCGTTTTTGAACTGCCTGGCTTTCTTTTCGAGAGTGCGACGATCCACGTCGCAGATGCCGACAATTTCCACGTCCTGATCGGCGATGTGGCTGCTGTCACTGTCACCCTTACCACCCACGCCGATGCAGGCTGCGGTGAGCGATTCGAGGGCGGACCTTGTGGGGCGGGCAAACGTTTGAGGCGCGACCCAGAAGGCGGTACTCAGTGCAGCGGAACTGCTGATGAAACCGCGGCGAGTTGTCCTGAGAGTCATGGAGAAACCCTTGTGAATGGCGGGAATTGAAGGAAGGCTGGAACACAGCGCCAGTTGTACAGGATAGCAGTCGTCCGGCAAACGGCAACAAAGAGCGGCTCCCGCTGAAACTTCAAAAAACACCCCCGACCTCTGCGGATTTTTCCAATATTCAGCAGCCATCAGCGATTCCAGCAAAACGGGGCCGCTGGGGAAAGTTTGGAGTGGCATTTCGATGACCGTCTGCGGTACGGTTCCCGTGGCCCCGCGGCCGCTCCTGCGTTCACCGTCTCTTCGCCTGCAAGGTGACTCCGGATGAAACACCCCTTTCGTAGCCGGTTGCAGCTTTTTGCCGGACTTGCCTTCTGGCTGGTTCTGGTTGCCTGGGCTGCTTCCGGCGTATTTCGCCAGACCGCAGGCTCCCCGCAAACGCCTGCACAGCTCACCGCTTCGCTCGGCCGCTGGGCTGTCGGCTCGTCCCGCGAAGTCCGGGCTCTTTCCAGCTCACTGGTACTCCTCGCCGCCAACGACCCTGTGTTCCTGCAGACTCCCGACGGTCGCATCGTACAAGTGGGCAGCGTCCGCACCGCATTCGGCGCCGGAGCCGGACCAGACCCCGTGTTCACAAGGAGTGCTGTGCTGCGGCTCGACCGCAATCTGACTGCTGCCACCTGCCCAAACGGCTTTCTCGTCGAATATCACGCCGCCGATAATTCGCTCAGAGGCGTCGTTGAAACATTGTTTTCGCCAGACCGCCGCCAGCAGATTGCACAGATTCTCCTGCGTGACTGGCAGAAATTCGGCGGTGAACTGACACGGCGTCTGGAACCACTCCTCAAGGACGGCGCAGCACGGTTCGCCACCACCGTTGAACGCGAACTCCCCGGAGCACTCGAACGCCGTCGCGAAGATCTGGCGACGCTGGCTGACCGCTACCAAACCGAAATCGTCCGCCAGAAAATCGTGCCTCTGGTGCGCACTGAAGTCCTGCCGATCGTCGAAGAAGAACTCCGCCCGGCAGCCCTTGAACTCGGCAGGGAACTCTGGGATCGCGTGTCGCTCTGGTCCTTCACCTGGCGCTACCTCTACGACGTCTCGCCGCTCCCGGAACGCAACGCCGTTCGCCGCGAATTTGAACGGTTTCTGCAGAACGAAATCCGCCCCTCCATCGAAGCCCGCACGGATGATTTTGTCAGGGTCACTGAACGCGTGGTCGCGCGCATCAGCCGCAATGAACAGGTCCGCAGTACCATCCGCGAAAGCCTCCGGACAGCCTCTGCAGACCCACAGCTTCAAAAAGTCATCCTCGGCGTGTTCCGCGAAGCGATTGTCGAGAACGACGCCGTTCGCCGCGAAATGACAGACTGGCTGCAAAGTCCCGAAGTTGTCGGCGTTCTGCAGCTGGCGTCGACCCGCTTCGAGCCGACCGTACGAGAGATTGGCGAACTTCTGTTTGGCGGTCGCGAATCCGGCATCTCCCCCGAATTTGCCCGGACTCTCCGCATGCAGATTCTGCTCAAAGACCGCCGCTGGCTGATGCTCGTCCCGATCCCCGCCACAGTCACAACAGAGCACGGGTTCGCTGAGGACCAGGTTCCGCTTCACCCGGCCGCCAGACCACAGCCATTTCCACTCCGATTTGAAGGTGTCGAACAGAGCCCGCTGACGGCTGCTCCCGCAGTTCCCCGGTGACATGAGTCTCCTGAAACCGCTCCCTTCGCGCAATGGCCACTATTTTTCCATTGTTTGAGAAATGTGAATTCGATATAACTTCGACGATGATAAATTCGCTGCCATGCCGCAGTCCGGGCACGGCGGTCCCGGCGTCATTGGTTCGGTGCTCCCCCCACCCTCCCAGCTCTCCACTCATCCCATGACAGAGTCTGCCGATTCCTCGCCGCCCCCTGTCCCCCAAGCCACACCACGGCCTGGCCGCGGCACCTCCGCGACTGCTCAAAGGCCTTCCCGTCCTGTCGTGCCTCCCCCGCTGCCCGAATCGCCCATGGCGGTCGCGCAGCCCGGCACCTCGTCCGTCCTCCAGGCCCGCAATGCCAGAAAAACGCGGCGAGGCAAACCGCCGGCGTGGGCCGTTGCCCTGGTCAGCCTCGCTCAGCGAATCAAGGTCTTCATCGCCCGGAAGCTGCCTGGTAATCTCATGGCCAGCAGACGCGTACTGGGTACTGCCGGGCTCAGTCTGCTCCTGCACCTTATTATCCTTGTGCTGTTCTCGATCTGGCTGCTTCCCGGCGGCGCCGCCGATGAAGTGCTGCGGCTCTTCAGCGCCGCTCCCGAAGAACCACCGCCGGAAAATGTCGAAGAGCTGGTCGAAGTCGTGCAGCCGGATTCGCTCGAAGACCTGAATGTCAACAGCACCATGAAGGAAATGCTGGCAGAGCTCAACAAAGGTCAGCAGCGGATGCAGATGGACAGTCCGGACATGTCCGAACTCACCATGCCCCTCGAAGACCTCTCCGACGCGGCTAAAGTGCCCTTCCTCAAAGGCGACTTCGGAGGCCGGTCAGAAGCGGGTCGGCAAACGGCCGTCAAACGGTATGGCGGCACTGCTGAAAGCGAAAAATCCGTCAATTCGGGTCTCACATGGCTGCAGAAAATTCAGAAGCCTGACGGCTCATGGAGCTTTGGCAGCGTTGGTGAAGCCGGTAGCCCCGGAAGCATGCAGACCACCGACGCCGGCGCCACCTCCCTCGCACTGCTCACATTCCTCGGCGGAGGTCACACGCACGAAGTCAGAGGCCCGTATAAAGAAACTGTCACAAAGGGCCTCGCATGGCTCATCAGGCAGGGTCAGGCCACGCCGTCCGGACTTGATCTGCGAGGCCGCGCTCAGGGCAATTCCGGTCTCTACGTGCAGGGCCTTGCCACCATCTGCCTCTGCGAAGCCGCAGCACTGGAACCCAAAGACCGCACGCTCCGCCGCGCTGCTTTCGCCGCCGTCAATTTCATCGAACGATCCCAGGATCGCCAGGGCGGAGGCTGGCGCTATCAGCCCAATCAGGCCGGCGATACCTCCGTGACCGGCTGGCAGATCATGGCACTGCAAAGCGCAAAAGCCGGACGAATTATCGTCAATACCAACGTCATGCGCGATGCCCGACGGTTTCTTGATTCCGTTGCCATCGAAAATGGATCAAAGTACTCCTACGAACCCAAAGGTGGCCCCACTCCCAGCATGACCGCCGTCGGACTCCTCTGCCGGATGTACATGGGCTGGAAACGCGACCGCGCAGAACTCAAAGCCGGCGTCGAATATCTCTCACAGGTCGGCCCCAGCCCCAACAACATGTACTACAATTACTATGCCACCCAGGTCATGCACCACTTCGGCGGCGAGCCGTGGGAAAAATGGAACGCAAAAATGCGCGAACAGCTCGTGACAACCCAGGCGAAGGATGGCCCGGGCGCCGGCAGCTGGAACGTCACCGACCCCCATGGCGGAGCTGGCGGCCGCATCTACCAGACCGCACTCAGCGTCATGACCCTCGAAGTCTACTACCGACACCTCCCGCTCTACCGCCAGATCGAAGGCGACTCAGACAAAGCCGAAAAGTAAACGCAGCACCCCGGTCCCTGCCGATCATCCAA
>CAZLOQ010000306.1:0-5525 GCA_964561125.1 uncultured Chitinophaga sp. | reverse complement strand
TCCTGATGTCACTGCCTGGCAATGTTGCTTCCCACAGGAGCCAGCGTCGATGTTCCAGCGCCTCATAAGCATGTCCGCCCTGCTGCTGTACGCCTGCTGCGCGCTTCCAGGCTGTGACACATCCAATCCTCCAGCGGTCGATTCAGGCCCCGTCGCTGCCCCTGTCGGCAATGCCGCTGACGCTGCCACGGGCAATACACGCGCAGGGACCGGCCAGAGAATCGGCTACTCGGCCCTCACGCTGACCAATCCTTTCTTTCGCATCATCGCCGACACCATGCAGCAGGAGGCAGTGAAGAAAGGCTACGAATTCACCGTCGTCTCCGCCGATCAGGATGTCAATCGCCAGACCGCTCAGGTCGAGGACTTCATCGTGCAGGGGGTCGCCGCCATTGTGCTCAACCCCTGCGATTCAAAGGCGATCGGAACAGCCATTCGCAAGGCCAATGAAGCCGGAATTCCCGTGTTCACAAATGACATCAGGTACGCCGGTAACGACGCCAGAGTTGAATGTCATGTTGCAACCGACAATCTTCAGGGCGGACGACTCGCTGGCGAAGCTGTCGTTAAACTGCTCGGGGAAACCGGCGGAAAGGTGGCAGTTGTGGACTACCCGGATGTCGAATCCTGCCAGCTGCGAGTACAGGGCTTCAGAGAGATCATCGCTCAGCACAACGCCAGGGCCGGGCATCCGGAGATCCGGATCGCCACAGTGCTGAATGGTCAGGGCGCCCGCGAAGCGGGATACGCTGCCGCCCGCGATGCCATCCAGGCACATCCCGACCTGAGTGCTCTGTTTGCTATTAATGACCCGTCCGCACTGGGAGCTCGCGTTGCCCTCGAAGAGTCCGGCAAAGCAGAACAGGTCCGCATCGTCGGTTTTGATGGTGCCATTGAGGGGCGGCAGGCCATTCTTGAGGGGAAAATAGTCTGCGATCCTGTCCAGTTTCCCGACCGCATGGCCCAAACCACAATCGAAATGATCGGCCGCTGGTTTGCCGGCGAAGAAGTGCCATCTGAGATTCTGATTCCCTCCGAACTGTACTACCACGAAGACGCAGTCAAGGATGTCTCGCTCCGGCAGTCTGCAACCGTCAGGTAGGCGTTTGTCAGGAACCTGATCGAGGTCCATCAGGTGGATATTCCCAACAGCTGATCAAATACAGATACGGAATGGAGTTGTTCGATGGCCTGCTTTCTGCCCCGCGCTGCATCCCTCACCACCGTCCTGCTGACAATCGCTCGGGTGTGTGCCGACGCTGCCGGTCAGCAATCCGCCCCGCAGATTCCGGCTGTCGGTGCCACATTCGCGGCGGCGGACACGCTCAATTCCACGGCTGACTCAATTCCCGATGCAGAAGAATGCCTGAACGGATTGAGATGGAAAGCTGGCCGGTTTCAGGTGGAATGTGAATCGTCGAAGGAATCTGAAGGCGACCTGCTCGTGCGCTTTCCTTCCCCCGTCGATTCGGGCGACCCTGTCAATGACCGCGTCTCTATGGAATGGTACGTCGCTCGCAATGCCGAAAAACTCCCGATTCAGGCCCGCTCGGTGATTGTGGTTCACGAATCCGGTCGAGGAATGACGGTCGGACGAGTGTTTGCTCGCGGCCTGAACGCTCGGGGACTCCACACATTTCTGATTCATCTGCCCGGCTACGGCGCTCGCTATACCGCTGCAGCCAACCGTCCCGAACGGATCCTCGACAGCATGAAGCAGGCCGTCGCCGACGTTCGCCGCGCCCGCGATGCCGTGCTTGCACTTCCCGCTGTTCAGCCCGATGTCGTTGGCGTGCAGGGGACCAGCCTCGGGGGCTTCGTGACCTCCACGTCCGCCGGGCTTGACTCCGCCTTCAACCGAGTTTTCATTCTGCTCGCCGGCGGTAACCTGCATGATGTCGTGCTTGAAGGAAAACGTGATGCTGCCAAAGTCCGCCAACGGCTGGAATCCATCGGTGTGACCCCCGAACAGATTCGCGCCCTCGCCCGACCCGTCGAACCTCTGCGGCTGGCCCATCGGCTCCAGCCGGCTTCAACGTGGCTGTACAGCGGTCGCTATGACGACGTCGTTCCTCCAGCCTGCTCAAAAGCTCTTGTGGACGCGGCAAAACTGCCCCCTGACAACCATATCGAACTGGCCGCCGATCACTACTCCGGTGTGCTCTATCTCCCCCTGGTGATCAACCGCATCGCAGAATTGATGACGGATGATCATTCTGCTGCGACAAAAGCTGTCGAACCCGGTCAGGACTAACCGGACACCGCCATGTCTGGATTGTCAGATTGCCTGACCACAGACAGCGTGGATCACACGGATGAATCGCAGAGGTGACAAACAGGTTGCTAAATACCAGAAGGAATCCGTGTTTTCGACGTGCCGGACCCTTTGGGGCGGACTCACGGAACTTCGAACATGACTCTGTCCACCTAATCCTGATCTCCCCTTCAGATTCAGAAAAAAACAGCAGTCAGCGTCCGGTTGTTCCGGCGGTGCAGTGTGATCCACCCCGCAGCCAAATTCGGAAGAGACTCAGGCCCGGAGACCGATACCGCACGAACCGTCGGTTTGCGGCGGGATGAATCAGGGACTTCCCGATGGTCTCGGGAAAAGGGAACCAGCCGAATGACGTCAACGGCAACCGCTGCACCGCCGAAATCTCCCGCCGATGTCCGGAACTGGGAACAGTTGAGACAGTTCATCCATCTCACCCTCTGCCGCCGCGAAAATCTGCTGGAATTTCATTTCCCCATGACCGAACTGGAACTGCAGCAGGCCGGACGTCGCTGCGGTGTACAGTTTGTTCTCCACGGTCCCCGCAGCGTTAAACTCGCTGCCGTCTGGGCCGAATCCTCAAATGACCTGCTCTTCTACGATGCCACCGGGCATCGCTTCGCAAGGGTTCATCTGCCACACAAACCAACAGCGGTGCACTCCGTTTCAGGTTCCTGAACCTC
Organism: uncultured Chitinophaga sp.; assembly: GCA_964561125.1. Classification (GTDB taxonomy): domain Bacteria; phylum Planctomycetota; class Planctomycetia; order Planctomycetales; family Planctomycetaceae; genus SXXK01. The sequence goes on along the minus strand of CAZLOQ010000306.1, from coordinate 2,570 downwards.
GCTCGTCGGGAAACGTTTTTGAACGTGGCAGTCCCTCGGGGGCGGCGCCAAAAAAAAAACCTCCGGTTCCCTTGGAACACGGAGGTTTTTTTTGTGGGCTGCGAGGTCTCTCAGGCGACGCAGCCTGCAATTCGTTTCTCAGGCGAACTGCTCGTCTCTCTCGATTTCGCGGGGCTCTCAGGTCCGCGAGGCGGACCTGAGGATCTCTGATCAGGTTCCGCGTCTCTCTGGAGATCAGAGGGTAGCAGCGAGCGTGCCAATACACTGAAAATGCCGGATTTTCCGCCGCGTCTGCACCGCCGCTCATGTCGCAAACTGTTTTCCCAAATCAGTTTGCGTTGGTGTCGTGATTTTTTCTGACGCTTTGAAGAAGTAGCCGAAAGAGCGTGCGGATGTCGGTTTTGCAAAAATTACAAACGAGCGAATTTGTTGTTTTTACAAAGCTCGGCCTGCCAACTTCATTCTCAGAAAACTTCCGCCGGGTCCGCCGTACGGATTCTTCGCATCGCCATCAATGCACTCAGACAACACATCACCACCGTCAGGCAAAACACCAGCACTGCACGAGACAGAGTCATCTCAAACTGCATCTGAATTGCGTTGGTGGCCACGCGGTAAAGCACGATCGCCAGGAAAAAGCCGGGCAGGTATCCCAGCCCGGAGAGCAGCATCGCCTGGTGAAACACCACACGCAGCAGGTAGCCATCCGAAAATCCCATCGCCTTCAACGTGGCGTACTGCGGCAGATGATTGGTCACTTCCGTGTACAGGATCTGGTAGACAACCACGAAACCCACGAAAAACCCCACGGCCGCTCCCATGCCGAAGATAAAGTCAATCGGCGCGTTCTCCCGGATAAATGCAATCTCCCCGTTCACCAGCTCCTCATGCGTCATCACCTTCGCCTCGCGGCCCACCAGCTGCTGCAGCTGTCGTCTGACCGGCTCGACCGCCGCTCCTGGCCTGAGTCGAATCAGGCCGACATCCGTCGCGCCGGGTCGCCGATCCGGAAACAGCCGCAGGAAATTCGCAGGTGACATGTACAGATTGCCGTCCGTGTTGATGGAGATTCCTACGTTGATGGCACCGATGATCCGCACTTTGCGCAGGTTGACTTCCACATCCAGCACTCCCCGGTCACGAAGAAAGCCAAGCACCGGACCGTAATTCTTCCGGCTCAGACCGTCGAACAGCACCCGGTCCTGCTCCCGCAATTCCTGCGTGTACGCTTCCAGCCCTGGCAGTTGCATCATCGGATCCTGCGGATCAATCCCGTACAGGCTCACCGGGAACTCCAGATGATCCCAGGGATTCCGAAAACGCCCCTGAGCCATGTACATTTCCGTGACCCTTTCGACTTCGGGCAGAGCACCCGCACGGAATAGCAGCACCCGCGGAAAAGTTGCTGATGCGAAAATCGTCTTTGTTCTGGGGCTGACCAGCACCAGGTCGGCAGTAAACCTGCGAGCGATCGCCACACTGTTGTCCATCGCCCCTTCACGAATTCCCAGCTGCACCAGCATCAGCATCACAGCCACCACCACGCCTGCGCAGGCGACCACCAGCTTCACACGCTGATGGGTCAGCTGAGCCCAGGCAAGTAAGAAACTGGAGGCGGGCATTGGGTGGCAAACCTGTCCGAATGGAAACGCAAACGCTCCTCGCCGATTTTACGCCAATTCGTGGCTGATGACACTGCAGAATCGTGGCTCTGCGCAGGGCGCCCACCGAGGAACCAGCGCCCCACTGCTGAGACGCCTGGCGAGGAAGAGCCGCCCCCGACAGTCCCTGCATCCCGCGCAATCGTGCGCCCGAAATGTCGCACAATCGTTAAAAACGCCGCAGACACACGCCGAGCGTCAATTGGGATCCGCTGGCACGCCGTGTGCGGTTCAGCGGTTGTCAAGTGCATTTGCTGCGGTTTTCGCGTTCACGCGAATTGCCCACGTTTCTAAAGGGGCTTTCCATGGTCAGACACCTTTTCTCTCGCTTTCTGTGCCACGAAACCGGTTTCATACTCTCCTCAGAGTCGGTGCTGATGGGATCAGTTTCAGTGCTGGGGTTGCTCGTTGGCCTCGTCTCGGTGCGTGATGCTCTGGTCCTCGAGATGCAGGACTTCGCTCACGGGATTGGTTTCCTGAATCAGTCGTATTCCTATACCGGTGTCGCAGACGGAGACAACGCAACTGAAGGTGGGCTGTTCGGAGACACGCTTGACCTCGGAGACTTCGATGGAAGCGACGAGATTATACTAGTTGGTGAGGATCCTGAGCAATAGGCTGAGTTGCTCGAACTGGTTTATTGTGTGGGAGTGGTGGTGGTTTTTTTGTTCCGCCTCCGTGCAAGGTATCGACAATTCAGATTGGTCATTGCAAACACTCCCCCCGGACCGAGCCACGTCTTGGGGACTTCGGTGGTTTGCTTCTGTACGCTGGACATTTCACGGTTCTGTTTTGATACTCCGCTGAGTTCCCGAATCCTGCGATAACGCACACGTCGGGGGTAAGGACGCCGAATCTCGCTGGAGTCTCAAAATGCTCGGATCCCTCAGGTCTCGTCTCACCATCCTG
>CAZLOQ010000305.1:0-5559 GCA_964561125.1 uncultured Chitinophaga sp. | reverse complement strand
GCCCGACCGAGGTTGACGGTGGCCTCGGCTTCCAGTTCCGCCGTTTCACGTTCGATGGCGGCCACCAGTTTCACCGTTTCGGCTCGCGTCTCTTCAGCTGTTTTCTGACCTTCGGCGATGGCCTCGGCAACCAGCTTTTTCGTTTCAGCACCGATCCTGTCGGTCTCGAGTTCCACCTTTTTTTCTGCTTCGCGCAGTTCGGCTTCGGTGCGGGCGGTGAGTTGTTCCTGATCGCGGGTCAGCTTGAGTTCGTCAGCCACAAATTTTTCCTGAATCGGTTTGCGGACGTTCTGAGGAATGTGAATGTTGCGAACGAAGCCGTGGAGCAGCGTGAGGCCCTTGGTCTCGAGGATTGTCTGAAACGAAGCGGACACGGCATCCTGGAACTTCTGTCGCGTGTCGCCGACCAGCAGATCAACGGCGCCCAGTGAAGAGCCTTCATTGCGGCAGATACTTTCAATCTGCGGTATCACAACCTTGGTCTCCACAGCGTCAAGGCTGCCGAACTTGCGAATGACGTCGGCAGCCTGATCCGGCATAATGCCCCAGACGGCCGTGAAATCCATGTGAATGCGGAAGCCGTCAGTGGACGGGAACGTGATCCCGCTTTCGTCGTCTGCCACCAGTGGCTCACCGCTTTCATCCAGCACTGGTTTGCCGTCCTCGCTGACGAAGTTCGAACGCACAGACAATGGCTCGTAGCCAATCCCGATAATGTCCACATGCTGTTCACTGGGATTCACCGGATACAACCCGGGCTGCAGCACAGTTGTCTGAATTCCAGCCTGCAGACCGGCCTGCGGATTATCAGCCAGATTTGTGACCACTCCGGCGTAGCCTGCGGGAATGGATACCCAGCCGACGTGCTTTTCCTGCAGCCCATTCTGAATGACTTCCTGCTTGACAATTTTCACCGTGTAGGCGTATTCGTTGATGCGATAACGCCCCGGCCCGAGGACTTTGCGGAGGATGCCTTTTTCGGTCGTCTGGTCCAGATCACCATCCACAAGAAAACGACCGTTCGGCAGATCTTTGCCCATGCGACTGGTGACCACGGCCACTTCGCCGGGGTCGACGAGCGTGTCCTTCACGATGTCAGTTTCCCACCAGCCGTACCAGAGAAAGTGCCGACCTGGTCCAAGCATATCCCTGAGGACACCTTTTTCCAGGGGCCTGCCACGCTCGTCCACCTGCGCAAACTGGCCTGGAGCGGAAACCGGACGATCTCCGGGCAGAAACGGCAGCGGGGGCCCCTTGTAGCGGAGCACCAGGCTGTGCCCTTCCGGTACGTAGTGCCGGTTGACCGTCCACTCGATTGTGGTCACGGCTGCAGCGAGACTGAACACGGCCAATGCGGTGGCTTTGAGTCGTCCGCGGAGTCCATCGCCTGTGCGTTCTGAAAGATTCATTCGACATCACCCCTCTGATCGGATTCCGGACTCATGAAACGGCTGAATTTATTCCTGGTCACCGACAGCGGCGGCCGGGGCGAGCGAAGTGGTTTCTGACTGGTCTGTTGCGGGAGAAGTATTGCCGGGGCGGACCGTGGCGACGGTGCTCTGTGTTGGAGCACCTGCCACTCCGGAATCCTCGGTGAAGGCCTCGAGGATCTTCATCATCGGACTGTCTGCGGTGTTCACCATCATTCGTCTCCAGGCACCGCTGAGCTTCTGGTACAGCACGTAGCGTGCGTAGGCCTGGCCGTTGCCGCTGAATGCCTGCACGGCCTTCTGCCAGCCGGCCGCCTCTGCTTCGTTGTCAAACCGCACAACGTCGGCAGTCGCCTGACCGCGGGCAGCAATCGCTTTGGCTTCATCCAGCGATGCTTCAAGTTTCAGCTGGGCTACGGTGAGCTGCTGGTTGGCGAGTGTGAGTGCCACCTGCTGTTCTTCGGCCGCCTTGGTCGTGGTTTTCACGATCTCCTGATCAGCCGTGACCAGTTCCTGTTTCTGTGAGACCATGGCCTTTTCAATCGCCAGCTTCTGTTCGGATTCCTGCTGGAGTGTCTGCTGGCGGTACTGGAGTTCTTCCTGCTTCGCAATCTCTCGTGTCCGCACCGGTTCGGCAATCTTCTCTGGCGGGCGAATTGTGGTAATCAGCGCCTGAATGATTTCGATGCCCAGTGGCTCGCAGGCCTTCTGCATTTCTGCTTCAAACGCCTTTTGAAAGGCCGCACGTGTCTCACCCTGAATAAACTCGCGGCCTGACGAATTGGACCCCTGCAGTCGACAGAAGCTGCGTGCATTGGGCATGATCACCGTCTGCACAATTTCGTCGTCAATCTGTGGACCGTTATTCGCACTGTTGAAAAGCACATACACGTCCGCTGCTTTCTCGGGACTTACGCGGAACTCAATCACCCCATCCAGACTGACCCAGAATCCGTCCTTGGACGGAAATCCCATATCGTCTTCCTCGCCCAGATTGAATCGCTGGCTGCGGCAGTCCACCAGATCCACGCGCATGACGTAGGGATTCAGATAGTGAGTGCCCGGCTCCAGCGTTTTTTTCTGAACACCGCGTTCGTTGGTCTCCACGAGCAGCGTATTGGGGACTTTTGCAAGCGGTGCAGCGAGGTTGGTCACTACGCCCTGGTAGCCGGCCGGAATCGTCGTTGGCTGGTGCTTTTCGACTTTGTAGAGGTACGGATTGATCGGGTAGCGACCTGGATTCAGCACTCCGGGGACGATGCCCTTCGTAATTGCTTCTCCCTGTGCATCCACTTTTGCCAGAAATTCTCCGTAGCCGGGATCATCGCCCGTCAGGCTGACCTTCACACCCATTTCACCGGAAGCGATTTCAACCTGTGGCTCAACAGACCACGACCACACGTAGGGATTGCGGAAGTAGCGGCCTTCCGTGAGCACTGTGCGCTGAATGCCTTTGTGTTCAGGAGTGGGCGCAATTTCGTCACCATTGGCCAGATCACGTCCGGTTTTTCGTGTGAGCACAGCAATCTCACCGCTGCCCACATCGATCAGAGTGACGTTGTAGCCGACAATCACCAGTACAATCAGCACGATTGGACCGGCCAGTTTCAGAATCGAGATCAGAGGTGCAACATCACTGCCTCTGCCCCCCCGACGCCCGTACTGCACAATTTCTGAATCCGACATCAGATCGCTCCCGCTGGACACATTCACTTCTGTTTTCCCGCACGTCATTCCATGCCTCACAACAACGCGGCAGTTGCTGTGAAGTTCATGAATTCGATGACGATTTCAGGAAATAGTGAACGGTGAGCACCTGTTGGGAGGGGCTGACCGGGGGCGCAGTGAACACCTGTAAACTGCTATCCCTTCAGGTGCAGGTAACAGTGAATGTGGGGTTGGCCGCGGAAGTACCAGACCATATCCGGGCCCTCGATCTGCCAGGTGTCCCAGACTTTGTCGCCACCGATGTCATACTTGCCGGCAAACCACGACACGTGGAGCCGATCAACGACGTTCTTCTGTTCGATCGCTGACATTGTGGCTGCGACATCATCCGCACGAAACATGGCCAGCATCCTGCGCATGGTCTCGATAAACAGCGTTTTCTGATCGACGGCGAGTGAGGCCAGCGACAGCCCCTGAACGGCTGTGGGCGTGCTGATGACGGATTCCGGGTTCTCGCTGCGCGGCTCGGCGGAGACCAGCCCCTGCTGTTGTTGCGCGGCATCCAGTCCCTGCACGAACTGGTTGAAAATCCGGCCCTGATACCAGTAAGGGTTTCCGGGATGATCCGGCGCCTCGTTGAAGTTGTCCCGCATGTTCTCTTCGGCATGCGGGTAGTGGCCGTAGAAAATGGGTGCGCCCCCGAAACCCCTGCCTGCGTCGGTGTGCGCGTTGCAGCGGCGAGTGACGTGGTGACCGGTATAGATAAATTCGAAGTCCGGGTCGTCCGGAGTGCCGAAAAAGCCGGCGGCCGGTGCGTTTTTCGCCTGACCGTACTGGTCTATGTGCACCTGTCTACGGACATCTGCCAGATATTCAGGGCTGTGCAGGGAGTCGAAGATGCTGCGAATGAGTTCCTGCTGGTCGGCATTAAACGTTGAGGGAATGCGGCAGTTTGGGTGAATATACCACCAGTTACTGACGTACTGGCGGCGAGGGTGATTTGCCGGCAGGCAGACTTTCGTCCGCTGTTCATCCGTCAGGCTCTTCCAGAGCTGCATGGGGAGCGAGTCGCCGGCGGCCGTGACAGGAAGCGGCGGGTTTGCCGGGGTTGGCTGAGCGGTTGCCGGGGTGACTGCAAAGAGTGCGGCCGAGGTGCCGGCAAGAGTGAGGAAGCGGCGACGATCGAGGGTGTTCATCGAAGACTTTCCTGAAGGAAATCATGAGCGATCGAAAGTGTGTCGACGGCCGTCAGAAGAGTCCTGTGAGCGGTTCACCGACGTCGAGAAGATTGTAGGGACGATTCTGGTTGTCATAGGCGGTGAGATCGCTGATGCCCATGGCGTGGTAAACGGTTTTGGTGATGTCGGCGGGTGTAAGCGGCCGTTCTTCGGGATATTCGCCGTAGCGGTCGCTGCTGCCCCAGACCTGTCCTCCCCGGATTCCTCCGCCGGCCAGCAGATCAGTCAGGCAGTGAGTCCAGTGATCGCGACCGGCCCCGGACGGACCGCCGGAGCGGGGATCTCCGATACGAGGTTTGCGGCCCATTTCGCTGGTGACGAGCAGCAGAGTCTGGTCCAGCAGTCCGCGTTCGTGCAGATCGGCGATGAGTGCTGAGAAGCCGCGGTCGAATTCCGGGAGCAGCCAGTCCTGCAGACAGGCGAAGTTATTGCCATGGGTATCCCAGCCACCGCCGCTGGCGCACTTCCGTTTATTGGCTTCCTTTTCATCACCCATCCAGAACACTGTGATAAAGGGGACTTCAGCTTCCACGAGTCTTCTGGCAAGAATCAGGCTGGTTCCATTGATGGAGCGGCCGTAGCGGTCGAGCGTCTGCGGGGATTCGTCGGCGAGATTGAAGGCGGAGGTCGTGCGGGATGAGGCCAGCAGCGAGAAGGCGCGCTGCTGCTGTGCGGACCAGGCAGCGATACGACTGGATTCATCCAGTCCGCGGCGGGCGGAATCGATGGCTTTGAGCATTGTGTTGCGGCTGGTGAGCCGCTGTGGGGAGACGTCGCCTTCGAGGGTGATGGCGGGAGCCTGAAAGTGGAGCGGTTGTTCGCGGCTGCCGTTGACGTAGAGCGGATCGAACTGAGTACCCAGGCGTGCAGAGAACTGGCCAGGGCGAGTGTATGCTGGGGCACCTTCCATGTGCGGCAGAGTGATTGCGTTGGTGAGTTCCGGGTGAGCCTGTCGGCGGGAAGCGACCACGGCCCCCATATAGGGCCAGTCGGATGCATACGGTGTGCGGTTGTTGCCCAGACTTAAAAAGGTTGAGTCAGGCACGTGACCGGTCAGGTTGTAGTAATAGCCGGCATGATGGTCGTTGGTGCTGACGGACCCGCCGATGCTGTTGACCACGGCGAGGTGATGGGCCTGCTGTGCCAGCATTGGCAGGTGTTCGCAAAGTCGCACACCGGGAGCGGACGTACTGATGGGCTGGAATGGGCCGCGGTATTCCAGC
>CAZLOQ010000304.1:0-5697 GCA_964561125.1 uncultured Chitinophaga sp. | reverse complement strand
GCTCCGGCACCGCCGATCACTCCGAACGTCCGTTCCTACACCTGTGTACGCCTGCCGGCGTTTGCTCGCCGTGGAACACTGCAGATTGACGGCCGACTGACGGAACCCGTCTGGGAAATGGCAGCGTGGAGTGAAGAGTTCATGGACATTGAGGGGCCCAGCCGCCCGAGGCCGATGTTTCGCACCCGCATGAAAATGCTCTGGGATGCACATGCCCTGTACATCGCCGCAGAACTGCAGGAGCCGGACGTGCGGGGTTCGCTGCGAGTGCGTGATTCCGTGATCTTTCATGACAACGACTTTGAAGTCTTTATCGATCCGGATGGTGACGGACTGAATTACGGCGAACTGGAGATCAACGCGCTGAACACCGTCTGGGACCTGCGTTTGCCGCGTCCTTACAACGCGGGCGGGCAGCCGGACGATGGCTGGTCGCTGCAGGGATTGCGATCTGCAGTTTTCGTGGACGGGACTCTGAACGATCCACGCTCGACGGATGCCGGGTGGACAATCGAACTGGAGATTCCCTGGTCCGGTCTGCAGTCTCTGCACGACACCGCCCAGCCGGTGCGTCGCGCGGTGCGGGACGGGTCGCGGCTTCGCGGCTATGAAGTGCTGGTCCTGGAAGGGGAACCGGGTGACGCGGCGAACAAGACACCGGTTGCCGCATTGCAGATCCCTTCCGAAGGCGACGTCTGGCGGATGAATTTTTCCCGGGTGCAGTGGCCGGTGGAAACAGACGGTGAGCGTTACCGGACGCCGGCGGGCGTCCGCGAGGACAACTGGGTGTGGTCGCCGCAGGGAGTTGTGGACATGCATCGCCCGGCTACGTGGGGACATGTGATCTTTGCGGGACCGATGGAGTCGCAGAACGGTGGCCGGGGTCCTGTGCGAATTATTCGCCGCTGACAATCAGCCGGCGGCGATCGCTTTGACGACCTGCAGACACGCTGCTCCGGCTGTTATCAGTCCATGCTGTTCCAGACAGTGCTGTCTGAGTTGTTGGCGGGCGTCGGCAGGCAATGGCTGCAGGTTCCGCAGTGCGGCTTCCAGTGCAGCGATTGAGTTGTGCTGGAAGAGGCTTCCGCAGCGGAGCGTTTCCAGGCGTTCGGGAAAGGCCCCGTGATTCGGCAGCAGGCAGGGCACTTTTGCGAGTGCAGCTTCCAGCACGTACAGGCCTTTGGGTTCCTGGTATTCGGTGGGCACGCAGAGCCAGTCAAGCTGCGTGAGCAGTTCGAACTTTTGTCGGCGGTCGGGGGGACTGCCGGCCCATTGCAGGCGGTCCGGAGCAGGGCTGGCGGCGAGGGCCAGTTTCCGCAGGAACGATTTACGGTGCAGGGCTGGCAGGTAACCAGCGATGATGAAGCGGATGTCGCTGCGTGTCTTGAGAACTGAGGCAGCGGCGTCAAGAAAGCGGAAGGCGCCTTTTTCCGGGCAGATGCGCGCGAAATAGCCGACGGTGAGTGGGGCGGAACGTGGCCGAGGTGTTGGCGGAACGGGAGTGCTGGCGGGAGGGGCGGCAGCGCCCGCGTCTGCTGTCTGTGCGGGGAGATCTTCCACAGCGAGTGGAATGCAGTGAAAGCGGGTGCGATCGAGTGACAGGTAGCCGGACATGAAATCGGCGTAGTAATGGCTGTGGGCAAGAAACCCATCGAAATGCTGACAGTTCTGCTGAATCAACTGCAGGGCCTGCGTTTTGAAGGGGTCTGGCAGATCCTGCAGAAAGATGTCATCACCCTGAATCAGGCAGAGCAGTTTTCCGTTCCAGTGGCGACGCAGTTCCGGGACGACGCCGGAAAGCAGAGCATTGCTGAAGATCACCAGATCCGGTCTGAGTTCGTTGGCGATGAAGTGGACAAGTTCAGTAATGGCGGCGCTGCAGGGGCCGAGTGAGCCCTTGAGCATATCGACGGTGAGCGGCCCCAGATCTGCCGCCTGGGTACTGCTGCCGAACCGTGACAGCAGCCGAACAACGGGGGGGGCATCGAGCCAGCGTTTGAGCGGACGGGGCAACAGTTTCCAGCCGGGCAGTCGGGAATCGAGATAGACGTTGATGCCGCCCAGAAACACTCTTTCGCCGGCGGTGCTTTCTTCATCGACGCGGATGGGTGTGTAGGTCGGCAGGAGCACCGCGTCGGCGCCCGCAAGACGGAGGGCGCGAACGAGGGTGTTGTCCTGCATGCACGAACCGCAGAACATGCCGGCGCCACCTGCTGTGATGATGCAGATTTTCATGGCGGCGTAGACCGAATCCGGAGGACAGGCAACTTAGGGTGAATCAGGAGCGGGCGAGAAGGCTGGTGGCGAAGGCGAGTACGTCATCGTTGGTGCGGGCCGCCTGTTCGAGCAGGTCAGGCCTTCCGGCGTCGAGGCAGGCGGAGGTGAACGAGAAGCCGTTGGGGTCTTCCATGCGACTGAGCCATGGCGAGACGCGTTCGAGCAGATCGGGGGCACGGCCGATGCGGTTGGCCAGATCAATCAGGACGAAGGCGATCATGCGCTGGTCGGGTTCGTCCGGTTCCTGCTGGAGTCTGGCAGAGAACCAGTCGAGCCCTCCCTGTTCGTCTTCTCCGGAAAGGGCTTTGAGAAAGCAGATGCTGGCGGTGTAGTAGTCGTCGAAGGGCACATCAGCGGGGTAGCGGAGGTGTTCGCTGAGTTGCTGGCCGTAGCAGGCGAGTTCGACGGCCAGTTTGAGTTCAGGGTCTTCGCGGTGGAGATTGCGTGCGAAACCGACGATGGAGTGGAGATGAGAGACATCGATGTGGTAGTTGCCTTCCGCGAAGAGAAATTCGCGGCCGGCGATGAGTTCGCGGAGGGAGATCTCGGGGCGAAGCAGAGGTTGTCGGCGTTCGATGTCTCGACGGACGCTGCTTTGAAGATCCGTGTAGAGGTGTCTGACGAGGATTGCGGCGGCCTGGCGGCGTTCTTCCGGGGTCATCTGGGAGATGACCTGGCTCATGGCCGTTACGGTGTTACAGGTTCCGTGTGTTTTGAGGAGCAGGCGGATGCCTTCCACCATGTGGGCGCCATCGTAGAGGGCGAGGTTCAGTAGTTCTTCGCGGTCCTGATCAGAGAGAGTTGTGAGTTCGGCTGTTTTTTTCTGGATGGCCTGACGAACAGGTTCAGGTTCCTGAATGGTACGAAAGTAGGCCCACGCATCCGCGAGGAGACCGTGTTCAAGGAAGAGATGCCCGATTTCGCGGGCGGTTTCTGTCCATGCAGCGCGAAAGGCGAGTTCCATCTCTTTGGGGACATCTGCGAGGGCAGCCGGGCGAGTAATTTTCAGGCCCATGCGGCGACGGATGGCAATCATGCGTGCATCGAACAGGCGATGAAAGTCGCGTTGCTGAAGGAGTACGGATTCGAGGGCTTTGAGGATGGAATCCGGCTGGCCGGGCTGCAGGTGCTGTTCAAGAGAGGAAATTAATGACATGAGAGGGTTTCGTTGTCCGGGGCGGAGGGATGTGAGCGGAACGACGGCGGGGAGGGCAGGCTGCGTGGGAGTTGACAAAAAGCTATTTCGGACCGGGCGGGCAATATTCACGGAGCCAGGCGAAAATCTCGTTGTGCCAGAACCGGCTGTTGGCGGGTTTGAGCACCCAGTGTCCTTCGTCGGGGAAGTTGATGTACTTGCTGGGGATGCCCAGTCGCTGCAGGGTGGTGAAGAGTTGGTCACCTTCTGAGACAGGTACTCGGAAATCCAGATCGTTGTGGATGATGAGCATTGGGGTTTTGAAGCTGGCGGCGAATCGGTGGGGCGAATGTTTTTCATAGGATTCGCGGTTGGCCCCCCATGGCGGACCGCCGTGTTCGTATTCGTCAAACCAGAGTTCTTCGGTGGTGGCGTACATGCTTTCGAAGTTGTAGACGCCGCAGTGGGTCACAAGGGTTTTGAACTTTGTGGTGTGGCCCTGGAACCAGTTCATCATGTAGCCCCCGAAGGAGGCTCCTGCGGAAAACATGCGATCAGTGTCGATATAGGGCTGTTTTTCAAGGAATTCCAGACCGGCCATAAGGTCTGTGTAGCAGCGTCCGCCCCAGTCACCGCTGATCTGATCGGTGTATTTCTGGCCGAACCCCGTGCTGCCCCGGGGGTTGGGGGCGGCGACGACGTAGCCCTGAGCCGCCCAGATCTGTGGATTCCAGCGAAAGCTCCAGCTGTCCGACCAGGCGCCCTGCGGGCCGCCGTGCACCAGAAACGCAAGCGGCCAGCGGCGGGTTTTGTCGAAGCCAGGGGGCTGCAGAATCCACATCTGCATCGGGTCCCCGTCTGCTCCGGGGACCTCGACGGATGAAGCTTCCGGGAGGTCGAGTTGGGCGAGCAGTTCAGCGTTGGCTTTGGACAGATCAAGTCCCGGAAGCCGAGTGCGGAGAATTTCGGGTTCCAGCAGGGCAGCAAATACTTCGGGCGGTGAAGTGAGCCGACTGCGGTTGCAGACGAGCACAGCACCGTCGGCGGAGACGGCAAGACTGGAAAAGCTGCCGGCTCCCGGAGCTTTCTGGGCGGTGTTCGGCCTGCTGACGGTAATGCCAAAGACGGGTTTTTCGCCGCGAAACTCGGCGGTGGTGAGCAGTTGCTGTTCGTCCCGCCAGACGATTTCATCGAAAGACAGGTCGAGTTGTTCGGTGAGCGAGCGCGGGGGACTGGTGAGCGTTCCATCGGGCTGACAGTCAGCCAGCATGATTTCCCATTTGTCGGCTTCGTAACCGGCCCGCCGCTGGCTGCGCCACGCGAGTTGTCGACCGGAGGGTGAGAAGACCGGGAGTCCATCGGCGGCAGGATTGGCAGCGGTGAGGGACGGCCAGTCGGCAGTGCCGCCGGAAACTGGTACCCGGCAGAGGTCGTAGTTGGTGCTCCACGCTTCGTTGACCGCCGGGACGGCAGTGAAGATCAGGTGTGAGCTGTCTGGAGTGAAGCAGAAGTCCGGAGATGCCGAAAAGGTGCTGGATGTGGGGTAGGCGTCCCGATCACCTGGTGTCACATCGCGTGGAGTGCCGGCTTTGAGTTCCCAATCCGATACGGGCTGCACGTCGATGAGGAACAGATGCTGCCGTTTATCTTCGACGTAACTGTCCCAGTGTCGGTAAAACAGCCGGCGATGCACGCGGGCCTTTACGGGGGAAGCCTGCTGCTCTTCGGCGAGGGCCTTGTTTTTGGCATCGCTTTCAGCGAAGGGCAGGGCAGAGAACTGGGGGGCGACCGCAGATACGAAGGCAATGTGCCGACCGTCCGGAGACCATGTGCCGGACGAGGCACCGGTGCTGATGCTGGTGAGTTGTCTGGCCTCGCCACCAAGAGAGCTGATGACCCAGAGTTGCGAGTTGCCCGAGCGGGTGGATTCGAAAAGAATCCAGCGACCATCGGGGGACCAGCGCGGATTTGCGTCGCGACCGGAAGGGTTGGTGAGTTGACGAGGCGGGCTGCGCAGATCTGCTGGGACAACCCACAGGCGAGTCACAGATTTATTCGCACGCGAATCAACAATTTCAGTAACGGGATAGACCACCCACTGCCCGGAGGGGTCGAGGGCCGGTGTGCCTACGCGTTTGAAAGACAGCAGGTCCTCGACGGTCATCGCTCTTTTGGGCATGGGTGTTTCTGGTGGCTGTGCGGGAGTCGAGGATGCACAGATCAGAAGAGCCAGGATGGTGAGACGAGACCTGAGGGATCCGAGCATTTTGAGACTCCAGCGAGAT
>CAZLOQ010000303.1:0-5713 GCA_964561125.1 uncultured Chitinophaga sp. | reverse complement strand
CCGGAGCTGAGCGATGAGCGTGAGCGTTGATTTCGGCAGTCATGAAATTCGCAGTCTGGTAAGGGCAGGAGTCGGCAGTCGACTGAGACTGACCAGCGTGCGTTCTGAATATATCCTCATCCCGGACGCCCAGGCTGCCCGCAGGATGCTCCGGGAAGAAGGGCTGCCGCATGCGATCTGCGGGAGCGGTCTGGCGGTGTTCGGTCCAGGAGTGGCGAACGCAGAATGGCTTTCGCGAGGCCCCGCCATCCCGCTGTTCACCAACGGCCGTATCCCCACACGAGACAGCCTCGCCCGACAAATCCTCGCTGTGCTGACGGAATCCGTATTGCCGGAACCCAGCGTTCGCGGTGCCACCTGCATCGTCTCCGTACCCGGTGCCGGTCTTCCCGGAAATCTGCAGGAAAGCAACGCAGATTTCCTCGGACATCTGATTCAGCTCCGCGGCTACCAGCCCGTATTTCTCAGGTCGGCCGAAGCAGTACTCCTCGCCGCCGGCGTTTCCACAGCTTTCTCCGGGGTCTGCATTGCTGCAGGAGCGGAGTCGACGGCCTGCTGTGTTGCGCGCCAGGGACGCGTCATGGCCGAGAACGGCATTCCTCTCGGAGGCCGCTGGCTGGATTCCGAACTGGCCCGCGAATTCGGCGAATGGATCTGGGATGAATCGGGTGAACGACATGCGAATGCGGGCGCTATGGAACGCTGGCGACTTGGAACACGTGGTGCTGAAGCACGCCCCGCCGCTGAACGGTCCCCTGCACTCTCACGGCTTGTTTCACTCATCACCCGGCGGCTCGCGGCAGCCATTGTTGAAACGCTTCGAGCTGCAGCGGTGGACTGGGTCGAAGTACCGGTGCTGCTGGCGGGCGGGCTGAGCCTGATGCCGGAATTCTGCCAGTCACTGCACGCCGAGCTGGCCGGAGACGGACGCACGTTCCGTCTGCTGACTGTTGCCGATCCCGAAACTGCTGTTGTCCGCGGCGGTCTGATTTACGGCGAACTGGCATCACGGTCAGCTGCGTAACCCCGCCGACTGGCTCGAAAGCCCGCGGTCAATCGTCACCACCGCCTATGTGGTATACTCCGAGTTCAGTCGGACATACTCGGCCGTCAGATCCGAAGTCCAGAATCGAACCCCGTGAGCACCTGAAGCGGGTCCGCCCGACAACTGCAGTTCAAGATGAACGTCACGACTGGACTTGATGCTGCGACTCAGAGCCGCATTGTCGAAGGGCACCGGTGTACCCGCTTCGTAGACCTGCGTTCCGTTGATCCGCAGTGACAGCCATGCCGTGTCGAAATTCACTCCCGCATATCCCGCTGCCGAAACGATCCGTCCCCAGTTGGGGTCACCACCGGTGATCGCTGTTTTCACCAGCGGACTCTCTGCAATCTCTTTCGCCATGCGAAACGCCTCCGCACGACTGGCCAGCCCGGATACGTCAACCGTGATGAAATGATCAGCTCCCTCCGCGTCCCGAATGATGCTGGTGGCCAGCAGCCTGCAGACTTCCGTGACAGCCTGTGAGACAGCTTCAAGATCCGCAGCAGTCAGATCCGTTTCAACCGCTCCGCCAGCCAGCAGCAGCACCGTGTCACTGGTGCTCATATGCCCATCCACACTGATGCAGTTGAAGGTCTGGTCAACAGCCCGTTTGAGCATCTGTGAACACTGGTCGGATGTCAGTCGGGCGTCGGTGAGCACCACAGCCAGCATCGTGGCCATGTTGGGCGCAATCATAGCGGCACCCTTGCAGACCCCGGACACGCGAATGCTGCCCGCAGATACCGGTACATCAATTGAAAACAACTTCGGGAATGTGTCCGTCGTCATCATCGCTGTCGCCGCCGCCAGCAAATGCTCGTCCGAACGCCCCAGCTCTTCTGCGGCCCTCGGTATACCGGCCTCCAGCAGAGACATCGGCAGCGGCACACCAATTACTCCCGTTGAACACACCAGTACACTCGATGGCTGACAGCCAAGCACGCCCGCCAAAAGTGCCGTCATCGCCTCAGCATCGCGGATCCCGGGATCCCCCGTGGCCGCATTTGAATTCCCCGAATTGATCACCACGGCCCGCGCCTGCCCGGAAGGGACGCGACGCCGGGAAACAATCACTGGAGCCCCGCAGACCTGGTTCGTTGTGAATACACCGGCCACCGCTGCAGGGCGATCAGAAACAAACAAAGCCAAATCAGATTTCCCGCTGGCCTTGATGCCACACGTAAAGCCGGCTGCTGAAAAACCACAGGGGAGTGATGCGGGCATGAGGATTCAGATGCAAGGGTTCGGGAAGCAGAAAGGTGACGATCACACCGGACCGCGGAAACTATTCAACCAGACGCACACTGTAAACACAACGCGACGCCGGAACAGTCCGATCCGTACGAATCAGAGCAGACACCAGCACACACGGCTGCAATACCAGGGTCGCCGAACTCGCCGAAGTCTGCGCCAGATCGGCCACCCGAACCGCCACCGGTCGCACCAGCTGCACCGGGGTTGCTGCGGACGCCACAGCCGGTGACTCAGCCGGTGACTCAGCCGCAACCGCGGCCACCGGCGTCGCCAGACTCAGAATCCGCGGCTCATACGGCGTTTCAGCAATCGCTCCCAGACACTCACTCAGTTCCGGACCGGAAAGCGTCGTGCCCTCAAAGCCTGAAGGATAGCGAAGTTCTGCGAGCCCCAGTCCGTCAAGACACTGCCGAGTCAGACCGCTACGGATGATCTCCGCATGCGTCGGCACCGGAATGCCCGTTTCCGCCGCTGCCCGCATGTTCAATCCCAGCAGTCTCGGGCCTGAACCGGATGCAGCATCGGTGTCCAGAGTCACTGTGATTTCAGGGATACCATCCGGGCCTGAGTCGAACTGACGATTCTGCGGATTCCACGACCACACGTCAGTCCCCGTCTGCAGATCAATCAGCTGACTCCATGATCCGAGAGCATCCTCAATCGCTGCGAACGGCAGAAATGCAATGCTGCTGTCAGGGGCAGGACACAGAGCCGCAGGATGGCTCTCGATCGCAGCCGTCGATGCAACTGACAGCGATTGACCGGTGAGCAGCCTTGC
This sequence comes from uncultured Chitinophaga sp., assembly GCA_964561125.1. Lineage (GTDB taxonomy): Bacteria > Planctomycetota > Planctomycetia > Planctomycetales > Planctomycetaceae > SXXK01. The sequence goes on along the minus strand of CAZLOQ010000303.1, from coordinate 2,636 downwards.
GAGCCCGGGTGACGTTGCCGGAATCACCTCGGGAATGGTCACCCGAACTGCCACCGGCACAGAAAACGGACGTGATTCCACGCCTGAACCAGTACTCCAGAAACATTCCGGATCCTCCGGGCGAGGGATCAGCGGAGCGCCTGCTGTACGGTATCCGGACAATGCAGCATCCGCTGCTTCCCGGGAGCGAATCGTTCTTCCTTCAACCTCGAAGGCAGCCTGACTGGCCCTCAGCAGATCATCAGTCAGCCACGCATGTGCTGCCGCGATCGCTGCGGATTCCGCGGCATAACGCGCGTGCTGCAGACGTGCGGAATCAAGCCGAATACTGATCACACAGAACCCGGCAAAGCCGCACAAACCCAGAACTCCAGCCGTCCACAACGAAATCGCGCCGCGACGAACTGATACCCCCGAATCCTGACGCCGCACAGCTGTCATCGATCTCGCTCCCTCGCTTCCGCCAACTCCGACAGCACTTAGTAAATCGAGGGCTCTGACTGCAGGGCTGCCGGAGCCCGACCTCCTGAGCTGCTCCCGGTATCCACGGAGCCGTTCGGATCGCCAGACCCCTGTGGGGTCGACATCTGAGGCTGCTGTCCCCGCTGGCCCCGCTCTTCCGAGCGCTCACCATCCTGAAAGTAGGCGTCAGAAAAACCCGAACCACGATAGTGCTCGGATCGGAATGGCTCCTTCAGCGACGGACTGCGAAGTCCCAGAATTTCAAGGAAGAACACGCGATCCTCTTCACTGGAATCAATGGCTATGCCACCCTCGCCAGGCCCCGACTTGCTGTAGATCAGGTCAATGTCGCCGCGTTTCTGAGCCAGGAGTGCAATCCGCGCCTGCTCCTCGTTCAGCTCCAGCGTCACGCTGTTGGCACCGGCCTGAGCATTCTGAAGGGTCGTGGAGGTGCTGCCGCGGTTCACTGAAATGACCTTCACACCCTTGAACAGAGTGGCCGTCATCGCGTCCGCCATCGTTGCCGAATTCCGCCCGAACACCGGGTTCTGAGGCTGAATGTTCGGCGAAACATTCAGGTTCTGCACCGTCAGCTGCACGTCCACAAACTGGCCGGGCTTGAGTTTGCTGTTGAGCACCGCGGTGGTGGAACTGACCTGCACCACAACAGCCCGCATGTCCTCCGCCACATCAATTTCCGGGAAGTCCCCGATCGGATAGAACATCGCCCCCCGCAGCGGCTTAGCCGGCTCGATCCTGTCACGCGTAATTCGGCCGACGATCGTGTCAATGTTGATGAGCGTGTCCGGCTCCAGCTGCAAAGCCCGGTCCCATGGACCGTTTCCAAGGTGAGCACGAGTGATCACCGTACCCGCAGCAATCTCGGAAACTGCCATGGGCAGCGTACGACGTTCCCGCTGCGGCTCAGCAGTCTGCGCCGGGTTGAAGGCCATCTTCATGAAGTAACCAGCCGCAAGCGTACAAATGATGCCGAAGACGGCGACAGTCAGCATCCAGGGTGTCAATCTCACAGGTGAGCTCCTGAAATCATCCGAGGCATTTCAAAAATTTGCGAATTGTTGGCCTGAAAATCACACACCCTGCAGCGTGTCCTGTGCCGCAGCGACAGGTGGCGCCGGACAGCGCTCCGCCACCATCCCCGCCCGGCATTCCAGCGTTCGCCCGGCAAGTCCGAAACCGATGAACCAGAGCAAATCAGGACTGGCCGTCTGCATCGGCACAGCCACCGACACATAGCCGGTCTCGCCAGCATACTTCGCAGGCTGAACCGTGATGCTGCAGGCAGACGATAAGTCGGCCCCCAGAACCTGCACAACCCGCTCCTGCACCGCCACCTCACCCGCACCGGAAATGCTCAGATAACGTGCTCCGGCCTGAGCAGCCGAGGCCACCCGCGCCTGAGCAGCACTCAGCATGGAAAACTCAACCAGTGAAAAAATCAGCAGCAGAAACAAAGGCAGCACCAGCAGCAGTTCCATTGTCAGAACCGCGCCCCGACGATTGCCGGAATGCATAGCCGTTGCCGCACCGCGTTTCACCTGATCCCACCCCTCAGACAAGTTGCCGGACAAATCCTCGTCGTCCTATCGGCAGTTTCCGCCGATCACCCCGGAATCCCGGCCAAAAATTCCACTGTCCGTCGGGATTCCACATGCGAATACAGCAAAGAGTCCGGTTAGAGAATCTGTAACGAATATGCCGAGCCACTGCCAGAACCCAATCAGCCGGAACGCGTCAGCGTCCGGTTGGTGGTCAACAGTGCATCAAGGTGCATGTCACCTTTTGCAGGCGTTCAGGCCTGAAAGGCCGTTCTCTGAAAGCCTGGGCCGGCAGGCCCAGGTGCCACGGGACACGACGAGTCCTCGAGGCCTGAAGGGCCGTTCTCCCGAGACCATTCGGCCGGCACCTCCCAGTGGCCGTCGGCGTGGTCAAAAACGGCCTTTTACGCCTTCGGCGTTCTCGCAGCGGCGCCTGCCCCGGACCTGACAACCCGGCCTCGTCGAAGATGCATCAAGGTGCATGGCACCTGAAAGCGGAAAGTCTTTTTATCATTCGCTTTACGATCTCAGAACAGCAGGCAGCCTCCGCCCCCGGAATAGTGGTCCAATCAGCCGGAACGCGTTAGCGTCCGGTTTGCACTCAAAGTCAAGGTG
>CAZLOQ010000302.1:0-5750 GCA_964561125.1 uncultured Chitinophaga sp. | reverse complement strand
GGGAGGTCCTTCGACAGCTTTTGCCAGGCAGACAGCCACGCTGCAACCGTCCGTTCCTCGCTGCCCTGCTGCTCGATACTCCGGGCCTGCATCACCACGTGCTCGGCAAGATCCGGGGACTTCGGATATTCAGCTGCCAGCTGGGCAAATGCCTTTTCTGCTTCTGCAAACTCACCAGCCTTGAACTGGCTCCATGCAAGGCCGCTGCGACCCGCCTCAATCACCGTGGCATCCGACGAACGAACCGCCAGATCAAACAGCGCTGCGGCCTGCTGATGGGAATTGTCATTGAGGGCGATCTCAGCGGCCTGCAGCACAGCCGTCCAGACCTGCGGCTGATTCGGGCTGGCAGCAACCAGCTCCTGCAGAGCTGTCGTGGCTTCGGCATATTTCTTCAGACCCGACAGCGCAGCAGCACGGGCTGCACTCACGTCCAGTCGCTGTCCGGGATCTGAGCTCTCTGCAAGAAAGCCGTCGGCGAAAGTTATCACCGCGTCGTACTTCTGCAGCTGCAGGCTGCTGACGGCCGCCAGCGCCGAAGCCGCCGCAATCTCAGCTGCAGCTCCGGGGGGATTCTGCCGCCTGAGCTCTTCTGTCTGGTCCAGAACAACCTGGTACTTTCTGCTCTCCCACGCAGCCCTGATCAGGTAGTAGGCCGCGAGTACCTGCGCGCGGCCGGAAGACGGGCCGGTGAGACCGCGAGCTGCTGTCAGCGTTGTCATGGCCTGCTCTTTGTCGCCACGTGCCAGCTGCAGTCGCCCCTTGAGAATCTGCGGGCTGATCCCGGCCGCGTACTCCGCGTGCTCTGATGCCAGACGATTGCTGAGACGCTCGGATTCATCAAGCTGTCCCAGTTCCAGCAGCAGTTCTGAGGCGTTGAGCAGGCAGTCGGGAACTCGCGATTCCGTCGGCCAGCGATCAGCAATGTCCAGGTACAATCTGGCGGCTGTCGCCTGTTCGCCAGCTGTTTGTTCCAGCTGGGCTCGCTGAAAAGAAATCTCGATCGCCAGCGGTGAATTACCGGCTGCCTGCAGTGCCGCATCGAAAAATGTTCGTGCTTCCGGGTATTGCCGGAGTTCACGCGAGGCCATGGCGGCCAGATAACGCGCCTGAGCGGTGCTGGTGCCGCCGTCCGGAACCTGCTGCAGCCGCCGCAGCGCTTTCTCGAAGTCCCGGAGCTGAAACCACGCCATGCCGGCTCCCAGCTGGGCGGAAGCCACCTTTGAATTGGCTGGAGCCTCCTCAAGAATCAGTTCCCAGGCATCAGCGGACTGCCGGAATCTGCTGCGAGCATACTCCAGCGCGCCAACGCGACTCAGAGCACGCAGACGCAGTGACGGATTGCCCAGCGACGAGACGGCCACATATTCCTTCAGGGCGCCCTCAGGATCCTTCAGGCCCTCCAGCGCCCGGCCCAGACTAAGCCGCGCATCGGCTGTGACAGCAGAATCCGGCTCCCCGGGAATCAACGCGGTCAGAACGTCCCGGGCCTCCGCATAACGGGACAAGGTCACTAGCGAATCGCCCAGCAGCAGCCGCGCCCATTCGTTCAGCGGATGCGCAGGATGACGACGGAGAAATTCGTTGAGCTCCCTGACTGTCGCCGGATAGTCCTTCACATAGTAATGGCATTCTCCAAGCCGATACCGCGCTTCAGCGGAATTGGTGCCGTCAGGGTCGGCCTTCAGATACTGCTGGAGATAGCTGATGGCTTCGGCGTACCTTTCCTGTGCATTCAGTGACAGCGCCAGATACAGCCGCGCAATGTTTTCCCGCGGATGATTTCTGTGTTCCGTCAGAAACTTTCCAAATGCATCTGACGCCGTGTCATAACGCTGCGTGCGGTAGAGATTCACAGCAACGTTGAAATCGTCGTCGGCCTTGTCGGCAAACGCCCTGACATCAGCAGCGAACAGCAGAATCAGAAGCAGTACCGAGGGCCGAACCACGCGAATTCGGTTCCAGATATGCATGCGGAGCGCTCCACCTTGTTGCAGGTCCAGGATTGAGGTTCAAGGTTCGGATATGTTACGGAGAGGGCTGGCGAATCCGAAGAGTGTCGCCGCAGAAAATCGGCGGAAACAGCCGATAAATGAGATCGCTGCGTCAATTTCGGTATTCACCAGTTTTCCGGTCCTGCCCCCATTTACACTCGGAGAAATTTGACATCTCAGGCTCTCTCCGGGTATCCTCAATACCTCCCCGCTCATCCCCGCCTCCCTGCCCCCCTCGCCCGAAGGTCGCCAGCATGCTCCATATCGACTCCAGCGCCATCGCACACCGGCGTTATTGCGACGGCTTCAGCCGCAGAAGTTTCGTGAAAGTCGGGGCAGCCGGGGCCTTCGCTGCGGGCCTGCCGCAATTACTCGCCGGCAGAGAGGCCGCTGCGGCCGCCGGAAAGACTGCCCCCCGGACCTCCGTTATCATGCTCTGGCTCGATGGTGGCCCCGGACACATGGATACCTATGACATGAAGCCCGAAGCGCCCGCAGAGTACCGCGGCATCTGGGCTCCCATCCCTACCAATGTCCCCGGGTTCCAGGTGACCGAACTGTTTCCCCTGCAGGCTCAGATCGCCGACCGCTTCTCCGTCGTGAGGTCTCTCCACCACGACAGCGGAGATCACTTCACCGGCGGACACTGGATGCTCACCGGACGAGGCGAAGGTGTCAGCGGCGCCAACACAAAAGGCAAATACCCCTTCTTCGGTGCCGTGGCCACGCGATTGACCGGGCCCCGAAAAACCGGTATGCCCGCCAATGTGGCCGTGCCCTACGGAATGAGCATCGGGCTGCGGCCAGGCTACTTCGGCGGTCATTTCCTCGGTGTCCACCACAACCCCTTCGAAACCGAAGGCGATCCGAATGCCGATAATTTCCAGGTGCGCAATATTGCACTCGCCAACGGTCTCACCGTCGAACGACTCGGCGACCGTCGCTCGCTGCTGGCCGGTTTCGACCGCATTCGACGCGAAGCCGACCACTCCGGTGCCTTCGATTCAATGGATCGCTTCGATCGCACCGCCTTCGATATGGTGACCGGAAATGCCACTCGACAGGCCTTCGACCTCACTCAGGAAACCTCGGAAGTGCGGGAAAAATACGGCCGCAACTCGTGGGGCCAAAGCACCCTCCTCGCTCGTCGACTTGTCGAAGCCGGCTCCACCTTCGTCACCTGCCACTTCGGCGGCTGGGATCACCACTGGGATCTCAAGGCCGGCATGGAAAACTATCTCCCCAAAATCGACCGTCTTGTGCACGGTCTCATCACCGACCTCGAACAGCGCGGACTGCTCCAGTCCACTCTCGTCGTCCTCTGCGGCGAATTCAGCCGCACGCCCCGCATGAACGATGGTGGCAACGGAGGACCACCGCTCAGCAAAGGTACCCCAGGTCGCGATCATTGGGGAAATGCCATGTTCTGCTTCCTCGCCGGCGGTGGCATTCAAGGCGGACAAGCCATCGGCGCCACCGATCGACTCGGCGAAACTCCCAAAGAACGACCACTTCGGCCCGGTGACATTCATCACACCATCTTCCGCGTTCTGGGAATCGATCCTCAGGCACAGTTCCCGGATTTTTCCGGTCGCCCAATCGTCGCCATCGATCACGGGACCGTCATCGAAGATCTGTTCTAAGCAGACTCTGCCGCATTTTTCCGGATTGTGCTGAAGCAGGCGACCCGTGTGTCCGAAATATCTGCCCGAGCCGGTTGAATTTTAGTCGCCTCCCGTTTATCATTCCCGGCTCAAGAGGGGTCGTAGCTCAGTCGGTTAGAGCGCCAGCCTGTCACGCTGGAGGCCGCGGGTTCGAGTCCCGTCGACCTCGTCAACAGAAAAACCTGCCGCTTCGCGGCAGGTTTTTTTGTTGCACTCTCACCACTCACCCCCCACCACTCAGGCGACTGCGAAATACAAAAAACGCCGCCCCAAGCAGGCAAAACGCCGCCCAAAGATAATCCCAACTCGGCTTTTCCCGCAGATACAGCCACGCAAACGGCACAAAAACCGTCAGCGAAATCACCTCCTGCAGAATCTTCAACTGCCCCACGTTCATCACCTGATGCCCGATCCGGTTCGCCGGCACCTGAATCAAATACTCAAATAACGCAATTCCCCAACTGATCATCGCCGCCATAAACCATGGCTTGTCGCGCAGACCCTGCAAATGGCCGTACCACGCCAGCGTCATAAAAATATTGCTGATTGTCAGCAGGGCGATCGTGATCAGGGTTGGCTGCATGTCGGATTTTCAGGTCACAGGAAAGAGGCCGCGACGAAGACGCTGCCGATTCTTTTCCACCCGCCGAATTTCTGCAAGGTCCATTCAGCCGCACTAAGATGCTTGCACACAAGCAGCGCATAAAAAAAAGGCGAACTGCAGCGGCAGTTCGCCTGAAACAGACGATCAATTCACGTTGCAGCGTCAGTTGGCAGACGCTTCCACCACTTGCAGGCCGGGCACAGAAATCCCAGTGATCCTGACGCGGGTGTGCTTCTGGCGGTGTCCCGTGTGGCGTCGAGATGCCTTGCGACGACGAAGCTTTTGAATTTCAAGCTTCGGGCCTTTTTCTTCAGCAATGAGCACTTCAGCGGTGACCGTGGCACCGGAAATTACCGGAGTACCAATCACACTGGCACCACCACCATTGGCCAGCAATACCTGATCGAAGGTAATCGTGGTGCCGGCCTGAGCCTCCGCGCGATAATCCACGGAAAGTGCAGAACCCTGCTGCACACGGTGCTGACGGTTACCATCGACAATCACGGCGAACATGAGAACACACCCTTTTACCTGTCAACACAAAACTGAACTGCCCATACCACGGCCCGCAGACCCGCTGCTGAACCGGTGAGCAAAGGAATTCCGCAGTGTAGCGTAAATGTTCGGACTCTTCGAGTCGGAAAGTCAGGAAGTTTCCTGGTTGAGACCAGGAATTCGCGCTCAACCACAAAATCCGCCTCCATCAACAGCAGAGATTAACCAAAAACGAGAAATTCACGCGGGAGTTGGTTACGTTGACCACTTTTGCCCCCACCCCGAATACGCGTTCACGTACGACGAACCTCCAGTCCGTCGATACACCCAGCGATGTTGTTCTCGTTTGAACCGCTCGCCGGGATGGTGAATCAGGCTCGCGGGCTAGCTGGCGAACCTTGGCTTCAGACGGGGCAAGCCCGTCTGGGAGCCCGTCAGCTGTCGTGCCAATTCAGGATTTTTCGTCCTCGCGTCCTGGCCTGAGTTTGTCTGGTCTGCCGTCGTCCCGCTGTGAACGGTTACAGGGCAGCACTAATGGAATCGACAAATTCAAGGGCTGCATCCGTACTGCTGGAAAAGTGCGCTCCGGTCTGACTGGAACTGACAGCCGAACGGTAGGTCGGCAGAATTGATGCAGCCGGTGCAATTGCCGGCGGCGTTGTTTTCGTTTGAACCGCAACAACCGCTGTAATCGTACCCAAGGGTCTGTCCCTGCAGGCCTCAGGCGGCCGAACGGTAGGTCGGCAGAATTGATGCAGCCGGTGCAATTGCTGGCCGCGTTGTTTTCGTTTGAACCGCAACAACCGCTGTAATCGTACCCAAGGGTCTGTCCCTGCAGGCCTCAGGCGGCCGAACGGTAGGTCGGCAGAATTGATGCAGCCGGTGCAATTGCTGGCCGCGTTGTTTTCGTTTGAACCGCAACAACCGCTGTAATCGTGCTCAAGGGTCTGTCCCTGCAGGCCTCAGGCGGCCGAACGGTAGGTCGGCAGAATT
>CAZLOQ010000301.1:3299-5870 GCA_964561125.1 uncultured Chitinophaga sp. | reverse complement strand
AAACAGCTGGAGTCCCCAATGTCGAAAACCTTCCAGCAGCACCTCGGTATCGCTGCGGCTGCGAAACGTGGTGCCGTTTTGTTTCAGTTGCTCGGCCAGTTCCACAAAATTATAGATTTCTCCATTGAACACCAGCACATGACGGTGATCGGCTGAGCACATGGGCTGAGCCGCGGCGTGGCTGAGATCGAGGATGGATAACCGCGTGTGACCGAAGCCGATATTTCCGGCGGGTGACAGCCAGAGACCGCTGCCATCGGGCCCGCGATGCCGGAGTGATTCCGTCAACCGCTGCAGGTCAGACTGCAGCACGGCGTCACCATTCAGACTGATAATCCCCGCAATCCCGCACATCAGTGACTGGCCTCGTCAGGTGCCGATTGACCGACCAGCAGGCTTTGCCGTGCCAGTGCAGCAATTGCGGCCGTGTCGCCCCTGCGGCTGGCTTCGATTGCCGTCGACAGGCGGTGCAGATGATCGGCGGATGAGAACTGCTGTTGCACCCTTCGGCGCGCTGCAGCCCCCATCGACTGACACAGCGACGGGATTGTCAGGAGCCTGATCATTGCTGTCGCCATATCGGAAACGTCGCGTTCTGCAACCAGAAAACCAGTCTGCCCGTCGATCACAATATCCGGAATCCCGGCATGTCGAGTGGAGACGACAGGGAGAGCGGCCGCGGAGGCTTCAAGGATCGTATTGGGCGTGCCTTCGGCATCGCCGTACGACGGAGACACGGAGTGCTGCGCGAAGCAGCAAGCCTGCTGGAACAGGTGGTGCACCCGTGCGTGTTCCACAGGCCCGGTGAAATCGACCGCGTGCTCGATTCCCCAGACGGCAGCCAGGGTTTTGCAGGTTTCCAGCAATTCGCCGTGTCCGGCCATTACCAGTCTTGCGTGTGGCACCTGCTGAAGGGCCTGCTGGAAGGCCATCAGCACGAGGTAGTTGGCTTTGATGTCGGTAAATCGGCCGACTGAGAGAACCGTTGGCCGATACTCGGGAGTGACTTCGAAGAATTTGTCGCGTGGTCCGTAGGGGTTGTAAATCAGTTTTTCCGGGGGGCAGCCCAGATCCAGCAGCGCCTGCAGCATGAAGCGCGAGCCTCCCAGCACCGCAGCGGCGGAGCGAAACATGTTCCGGTACCGCAGTCTGAGTTCGGGTGTGAGCAAAGAACTGCGGTGAGCATCATGCCCGTGGAAGTGCACAACCAGCGGAATTCTGGCCAGTTCAGCGACCGGGGCAATCGAGGCACCGGCGTCTCCGAATTCTGCGAGGATTGCTGTGATCTGTTGACTGCGGAAGAAACGTACGAGGGCGTTATGGACCGATGCCAGAGAATTCTGCAGTTTCAGCAGTCGCCGGCTGGTGTACGCGTATGGCAGCAGGCTTCCCAGCCGCCTCCGCCATGTCGGCTGCTGGAACAGCTTGCGCACGTTCTGACCGCGGAACTGAAAATCCGGAAAAGAACCGGAAAGGCAGATCTTCTCGCAGGGTAGCAGTTCCGCATGGATGCGGATGAAATCCTTGATGACCTTGTCGTCATCGAAACCGATCAGGCAGAGCATGAACTTCTATTCGATTGGCGTGACTGTCACAATGTGCTCACGTCACCGCTGAGGAATTTGTTTACAAGCTGCTTCAGGCGTCCAACCTCTGATGTTGTGTAAAACAGTTCATTGCAACCAATCACTCCGGCACTGCAGTAACCCTGCGATTCGAGGTATCCTCGTAACTCGGCGTCAGCAGCACAAAAGTGAATCTCAACCATCAGAACCATGGGGCTAAATCGGCTCAGCGTGAACCCCTTAAGAAGATTCAGCTCGTGTCCTTCGATGTCCAGCACCAGCAGATCTACATGAGATCCGACACTGCTCAACACCTGATCCAAAGATGTCACATCTACATTGATTTCCTGCATCCGCCCATTTTCCCGAATACATCGTTCGGTATGTTCCTGCTCAGCGTAAGCACTCCTGAACGACAGCGGCGAGCCATGCTCACCAAAATCCACACAGGTGAAAGCAACCTGCCCCTGTTCGTCCGATGCCCCCAGTGCCACCTGAACCACGACGCTGCGCGGTCGGTTCTTCTGGCATTCACGGAACAGGCTCGGATGCGGTTCCACCAACAGCCCCGTCCGTCCAATCGTTTCAAACACTGCAGTGGCGCTAAAAGTGGAGCCATTGAAGCTGCCTGCTTCGACATGAAAACCACTTAACCCGATACCAAGAATCTCACTGCCACAATATCCTGACCGAACTTGCTGCGCAGCCTGAATTGGTACACTGCCTCGCCATCGAAAAACCTCTTATCAACGAGATTGCAGTGCAGTCTGCATTTTTGAATCTCAAGCTCCCTCTATCTTACTTCGTCCCTGAGGCTCTCAATTCGCACCCTGTGAGCTCAATCTCGATAACAAAATGCGATCAAAACAGCAGTGACTCTGCGGAGGCCAATGGCTCTTGACAACCTGACGAGAAGATAAAGAGTCCTCGATCCACTGCAGATGACCCTCTGAGAACTTGAAAAAATGCTTATTAATTCTGAAGAAGTATTAAAACAGCTTGAACT
>CAZLOQ010000301.1:0-3289 GCA_964561125.1 uncultured Chitinophaga sp. | reverse complement strand
GCGGTACTAACAAGAGAATTCAAGGCGGTTGCCATTCAGGCGAGAACAAATGGGCTTCAGGCAGGACAGGCAATAGCGGTAATATTCGACTCACGCCTGTGATTGCATGACTGGAATATTCAACTCCTGTTTTTGCGTTCAAACAGCACATCCCACTCAGAGCCCAGTCCCAGCTTCGTCTTCTTCAAGTGCTCCTGTTGGACGAAGAAGCCATGGTTCGCAAGAAACTCTTCTACCTCTATTCTGGAGCACGCCCCTTCGTAGAGTACAACATCCGACAACTCGGCGAGGATCCAGCGAAACTGCGTCAATATTGTGCCGGCTCCCTGCAGCACCTTCAGTTCAGCACCCTGAACATCGAGCACAAGTGCATCGAATCGTCGACCGTGCTTCACACTATTGATTTCGTCAGCAAGTGTTGATGTCAAGACCTCAATTGAATCGGACACCTCAATGTGTCCCCACAACTCCTGCAACTTTGCGGGAGCGAACATCGATGATGAAAGGCCATCGTTGCTGGTTACATGAAACGTAACACTTTGACCGCTTTGATCTGACAGGGCGCGGCGGACACACTTCTGATTTGGATATTGTCGGATGTTGTTTTGTAACTCGCGGAACTGGTTCGGCAGAGGCTCAAACCAGAGCACGGGCTTCTTCATCATGCCGTAAATCCACGCTTCCTGCCCCGAGTTTGCCCCAACGTGAACGACACCGCGACTCTTCCTCACGAAATTGAGTGGATCGGTATCCGAAAATCCGTGATCCTCAAGTTGTCTGAAGCGAGCGCGATACCACTTCCTCAGCCAGCAGACGGGAGCAGTTTCTTTCAACCATTTGATAAGTATAGGGAGCATAGATTTAGCGTTTCAAAGACCTGGATAGTCGTTTTATAGAATCAACGCCGTTTCACCCTTGGCAAGTATTGTAAGGTGGGCGAGTCGCGGGACTGGTCGGCGAATCTTAACCGCTTGGTTTGCGACGGAGCAGTCGTGCAAGACGGTCCCTCGCAGTTGTGATCATCGTTGAAGATCTGCATGATATGCGGCGAGCTAGTAAACTTGCTCGCACCGATGCAGCCTGACACAGACGCCGATATCCGGAAATTTGTGGGCCACTCTGCATCACCTTCGCTATGAAGTTCTGATACGCATCGTTGCCAAGGCATTCCGGAAGTATACCGTTAGAGAACAATGGTGCCGTCACGTACCTTTTCCATAGTTGCTCGTCTGCATCGATCTCTCTGATGCGATCCACGACAGCATCGAAGCTTCGGAATCTATGCACGTTTATGAGACAGTCTGGATTGAAGTCGTCTTCGATTTGTGGATCACCCCAGTATATCGGAATGCTACCCATCAGTAGCGGTTCAATAATTTTCTCGGTAGCGTAGCCTGGATGGCTTTCGTTCTCAAATGCAATTGTAAATTTGCAGCGAGCAACGTATGCCCGTTTGTCAAGGACCGGACCACCGATGTTATTCAGCAGGCGACCGCATGAGTCAACTGGTTTGTAGTCGTTTAAGCGATGGAAGAAGTTGACTCGTTCCTTCGCGCGATCGTTACTGTAAATGAAGTTGCAGAATCTGTCGACGCGTGCCTTCACGACGTCAAAATTCCGTTCCACATGCGTGTAACCGGGATCGTAGAAGTGCCGCCAGAGGGGTGCACGCCAATGCCGATCGTTCCAGACGCGTTCGTGGGTCAGGGCATAGTCAGCTTCATTCCAGTTGGGCGGGATGTTTTCGCCGGTGAGGAAGACGCGGATCGTGGAAGCCGGATAGAGCAGGTGTTCACCGTTTCCCACATCGCCGTAGAACAGCACATCGGGCGGATCAGCCACCTGCAGTGGCGTCTGTCGGTTCAGCAGCCACAGCGGGAACCACGAGTTTTCGACAGGACGATTGCCGATGCCTCGGATCGTCGGCCGACAGATGTTAACGGTGCCTTTCATTGCTGCGTCTTTCGAGGACCGCCGCGGAGTCGTTGACGAAGTGCCCCAAGTCCGATTCTTAACCGCTGAAGCCGCTTACGCAGGGGTGTATCAGGAGGCAAACGGCGTTCCGCACTTTCAAGGAGCGAATTCTTGGAGGGAAGGGAAATTCGTGCTGGGATTTGGAACTTTGACGGCTGCCGGGTTCCCAGTCTCGCGGTCAAGAGGTCTACCCAGAGTTCAACCGATATCTGATGGCTGTATTTCTGCAGCACGACGTTGCGGCCTGCTTCCGCAATGCTGCACGTGAGTTCGGGTTCGGCGACCAGCCTGCGGACGGCGGAGACAACGGAGGCGGGGGTTTGATCAACAAGCACACCGGTCTGCCACGATTGGATCAACTGCGGGATTCCCGACTGCATTTTGCTGGCAATCGCAACGCAACCAGCGGCCATGCCTTCAAGCAGACTGATCGGGAGACCTTCGAAATCAGACATTAACAGGACTGCGTGCACGTTCTGAAGCACCGCGGGCACATTTGCAGAATCAATGCTTCCCATCCAATGTATCGGAAGGCGTGGACCGACCTGCTGGCGCGCATCCAGCACCACCTGTCGTTCGGGCCCATCGCCGTAAATGACCGCCTCTGTGTTCGGTACTTCGCGGCAGACTGTCAGCAGCGTTTCCATGACGAGGCTGATGCGTTTCTGTGTCTCTGCAAGTCGTCCGAGATAGGCGATGCGAAACGGTGACTGTGAAGGGCGTGCAACGGTTCCCGGGACATGCACTCCATAGGGAATGTACAGTGCCGTCTGGTCTGGAAGCAGCCCGCCACACGCTACCTGAGCATGCAAATGCTGGGAGACTGAAACGACATTAGAAACTCGCCAGGCGGGATCACCAAAGACGAATTCACTCTGCAGCGCGCGATACCACGGATCATCGGAGTGCAGCACAGCGACGGTTGCTGCCCCGGCCTGTCGCAGCCATCGCGCCGCGAAATAGGCGGGGACGACAAAATTCGGGATGAATACACGTGGTGGATCCGCCTGTAACTGTGTCAGGATCCAGCGAACGTCATCAATCGTGCGGGTATGACAATCGCTGACAGCCACTTCAAAGCCATCGGCCCGCAGGCTTTCCACAACGGGGCCTGTGCCGCCATAGTGGGTCAGCGCCAGCACACGACTCTCCACCCCACAATCGCGGAGTGCGGGCAGCAGGTTGCGCAGCCAGGTAAACGGGCCACCGAGACTATCCGGCTTGTCGTGTGTACAGAACACGACAGGAGCAGCACTCAAGTAAGTGGTCTCCCGGACGACCATGCGAGCGAGTCTTGCGCCCACGACTCGCCAGT
>CAZLOQ010000300.1:0-5890 GCA_964561125.1 uncultured Chitinophaga sp. | reverse complement strand
CCCGCGAACCGAATGCATTCCGCTTCCTCACGGGTGCGGCTCGTGATGGGATTTCCGTCACTCTCGCTCCGATCACTGCAATCAACATCACACTCAGGCCCGCGGGTTCCTGCAGGTGCCCGCTCGAAATCAACCAACCATCGCTGCAACCGCCCCTGCCAGGCCTGTAAGGCCGCCGTCAAAAAGCCTGGGCCGACAGGCCCAGGTATTGCAAAAAATACGCTATCTCCCCTCTCCCCCTCAGGGGGAGAGGGACCGGGGGAGAGGGGGCCGAGCGCCAGGCCGCGTTTCGGAAAAAGCCCCGTGACCACCACCACGCCACGGCATCCGGTCCCCGCGAACCGAATGCATTCCGCTTCCTCACGGGTGCGGCTCGTGATGGGATTTCTGCAACTCCTGCACGGAGCACCGCAATCAACATCACACTCAGGCCCGCGGGTTCCTGCAGGTGCCCGCCCGACATCAACCACCAGCCCTCCGAAAACACAGCCCGAAGACCCGAGGCAAGCAGACAGCAGCAACCTGCAACCGGTCAGTTCGGCTTGTCATCTCCGGCACCCTTGTTCTTTTTCCTGCTGGCCTCCTGTTTCTTCGCCCGCGTAAAATCCAGGTAATGCAGGTTCGCCTGAATGTTGTCGGTGTTGCTGTACACATAGGCCAGAAAAAAGTCGGTAATCGTGGCTTTGCGCTGTCGGAGTTCTTCAGCAAGGCGAATCACCAGCGGCAGTCGGGACGCGTTTTCATTTTCAAACGCATCCCACCACTTGCGGGCACTGCCAGTCGTGTCCTGCCAGCCGATCTGATCCCGCACCATGGCAAGATGTTTCTGCAGACGGTCTTTTGACCAGCCGGCTGTGTTGGTCAACTGCCCGCCGCCTGTGGCGGGCTCAGCACCACCGGCTTCGGCGGCAACACCAGAGACGCCGGCAGCAGCCGGCAGTTTTCTGCGGAGACGTTCGCGCCCGGTGACCTTCGCTGCAGCCCGCAGAACGTCCCGCCAGGTCGGCAGTTCAAATACCGGATGCAGATACGCCTGGAAGGTCTGCGAACCGAACAGCAGCGTGGCGGGTGGCCCCAGCAGAGTGTGCTGGCAGGACGGATGACGGATTTCAGCCGGCGAAAGCAGCGGGCGCGACGCGAATACCGGCTGCTGGCCTTCATAACAGGGCAGGGCAACGAACGTTTCGCCACTGGCGTGCGCAAAGTAGTCAGCGTCCGGCTGGGCACAGCCGGGGAGCACCACCTTGTGGGCGAACGCTTCCAGCAGCGAACGGGATGCCGGACCGTAGGCCAGTTCCAGTGCACTGATCGACTGCACCCCGGCAACCACTCCGATCCCTCGTGACCGCAAAGTCAGCAGACGTTCCACCGAGAGCAGGTGCCCCAGAGAAGGCATGTCATCGAAGAACAGCGTCGCAGGCACGCGTCTGGACCCCAGTGCCTCCGCCGTGCTGATCAGCGAATCAATCAGGGAGCGGGCGAGCATCTGGACGAGCGGCCGATGGGTCTCCAGCTGCGGTTCAGAAATTTCCACCTGCAGCACCACCGGGCGTCGGAACAGTCGGGCCGGATTGAGTTCGTCCGCTGACAACACCTGCAGACTGCTCACCGATAACAGACTCTGCAGCGCTCCCAGAATGGAAGCCATCACCGTTTCAGCATTGTGGGAACCGCCCTGCAGAAAGTCCGCCAGACGAGTGCTGTTGGGATTGCCGTGCTGCTGCAGCTGTGAAGTGACGGTCTTGTAGGGCTGCGAAAAGAACCGCAGAATTTCCGGGAAGGAACGCAGGCCATGTTCCCAGCACCCCAGCAGACCGCTGCGGACCCACTGCGCCCAGAATTCCGAATCGCTCGACATCGGATTGCGGGCCGCGTCAGAAAAACGGCGGATCAGATCACGCGCAATGTCGGCATCGTCCGTGGCCAGCGGATTCCAGCAGATGCTCCGCCAGGGGTCACACAGATTCAGCGTCACCGGCCGACGGCCGCGGGATCGGCGACAGAGTTCATGCGTCATCGCGGAATCGCCGGGCTTGAGCGAAAAGGAAATCACGGTCTGCGTGGGATCCGCGATCGCGGAGGCCCGGAGCGGATCCAGAACACGCTGATTTTTTCCGGAACCTGTGAGTCCCAGCACCATCAGATGGGTGGATCGCTGAGCAGACTGGAGTGCGAGATCCACTCCGTAAACACAGGAGCGTTCCAGTGGGTTGGCGGCGTCCTGATTGACGAGCAGGATCGTGGAGGGCAATGAAATGGCGCCTGGCTCGGGAGTGCCGGTATAGGTGTGCAGGTCAGACAACCGCGGATGCCCGGTGCCATTCAGGTGAATTAACGGTACAGCAGCCGGATTCTCGCGGCCGCCATGAGTCCGCAGAAGATCGTCCGAAGTGGGATCCCAGAGCTGTTCGTCGGAGAAATCGGGATTGAGTGGCATGACGCGGCTTCCTGTGATACGAAGCGGAAGGAATGAACACAGACAGACACCAGTAATAAGGCTGCTGAACAGGAACGCGGAGGAACAAATCCTGCGGAAATGCGCACGGGAAGCCAGGCTGAGCTGCGACCGTCAGAGAGCCGGACGAAATCATCAGCTGCAAGGCATGAGCCTGCGGTTTCCGAAATCTGTCCGCTTCCTTGACAGCGGAACGGCGCAAGCCGTCCGGTCAGGGCAAAAGATTTCAGGGCTCATCACCGGACGGCTTGCACCGTTCCGCTTGAAGTCGGTGGCATCGGGCTCGCGCCGAACCGCTCACAGCGGAGCTGGAGGCGTGTGGTGCGGGGCTGATGGAATGCCGTTGTTGTGCAGCTCAGTCGACAGTCGCGGCAGGACTGGCAATAACAAAGGATTCAAAAAATAAACGCGAACGCTCGCTGCGCTCGCGTTGATGTGCCAGTCGCACAAACACAAAAAACACAAAATCGCAGGAATCGCAAGGGGAAAGGGGACAGAGCACTAAGGCTTTCAAAAATCAGCCCTGGCGACGCGACAACCCGTGCTGTTGCCGGAAAGGGATGGAACGATGACAAGCCGATTCGAGCAACGCGCGCCGAACGCAACAACGGGGAACGAGCCCCCGCGAACCACACGGCTCACATTCGATGGATCACCCGGCCTGAACAGACTGGACGTCCATTCCCAGACGTTACCAAGCATGTCATACAACTTGTAAGGTTCCGGGTTCGCTTCCAACTCCCCCACTGGGTGCGTTGTGCCCGGAGAGTTCTCGTCTACCCAGGCGTATTTCACCAACTGCGATTCATCGTTCCCCCACCACCAGATCGGCTGCGCATCACCCGGCTGATCTTTGCCGGCCCGCGCTGCGTACTCCCATTCCCATTCCGTCGGGAGACGACTGTGCGACCAGATGCTGAACATCACACTGTCCCAGTAGCTCAGGTAGATCGCCGGGCAGCGCGGATTGGGACTGACGGTATCATAATCGCCGAACTGACCTGCATGATGCGGGTCAAACAACGCGTACAGACGCCTGGTGACTGGCACGGCGCACAGTTTGAAGCCCGCGTCAAGCGTTTTCTGCGTCACTGGGCCGCTGTTCCAGCTCTTTCCGTCACCGGCATAAAACGTCTTCCCGGCGAATGACTGGCAATCACGAAACTGCGATTCAAGGTCCTCGTCGCAGATCCTGGCGGCGAGCGTTCCGTGTCCTTCAGCATCCTTGCCCGACCGCAACGCGAGATACTCACTGAGGAAACCCCTGACAAGACCTTCGCAGGACAATTCGAGGTCAGGTGAGTTCTCCTCCGCGTTCTGCGACGAGGCCGTTTCAGCGTCCTTTTGTGCGTGATAGGTGGCCAATTGCAGATCTGCGTCGGTCCAGTCGTCTTTGGTGAGGAAGCCGGCCCATTTCAGCAGTTGCGGCCAGGCGAGGGCCATCAGTTCGGTCGGTCGTGGTGTGGGGTTGGGGTTGGAGTGCGTCTCGCGAGTTTCGAACAGTGGCTGGATGATTTTTATCCAGCGATTGATCTTGGGAAGGGCGCCCCTGGGCATGCCGCAGAGGAACTGCCACACCTGCCGCATTTCCGCACTGCTTTGCCGTTCCTGCAACCATTGCAGGTCGTTTTGGTTGGCGTGTCGGGTGAGCCAGAGTGCAGCAAAGAAATCGCGATAGGTGGCGTTGCTCCAGCGAAGAAACTGGACTTCGTCCACGGTGAAATACAGGAATTCGACGAAGTGCTCGCTCAATCCCAGCAGTTCCGTCATCGTTTTTTTTGCCTGTTGACGTGTTTTCCTGTCTTCGGGGGATCCCAGATGCAGCGCACGGGCGATGCGGCCACGGATGATCTTTGTGTTCTGTGGGTTGAGTTCGAGCGTGGTTGCGTCTGCGCGATCGTTTGCGGCGACTGTGTTGCCGGCTTGTTTTTTCTGCTGCCCACTGGTCCCCTGAAGGCTGGTGAACGCGATTGCTGCATAGATTCCCAGCATCTCCGCGATTTCCAGTTCGGTTTGTGGAATCTGTCCGGGTTTCTTTCTGTCCATATGCATCGCCTTGTTGATGCTGTGCCAATACACGTCGGCGGTGGATCGCAGATCTTTGAGTACATCAGGTGTAAAGGTCCGGAGGATTTCAAGGATCCGGGTGTTGCTGAAATTGTCTGGTGTCGATGCCAGGAGTGGTTCCAGTTGTCGCAGGAGTTCGCCGCCGAGGAAGCGTTCCATCTGGATCCGAGTCAGGCTGCCCGTCCGACAGAATTCCCATGCGGAGACTCGGCTGCCGCTGCGGTTGGTAAAGAGCGGAAACCAGAAATCTTCACAGATGGCATAGGGTCTTCCCGCGACAACGCAGTGGACGCGGGGGAACCGGGCCAGAAAATCGGCCAGCGATTTGGCCAGAACCTTGCCGTCTTCTTTGGAAACTTCGTCGAGGGCATCGACGGCCAGAGTCAGTCTTCCGCCGCGGGCGATTCCCTGCAGCCAGCTCTGAAGTTGTTCTTTGGTGGGCTGTCTGAGAATGGGCGAGGCGTGTTGCCCGGCAGTGGCAGCGATGATTTGGTCAGCGTGCGAGATGAGAGACGTGGGAGCCTTGAGCGAGAGGAAATCTTCAGCTTTGCGTGGGAGGTCTTCGAAGCGGTAATGGAGCACGGTTTGTTCGGGACAGAGTTCCGGGCGGACGACGCACAGTTGTTCGAGAGCCTTCGACTTGCCCACACCGGCGTAGGCCGTGATGCACAGTCGTCTGCCAGTGGGTTGTGTTCGGGATCCGAGACGGGCGAGGTAGCCGAATCGATCCCGGACGCGTTTCCACGGGCTGCGGACGTCGGACGGCCGCTGTGTCTGTAAATGGAGTTCTTCGTCTTTGGCGAGGGACTTGAGTGTGAGATGCTGGAGCACATCGTGGCGTTCTTCGGGTGTCAGCTGCAGCTGATACAGGTGCTGGTCCGCGATGAACTGTGCCTTCGATTTGTCTTTCGCTTGTTGTTTGTCTGTGTGCTGGTTCACGGGATCAGACTTGGCCGTTGCTGATGCGGGGAGTGGAATTTGCGGGGGGAATGATAGCAGCGGCTGGTGATCGGATCACGGATGGGAGGGGCTTTTTTGTGAACACGCTGTGGGCTGGCACTTGAGGTCTGCGGCGTGCACCGCTGCCGATTTCATCAGCCGGAACGCGTTAGCGTCCGGTTTCGAAATTCTTCGCCTGCGATTGCGGGACCGTGCGGGCACTCGCGCGAGTCGGATGGCGGCGAGCCGCGCTGGTAACCGTTCACAGCGGGACGACGGCAGACCAGAGAAACTCAGGCAAGGACGTGAGGACGAAAGATTCTGAATTGGCACGACGGCTGCCGGGCTGCCAGATGGGCTTGTCCCGTCTGAAGCCGAGGTTCGCTGGCTAGCCCGCGGCAGCGGGAACCCAGGGCTCCCAGACGGGCT
>CAZLOQ010000299.1:0-5902 GCA_964561125.1 uncultured Chitinophaga sp. | reverse complement strand
TTCGTCCGATGGCGATCCGCCGAACGTCGCGTTCGCTGACGTTGTTGTCGATCCGATGTATGGCCGGAATCGCCCTGTTTGCAGCGATTCCGATCAAAGAACATCGTCGGCGTATCGTCTGTCCAGATCACCTGCTGACCAGGGATTTTCTGCATCATGAACGACACGAGCGCCAGCAGCAGCATGGCACCGGCGTGCAGCCAGTCACACTGAGTAGACCGGGAGATGTGCAGCCCATTCCGCACAAGAATGTCTTCACTGCGGTAGATGGGCAGATGATCGCCGATCCTGCTGACAATCAGTGAGCTGATAAGACCGGGGCCGGCAATGCACTTTTCGATTGGCTTTTCCGGAAGCGGAGGCATCGTGATGCCACACTTCCCGCAGGTACAGCCAGACTTCTTCCGGTGATGGTTGTGAACATGCAGCTGAGCCGGAACGAATTCGAGCATGCGACTGATGTCTTCACCGATGAGCTTCTTTTCAGAGCCGCAAACGGCACAGATCTTCTGATCTTCAGCGATATCGTGATCGTGGTGAACCTGCGGAAGCGCCTCCAGACACACCTTTCGATCAGCACGCTTCTTCTGCCTGACAGCCGCCTGGTTCTCGTCTGCTTTCTTCTCGGCTTCGGCATCGCCTGCAGCTGTGCCAGCATGCGATGGCAACCATCAAGGTCGCGTGGGTAAGCGGTGAGCTCGGTCATTTGGGGGATGAAGATCCTCGGACACGTGGATCACGACACCATTCAGAAGAGTCCTCTTCAGGACTGTCCGGCTGACGTCGCAGGCAGCGGCCGGCTTCGCAGCCGTGACCGATGGTGCTTCATCCCTGATTCGAACAGCAACAAGAGGAAGAGCCGCCTGCGGAGCCGCCGTTCTCATCCACGAGAGCGGACCTGGATTGCAGATCATCTTCCGCAGCACATCACGGGAGCCGCTGGCCACATCGCCCTGAGGCGGCAACAGAGCATGGTTTTTGGCTGGTTCTGAGCCGGCTGCCATGGTATTCTTGTGCATGGCTGAGCGTTCCTTCAGAGCAGTCCTGATCGTTGCGTCGAAACCAGGTCATCCCGAACTACGCCGCCCTTTTCAACGCTCAACCTGAACACAGTTTTCGGCAGTTGCGCGATCGTCAATGAGTGGAATCGAAATATCATTCGGTGGTGGTGGTTATGGGCACTCCAGCCGTCAAGACGACAATTCCTCTGAATCTCATTTACGACTATCCGGTCAGGTGGTCTGTTTTTAAAACGCTGCGTGATTTCGTCCAAAACTTTTACGATGCAATTGGCTGGGAGAAGTGGTCCTCCAGTTTCGAGTATACGATCGAGAACAACGAACTCACGCTGCGATCGAATAATGTTGGCTTCAGCTACGATTGGCTGTTGCACATTGGTGCATCAACCAAGCGAAGCGGAAAATTCGCCGGCTATTTTGGTGAAGGCTTTAAGATTGCTTCGCTTTGCGCGCTCCGCGACCATCGCTGGAACATCTCCATGGAATCTCGAGACTGGAAGCTGAGAGTCTGCACAAGTCAGGTTTCAGTAGACAATGTTTCGCTTTGCTCGCTTGCTTATGAGATAGAAAAAAGCCCGGCCGAAAGTTCTGCAACGGTACTGAAGTTGTCGCCGTTCAGTAACACCGAATTGATCAGGTCGGTTTTGCTGAGTTTTTACTATCCGGAGAATCCGCTGTTCGAGAAGTGTCTGTGGCAATCCCCCATCGGTGCCGTCTACACGCGATCAAGGATGTCGAAGCCGAAGCATTTTCCTGAGACATACGACGATTCAGGGCCCGGCATTGTGTATGCCGGGTTTCAGGCGATGGGTTCATTCCGGGAGCCTGTCGTATTCAGTTTGCACTCACATCGCAGCGACGATCGGGATCGTGGAACTTACTATCGCATGCAGGTTGTCGACTTAATTGAACGCCTTGTTTCGTATTTGACGCCGGAATCTTCGGCTCTTGTCCTGGAAAGGTTCAGGTCGCGCTGGTACGAACGACCACGGAAAAAATATGACTTTGGCTGCTACAACAAAATCATCCGAACGCTCGTTAAAAACATCAGTCGCTCTGCAGAAGTTACCGCCTCGTGGTGTAACTCTTACCCGGATCTGCTTGTTGCTCGCACTATTCGTCGCTCGGAGATTGCCAGCGTGAATCGACGCAGTCAGGCGATTGACTGGTTAAGGCAGTCGACAAAACGCTATCGACTGGTGCAGGAAGCTTTCTCCATGCTGGGTTATCGAGAGCTGGAAGATGCCTGCGAGGAGGACGGCGGGTTTTCTGTTGTCCGGCCACCCAATGAGATTGAGTCACAACAAATCGCGAAGCTTGAAAATATCACACGAAGGATTCTCCCTGATTTACCATTCGAATTACCCCCTTGCAAAATCATCATCAGCGAGTCGGCAGCATGGCGGGGAATGGCAGTGTGCGTTCCTGCCACCTCTCCCTTTATCAACTATCGCGGAACTCCGATCCGATTCTTTCTTCCCTATGTTGCAGTGCGAAGCTCTCTGTTAACCTCATCGAAGCCGAACGTTGCAATGGGAACCTATCTGCACGAGTTAGCCCATGTCTTTGGTGGTGATCGGTCAGCCAAATTCAGTCGCGGGCTGTCTGAATTCCTGGACGCAGTACTTGCAAATACTGCCGCGATTGCAAACTGGGAAAGAGAGTGGCTGAATTCCAGTGAGGATTCACCGACCAGATTCTGATAGTCTTGTTTCCCGGCACCGCCCGGCGGTCGAACGGGAGAGTCGAGACCGAGGCATGGAGCTACCGTTCGGTCGTCGTGTCGGCGATTCGACAGATGGCCGAAGGAGAGCTCACACCACAGCCGACGCTTGCGCGCGAAGGTTCGGCCGGGCGCGCTGGCAGTGTCCGCGGTTTGGCAGTCGGCCGTCTGTCGCCCTGACACAGGGACTGCGCCTTCATTTGCGGGCTGACGACCGTCGCTGGGCTGCGCGCAGTCGCGCGGCGGGAAGGGCTGGATTCAAACCCGTTGCCTGATCCACAACCGTCAGCTGAGACTCGCTGCGATGCACGAGCAGATGCTGAGGATTGTTCTTCACCCCTGCGTCGAACAGCACCAGGAGGAAGAGTCATCTGCGGCGTCGTGGTCGCCGAACTCGTCGATCTTTTGCGGGTTGGCTGCTGCTGCCTGCAGCGACCGTCAGCCCCGACGACTGCAGCCACCTGATCCGCTCACGCCACAGCTGCTCCAACCTGACCCCACAAGTCACCCACAGATTCTGGTGGAGAGGCCCAAAAAGAAAAATCCGAAAAGGCGGGTGCCCATTCCTCTGACTTGCCCTGGATTCGGACTCTCTGCGGTATCTATTTTCGAATTCCCAGTTGAGCAATGATCAATTGGTATCATTTGGGGCTTTCCCGCTTCAGCTGATCCAGCAACTTTCGCCGACGCCTGACTTTGGAGAGCAAGTGACGGCGTTTTGCATGAGCCTTACGATGGGTTTGCAGGTACTTTTTGATGTCCTGAATATCGGCCGTCAGCCTGACAATCTGATTCATGGCTGATTGTGTAATCCCAGACGCCATACTAAGAGCTGCTGTTACGCTTGCCATTTGGACCACGGAAGCTCCGGCTTGGTTGAGGCCAGCATGTCGGGCAGTCACGGGCCGAATTTGCTCTGCACTTCGCGTGTACTCATCATCAAACTCTCTCTGCTGTGTGGACGTAGTTTCTGACGAGGCGGGAGACAACACAACGCGAGTTGTCGGGTTTCGGCTCAAAAGCACCGCATGAAGGCTTTGCATTTCGGCCAAATATGACTGCCACTGGCAATCCGGAAACTCTCGCTGGATAAATGTCACGAATGTCCGGAACACACGGTCTGCCGGAAGTGCGGCGCCGTAACGCAGGTAGAGGCGCCATCGCAGATTTTTGTCTGTCGCTGCGCACAATCCGAAGTCCGTCAATTGCAAAAGCGCTGCGTTGTCATCGCGATTGCGATTGCGGGGAATTCCTGCATCCAGTCGTTCCAGAATTGTCTCTGCCATTTCATTCAGAACTGCCTTTGCCTTGTCGCCTGGAAGGCACGCCGCCGATGTGAACACGGTCTCACCACGAATGGGCGTCCAGGCGCACGGCATTCCTTCCCAGTCTGCGGGAAGTGCGGTGTTCAATGCTTCGAGGAATACCTGATTCACGTAGAGGACGAGTGGCTGTTCGGATAGTGCCGATGATGGCAATAAGACCGGGAATTCAAATGGACTGATTCGGCCCTCTGAAACCAAATGGTCGAATTCGCTGCCGGGAAACCATTGAAGCGGTTCAGGACCCACCACTAAGCGGCAGAACATTCCATCGCCTCTTCGACGCACAATGGGCAGGCCAGTGCCGCATTCGACGAGTGTCGAACCAGCAAGTCCGATAACTTCGATGTCGTCGACATCGATCATATTCCCAATTGTTGCATCACCCACGATTCCAGTTCCTCACAAAACAACTCACCGCCATCCGGATTCAATGGCGGCAAATTCAGGAATTCGTCAAGCTTCGTGGCGGGTTCTCCTGCAATGCTCACCGGCTGAGCAGCCTGTTTTCTCCGCAAAAGATCCAGTTGTGCTTTTCTTGCCGTCCAGGCAACTCGGTCAATGATCGCATGCGGCTCGGCGAAACGCACTTCGAAGGTCCATGCCCTCCACGTGTTGTCCAGTGTAAAGACGTGCTCTGGGTCCGCATAGGTCGGACGCCCAGTCCAATAGTCACGCAGAGGATCAAAAAAACCAGCAAGAAAACGGGCAAATTCTGACCGCCAGTCGAACGCGGTGATCTCAGATGCTTTGCCAAATTCTACCCTTGAGGCGTCTTCATCCGGAGCAGGAAGTGTGCATTTGATATACCGCATCTCATGGACCAGCCCGCCTGTATCGATTGAACTGACGGACACCTTGTGTCCCGCTTCGATTGATGGCTCAAAAGCCAAAGCCAGATCGCCAAAGGTTGGGCACGCTCGACCTGCATAGAAACAGGCGGAACGAGTCCAAGCAGGTCTTCAGCTCTCCTTGTTGCATCGCTGTAGTACTGCGGATGCTCTGACGTCGGGATGGCATGCGGCTACTCCGTCAGCAGTTCATCGAACGGAACTTCCTTTGGTCCGGTCACATGAATCAGATGAACCCTTGTCGCCCGCTCACGCGCCTGTCTTTCGTTGCGATTGAGGGATTTGGCCTGGTCGGGGTTCTTTGAGAGAAGCTCCGGCAAGCTGGTCAATGCAGGCATGAAAATTTCCAACGCAGCGGTTTTGGGGTCCTGAAGGCGAGGATTTCTGAGCATCAGCAGTTTAGTGAACCCACCCACAAAAACCAGCACGATGGTCTTGGCAGTCTTGTTTTGAAGTTTCGGGCAAGTGTGACCGCACGTTCGTGCGGCGGAATCTGCCGCACGGAAAATCTGACCATGTAAGAATATTTCCTTCCTGCAATGCTTAACGGGGGGCAACAAACCGAGGGAGCAAACCAGAAAGGACTCGGGGAGTCTGACATCGCAAATCGAGTTGATCAAGGCACACGTTCTGAATCGTCTCGCTGATGCCGCAGAGCCTTTGGAGCAGGTGATGGGGACGCGGCAGCGGCCGCCCTTTCGGGCGGACCCTCGCGCGTCTCCGGACGTGCAGCGTGACCGCATCCGGCTCGTACTTCGGCTGTCTGGCGTCAAAGCGTTCGTTTGGATACGGTTGCAGAATCCCGGGTTTCGGGATCCAGCGTGCGGCGAACTGAGAGCCGCAGCGAATGGCGAGCATGGTCTCGGGCGAATGCCTGACGGCACTCGCAGACACAACGTCCACATCACAACTCTGTGATCTCTGGTGCCGCAGTGTTTACCAAACGCGTCTGAGCGCCGAGGAGGGATGGGTTTTGAAACACAGAGG
>CAZLOQ010000298.1:0-5914 GCA_964561125.1 uncultured Chitinophaga sp. | reverse complement strand
GCCAGTTCCATCAGCCTGGCATGAAATGCCAGGTCAGGTCACCCCGCGAAACCTTAGGCCTGTAAGGGCAGTTCTCAGCAGATCGCTGCGTGTTTGGTGTGACCGCGGTGTGCAGGGCTGCGGTTGGATTTGTGTGTGATTCGTGGATGTGGCCGCGTTTTCCGGCGCGAACGGCAACGACATGAGACGCACCTTCGCACAGTTCACGTTCCGGTGTCTCCCCGAGGCCGTTTGGAGCGGGCGTTGGCGGGGCGCAGTAGAGAGCTGCCCGTACAGGGCGTCCGTTTTCGTCGGGGGGGCTGACCCGGGGTTGCACCCCGGGCTGGTGGAACTGGCCTTACAGGCCGGAATCGCAACAGGGGCCAGCCAGAGACAGCCACGAGGTCGGCCACCCGCCACCCGCCACCCGCCATTCGCCATTCGCCATTCACCATTCGCCCCCACCGCCAACTTTCGGGCTCTTTCGCACATCCTTCAACAGCCCGGAAGTTGGTCCTGCAAGACCGCCTGGCAGCTCAGGTTCGGGGAGCAGGAATGAGGATTGACGCAGGCTGGTGAGAACCTGCAACACGATCCTCGCGTGGTTTTGTGGAAGACATCTTGAGTTCGCTGGATGCTGTGCCAGGATCGTTTTCCGCAGCCTGACTCAGCAGACAACGCCCTCGTCCACTCCACTTCGCCACGCGGTCCGCCTGCAGGCAATTTAATTCCTGCGCGAGCGCTCCCGCCAGGAGCCCCACCACCATGGATTCTTCAGGACATCAGGTGGATTGTCCACTGACCTACCTCACTCTGCGTGCTGCTTTCCTGTGTGCACTTGACAGTCTGATGCACAACTGTCTCTCGCCTCCCGATCGCGATGAGGGAGAGGCGGATTTCTTTCGCTTTTATCCACCGCTGGCCGGCACGGCGCCGCAGATTCAGATGGAGTGTGTACTGCGGACCTGGCGACGCTGGAACACCCAAAGTGCAGATTTCCCGACTCCGCTCGATGCCAGAGTGCTGTACGCCGCCACAGAACTGCTCGCGCATCTCGCAGCCGACAGCAGCCATCCGATGCTTCGAGTCTTGTTTGACGGCCCGCGCAGAATGGGGCATCTCAACGATCACTGGCTTCCGGCGAGAGCGCGCTGTCTGCAGATCACCCATGAAAGTCGGTTTTCCCACGGCATTCAGGAGGAGCTCTCGCTGAGTGAGTCGCCGGGCGAACAATTCCTCAATCCTGATTCGGCTGCGACATCCGCCGAGATAATGGAAGTTCTGGGTAAGTGGCGGGCTACAGGTGATTTGGCAGTTTGGGGGAGCGGCTTGCTGACTACTTCTGAGCAGGAGCTCGTTCGGGACTTTTTTGAGGAACATCCGGGGCTGACGGAGTGAATTGCGGGGCATTTACGGTATAGTTACAGGGGCTCGGAGGAGGCCGCGGTTGTTTGGTTTCCGCGGTTCTGGCACGGGCAAAACCTCCGATTACTTCGCAAACCAACGCCTCCACGGAAAACTGGACTCCCCCCATGGCAAAGGCAAAGAAGGCTAAGCAGGCGAATCCGAGGGCAGCCCGACCGGCCAAAAAAACGCCCGCTCGTAAAGTTGCCAACAAAAAGCCGCAGCCTGCCGTCCGGAAAAAAGTGTCAGCCAGCAAGACGGCCAAAAAGCCAAAGAAAAAACCGGCTCCGCGAAGGCCTCAAGCGGTCTCCCGTCCCGATTCCCCGGTAACCGGTCCAGCAGCAACCCCAACACCGCCCGCAGTCGCGGCAGCACGGGTCATCAGTCCGCCCGCACCGGCCTCCCCGCGGGCTTCGACGTTCTCGTCAAGCCCTGTTGTCGCTGGTGGGCCTGCCGTACCCGCAGTGGAACTCCCGGAACCACTGGTAGAAACTGATCCTCTGGGTGCTCGCCGGAAGGGTGTCCGCAAAGCGACGATCACCAGCGGTCTGCACGACCAGGCCAACGCCCGCAGGCTTGGCAGATCCCGCATTCCGGTTGATGCTCCTCTGGATGTCGTTTTCCAGAACGATACTCAGGCACGCGAAGCGTTTGCTTTTCTTGGCATCCATTCCATCCGCGAACTGGAAACCTTTACTGCCGACGACATTGTTCTCAGGTTGACCGGGCCGGCCAAGATCACCGTTGGCCGGATCCGCAAGATTCTGGCCATGAACAACCGCTGCCTGCGGGGCGATGAGGACTTTGCCGTTGACTTCCAGGAACAGCAACGAAATCCAGCTCGTGACGACCAGTGATTGAACAGGGCATGAAGCCAAAGCCGTTCAGTGCGGACTCTAGTGAGCGGCACCTGCAGGAGGATTCGCCAGTTTCTCTGCCCGCTCTGCGTCTGTCATTTCTGCCCAGTCTTCAAGGCAGGGTGGGCAACAAAAGCCCACTTTTTTGCCATTCCAGTCGCGGATGAGTTCCGGAGGAGTGTCTTCAGCTTTG
Source organism: uncultured Chitinophaga sp. (assembly GCA_964561125.1). Taxonomy (GTDB): domain Bacteria; phylum Planctomycetota; class Planctomycetia; order Planctomycetales; family Planctomycetaceae; genus SXXK01. The sequence goes on along the minus strand of CAZLOQ010000298.1, from coordinate 3,481 downwards.
ACCGGATTGCCCATGATCGGGCACTTTGTATTGGCCAGTTCGATCGCAGCGGTGCTCACCACCGCCTCTGGAGCCTGTTCGCAGCCCGTTACGCACGCCGCGGAGGCCAGAAACAACAATCCCCAGTGGTAACCCGTTTTCATTCCCGTGATCCTGTGAAAAATAACAACCTGCAGCCGAACAGTGTGCGACGACGGAATGATATAGTCGCTGCTCCTGAATTTGCACGATTCAACCCTGCCGATGGTCTTCGTTGGCTGTGATGTTCCCTGTTTCAGGAATTCTCCAGTCTGGTGGTTGGGCGCTGCGGGTGCGGCAGTCGCTATAATCCCGCGTTCGTCCCTCAAATCTCAGGGGGAACAAGTCCGGCTTTTGCTGAAGGCGCTGTGCATGGCAGACCTGCTTTCTACCGAATCCCTTGCGGCTCTGTTCACGCTCACCTCGCTGGAACTGGTGCTCGGCATCGACAATGTGATTTTTATTGCCATCCTGTGCAGCCGACTGCCCGAATCGGAGCGGGATCGGGCGCGAAAACTGGGGCTCCTGCTTGCTGTTGTTGCTCGCGTTCTGCTCGTGCTGGGGATAGGCTGGGTCATGGGGCTCACTCGTCCTTTGCTGCAGCTTGGGACCTTTGAACCCACTGGCAAGGACTTCATTCTGCTGCTGGGTGGTCTGTTTCTGGTTTACAAAGCGACGAAGGAAATTCACCACAAGCTGCAGCAGTCTGGTGCGGAGGCGGCGTCAACGATGCAGCGGGCGACCTTCAAAGCGGTGCTCACGCAGATTCTCCTGATCGACGTAGTCTTCTCTCTGGATTCCGTGATTACGGCTGTGGGTATGACAGAGGGTCTGGCGCGGCCGATTCCGATTATGATCACCGCGATTTTACTTTCGGTGGCCGGGATGCTGATTTTTTCGCGTTCGATTGTGCTCTTTATTGAACGCCATCCGGCCGTGAAGATTCTGGCATTGTCCTTCCTGCTGCTCATCGGCGTTCTGTTGATGGCCGAGGGCTTTGGGCATCACATTCCCAAGGGTTATGTTTACTTTGCCATGGCATTTTCGTTCTTCGTTGAGATGCTGCAGTTGTGGACAGCCCGGCGTCCCGACTCCGGGCCCCGACCGACCGAAACACAGTACTGACAGCAGCGTTCCTCCTGAAAGCCCCCGATGTCAGCCCCCGACGATGACATTCTCAGCCCATACGATTCACAGCGGATCCGGTTTGTTTATCCGGCGGCCTGGGACCTTCACGAAGAGCTCAACGATTCTGACACGGTGATTTCCATCACCGCTGACGATTCGTGTTTCTGCATCCTTCGGCTCATGCCAGCCCGGCCCAGGCCCCCCGAAGTTGTCCGTTCCTGTGTCCGCGCTCTTCGCGCTGAGTACGAAGCAGGGGAAGTCACACGGCCCGAGGCGATCATCGACGGGTTGCCCACCTGCAGCCGCGAAGCCACCTTCTCCTGCTTTGAACTGCTCAACGCCGCCGGTTTCTATTCCGCCCGCAGTCGCCACGACACGCTGCTCATCTGGTGGCAGTGCACCGACCATGAACTTCCCGCGGTCCGTCCCTTGTTTGACCGACTCATCCAGTCTGTCAGAATTCGCCCGTCAACCGATGCCGCTGACCGCCCCAGGACTGCTCTCTCATGAATACGTGGACCTCACTCCCCACTTCCGCCGAATTTGAAAAGCTGGCACGCGAAGCCCGCTTCGTCCCCATTTACAGACAGCTCACAGCCGATACGCTCACACCCGTCACGGCGTGGCAGCGAATTGCGGCGGGACCATGGTCGTTCCTCTTCGAGAGTGTCGTGGGTGGTGAGCGTGTGGGGCGTTACAGCTTTGTGGGCAGCAACCCGTTTCTTACGCTCACCGCCCAGGGTCGCGAGGTCACCATCAGAACTCGCGGCGGTGAAAGTCGCCAGCTCACCGACACCGATCCGCTTCGCGAACTCCAGACGCTCATTGATGACTGTCCCTCCGTAGCCCTCCCCGGACTCCCGGGCTTCCTCGGCGGTGCCGTTGGCTTTGCTGGTTACGACGTGATTCGCTACACGGAAAACCTGCCAAACGTACCGACTGACGACCGCCGGCTCCCGGACCTCGCCTTTGCCTTCTACGACTCCATCGTCGTCTTCGATCACATCCGCAAGGTCATCTTCGTCGCAGCTCTCGCAGACCTTCGTCAGGGGGATACCGAAGACGCGCGGGCTCGTGCAGAGGAACGCCTGGATGTGCTCTGCCGACAACTCGCCTTCACCGGCGGTGACGTCAGCCTCGTCGATGTCGATCTCACCGTCGAACCCACGCCGCTGGTGCAGTCCAATTTCACCGAAGACAGTTTCTGCCAGGCCGTCGAACGCTGTCGCGAATACATCCGTGCAGGAGACGTCTTTCAGGTTGTCATCAGTCAGCGACTCTCCTGCCAGTCGTCCGCCAGACCACTCGATATCTATCGCGCCCTGCGAATGGTCAACCCCAGCCCTTTCATGTTTCTGCTGCAAACCCCCGACACTCACCTCGCCGGCAGCTCCCCGGAGATCATGGTCCGCGTTGACCACCGGGAAACCACCATTCGGCCCCTCGCGGGGACTCGCCCACGCGGCAAAACTCCGGCCGAAGACAACGCTCTCGAAGCCGAACTCCTTGCTGATCCCAAGGAACGTGCCGAACATGTGATGCTCATCGACCTGGCCCGCAACGATATCGGTCGCGTTGCCGACTACGGCTCCGTCAAACTCACGGACGTGATGGTCGTCGAACGTTACAGCCACGTGATGCACATTACTTCCAACGTCTCCGGAATGCTCCGCCCTGAACTCTCTGCAGTCGAAGCCCTCCGCGCCGGACTCCCTGCAGGCACTGTCTCCGGCGCTCCCAAAGTGCGTGCCATGGAAATCATCGACGAAATCGAACCGCACAAACGCGGCCCCTACGGCGGAGCTGTCGGGTACTTCGATTTTTGCGGAAATATGGACACCTGCATCGCCCTCCGCACACTCGTGATCCAGGACGGACGCATTGATATTCAGGCCGGAGCCGGTATTGTCGCCGACAGCGTCCCGGAACTGGAGTACCGCGAAACGCTCAACAAAGCCCGCGCTCTGCTTAAAGCCATCCACATCGCCCAGACACAACTCACACCACAGCACACTGAATGAGTTGATTTGCGCCGCGAATCCTCGATACTCAGTCACCCCGGCATCCCACACCTCTTCCCGCTCGCCGCTTCAAGCCACCACCACACTGAAACAGGATCTCAACGTGACCGCTCCCATGCAGCCCGTGCTGATCAATGGCCACTGGATTCAAAGCTCCGGTACTGCTTCCTTCCAGGCCGTCAACCCCACCACACAGCAGGCGATGCCGCAGGTCTTTCCTGTCAGTCCATGGCCCGAAATTGATTCCGCAATCGCTGCAGCCGCTGCGGTTTCCCGGGAAATCCGAGGTTGGCCAGGCACCCGTTTCGCCGAAT
>CAZLOQ010000297.1:0-5920 GCA_964561125.1 uncultured Chitinophaga sp. | reverse complement strand
ATAAGAATTTGAAAAATCTCAGCAGATAGCACGCGACTCCTGCAAATTTTCCGGGCTCTGAAGACAGTGCTGCATCGAAGTGCAGCCGCAAAGGTCTCAGAACCACATGCAGGAGTCTTCTTATGATCAAGCAACTGCTGGCAGCATTCAGCGGACAACCGACACGTCAGCCCGCTTCTCCGCGAGGCAGCAAGATCGCCGTCGGTTGTGGTGCCGTTCACCATTTCATCCGCCAGATTCACCGCGACGGAATCGACCGCGGTGCGGTCGCCTCCTTCGGCAATACCTTCGAAATCGAACAAACATTCAGCGAACACAGCGGCATCGTCGCCGGCGCACTCATGTCCGTTGAAAAACGCGTCAGGGAAGGCAAACGCGAAGGCACGGCCCTCTATGACAGCCTCGTGTCACTCGGCGAATCCTTCGCCCACGCCTCAACGTCCCGTCCGGCCTTCGGACTGGTCATCGCTGTCACCGATGGCAAGGACATCAGCTCCACACGCTTTCGTGCCACACCCACTCGCGCCGGCGAAGCCTATCGCAGGGCCATCGAGGCCTCGCCAAATCCGATCCTCAGCGTGCTCATCGGTGTCGGCTCCAATGATGAAATTGACCACACCGCCCTCCAGGGCCTCGCACGCTCCGGCGATATGCGGCTCGTCACTGTCGAAAACATGAACCAGCTCGGCAACATCCTTGCCAATCTCGGCACCCAGATCCAGCGCGGTACCGTCGATCGACTCATCACCAATGGACGCGAGGCCGTCCTTACCCGCCACCACGTCGACCGCGTCACCGTCATCCCCTACGACTACGCCATCCTCATGGACCGCAGCGGCAGCATGGCCGAAAACGCCTGAAACCGCCCGTCGCCTCGACCCACACACCGCAGGACGGACATCCGTGTCCGTCCATGTCTGACTGGACAACACCAGGTTCGAAGTTCCGTGAGTCTGTCCCGGATGGTGCGGCACGTCGAAAACATTGATTCCTTCCGGTCTTGAACCACTCTTTACGACCTCTGCGATTCATCCGTGTTATCCGTGCTATCCGTGGTCAAGCTATCCGTGGTCAAGCTATCCGTGGTCAAAATGCGATCGCGGTCTTGACCACGGGTGACATGGATTTCACGGATAAAGTCACGGCCATAGCGTCGCTCCAAGCTGGAGCATCTGACCCAACATGCCGCTGTCCAGCTAACTCCCCCGCGCCCCAAAACAAAGGACCTCACCCCATGTACCGGCTCCTCTCGCTCAGCCTGATCCCGCTTGGGCTTCTCGTCTCCCTCTGTCTGCCCACCACACCCAACTCATCCGCCGCCGACCCGCTTGAAGGCGTCTGGATCCGGGAATCCGACGAATACGCCGGCTGGGTCATCGAAGTCAAAAACGATGGCAGCGGTGGCATGGAAGCCCGCAGCCTCTGGGTCCCCAGCCGCCCCCAGGAACTCAGTGGCTTTCAGATCGGCGAAAAGAAAATGCGGAGTATTCGCGCCAAAGGAGACGGCGAATACTCCGCTGAAAGCCTTGCAAGAGGTGAAGAATCCGCGTCGTACAGCGATTTTGAAATTACCCTCACCAACCCCGCCCGTATGATCGCGGTTGCCGATCTTCCCGATGGTCAGATCGGCGATCGCCAGCGTTACCGCAGAATCGCCCCCGCCGACGTCGAATACGCCTTCGCCCTCTATGGCCGCGCTATCATTGCCGGTGAAAAAGAACGCTTCGACGAGATGGCCAAAAGCATGGAACTCGCCGCCCGCCAGCTACTCAAAGCCAAACCCGCCAAAGCCCTCCAGCCCCTTGCAAATAACATTGCCTGGATGCTGGCCACAGCCGACGACAAACCGCTGAAAAACCCCCAGCTGGCCCTGCAACTTGTGCCCTATCTGGGCGATTGGTTCCAGCACGTCGATACCGCAGCCGCCGTGTACGCCGCCAACGGCAATTACCAGAAAGCCGTTGCACTGCAGAAGCAGGCGATTGCAGAGATCAGCGCCGAAAATGCCGGCGATGTCAGACTCCGTGAAGAGGGCATCCCCATCGACAATCCCCTCGCGCTCATTGGCATAGCGTTCGCAAACGGGGTCCAACTCTCCCAGTGGAAACAGGACTTCGAACAGCGACTGCAGGTCTACGAGGAACAGCTGAAATCACGTTAGTCCTTTTCTCCATCGCTCTCTGACGATGCGGATTTTCCGATACACACCGGTTCTGGAAACCTGCGTCGCCTCACTGATTTCTTCTGCGGATTCCAGGTTGACCAGTCTTAAAGCGATCGGCAGCAGCTTTTCTGTGTCTTTGTCCTGCCGAATCAGATTCACCAGCGATTCACGCCACTCAAGAAACTCGGGATCTTCGTCGAAGTCATGTTCATCCGTGCGGTAATCCACGAACTGATTGATCGCGCCAGCATCAAACGGTTTGCCCGGTTCACCCATCGCACTTTCACCACCAACTTCGCCTCCTCCGCGAATTTCCGCCTCCGCATCACGAATGGTGTTCAAAGCGTGATTCTTCAGCCGCCGCTGCAGCATCCGCCAGAGATCTTTTCGGCTGTGAATCGGGTTCCTCACGCCCTTTGCGTTCACCAGCCCCTCCTGCAAATCCGTAATAAACTCCATCACCGTCTCGCTGGCCACAGCCTCCGGATCAACCACCCGATGCTTGTGCTTCGCAATAAAAATCTGTGCGGCCTTTGTCAGCAACATGATCCAGACATCAAGGATTACCTGCACGTCGTCGTCATGCACAGTCAGCCGGCCGTCCCGAACCTGCCGCATGAGCTGCGTGACATCGCGATTTTTGAACTGGTCAGCAAACGCAGATAAACCCAGGCTGGAAATTTCTTCAGATTCAGTCATCGCTGAGGTCCTTCAGGAGGTCAGGACGGGGCGCCGGAGGGCTGCGGTCAAATACGCAGACTCTATTCTCCCCCGGCGAGCATTTCCGTTGCAAGCAGGCCGTTGAAAAATCCGGCCAAAACTTCTCATTCCTCCGGCACAACTTTGCCCTGTTTCGGGCTGGCCAGTCAGAGCCAGCGCTCGGGCCATTCACATCACCGTCCGTTTCACACAGGGAACCCGTCCGATGAAACTTGAAGAAATGCTCCTCGCCTTCGGTGGTGTGATCGCCGCAGTCGCCGGACTTGGTGCCGTGCTGATCCTTCTGGCCATCCTCCGAGTTGCCCTTCGGCTCACTTCAAATGCTGTGAGTCAGACCATCCGCGCACTCTGGCAGCTGCTGTTTCAAATGGCCACAGATATCCGCTTCCTGAATATGCTTGCCGTCATCTTCTGCATGCTTGCCGAACGCCGCCAGGGTACCTACTGGCCCGGAATCGCCCTGATCGTTTCCCTCTCCGCATTCGTCACCGCGACACTCCACACCGCCATCTTCCTGCTGTCCGGCGGCATCCTGAACTGGCTGAAAGGGCATCGGGTGCAGCTGAGTGCTTCGGCGGAGCGGTTTATTCAGCAGATCCGCCTCAATATCGGGTTCCTTGGTCTGATTTACCTGTCGCTCGGGTTCTGCTCCCTCTGCTACTCCTGGCACATGCTCTCCACACAGGCCCCCATCCCCGCTCAGCAGTTCATCATCCCCGGCGCCCCCGCGAACTACGGCACATTCTTTGCCTACACCGCCCAGGCCATGGCCGACAGCATTCCCGCTCCCGTCGCACAGCATTTCGGCTGGAAGTTCTCCGACGTCACTGTGCCCGCAGGAGCAGGGCTGCTGTGGAGCGTCATCCTGTTCTTCCGCTTCGCCTTCTGGGGCGCACTCCTCGCACTGCTCTCCGCACTCTTCTTCCCCCGCCGAATCTTCTCCGCCGCCTGATTGCCATTCATGTCCGAAATTCACCGCAATTCGTGATCTGTCGTTCAGACACCCCCAACTCACACCTCAACCCTTACCCCCCACAACTCAAGATGCAACCAACGCCCCCCGATACCAGCACCCGCATCCACACCCCGTTCAACACCCGTTTCAACCACGTCTGGTCCGTCAATGAATGGGGACGCCTGCGCGAAATCATCATTGGCAACCCCCGCTTCGCCAACCTGCCCGCGCTCACCGATCCCTCCCAGCTCAATTTTGACCGCCCTGCCCCCCAATACCTGCCCGAGCCCGTCACCCGCCCCATGCCGCAATGGGTCATCGACGAAACAGCGGAAGACATCCAACACCTCCAGCAGCTCCTGCAGAATCTCGGCGTTCACGTCCACCACGCTGCAGCAGTCGACTGCAGCTTCCCCGTGCGATCCCCCGACTGGACGGCCGACCAGGAACACTCCATCAATATCCGCGATATCACTCTCATTCACGGCAACCTGATTGTCCATGCCGCCTCACCCACGCGAGGCCGCGGCTATGAGCGATTTGCGGTGGCAGATCTGTTTCACAGTTATCTCCGCCGCCAGCCCGGTCGATACACCGGCCCTCCCCGGCCCCGACTCACCGACGCCACCTACGACCTTTCACGCAGCCGCGGTATCAACGAACTGGAACCCCTGTTCGACGCCGCCAACTGCGTGCGACTCGGACGTGACCTGATCATCGATGTCAATAACACCGCCAACAAAACCGGCGCTGCATGGCTGCAACAGGCCCTCGATCAACACTATGGCCCCGACAGCATTCGCGTGCACTGCACACACCTGTCTCCGGATCACCTCGATGTCATCATCGTCCCGCTCTGCGAAGGAGTCGCACTGATTAATCCTCAGTACGTCCAGTCCCGGCTCCTCCCGGATTGCCTGAAACACTGGAAACTCATCGAAGCCCCCGAAATGGTGCCCCAGACTTTCCACTCCGGCATCCCCAAAGCCTCCAACTGGATCGGACTGAACCTGCTGGTCGTCGACGGCACAGAAAAAACTGTCATCGTCGAAGAACGCCAGACACCGCTGATCCGCCTGCTGGAACACCACGGGTTTCGCCCGCTGCCAACCCGCTGGCGACACGGCCGCACATGGGGCGGCGGCTTTCACTGCGTCACGCTCGATATTCACCGCGACGGAGAACTCTGACCGTGTCCACGACTTCCCTTGTTTACGGACTCCTCATCGCCGTCGGACTGCTCGGTGCGGCCGGCGATGTGGCCGTCTACCACTGGTCCCTCTCCCGAAACCACGGCTGGCTGCTGCTCTCCTGGCTGCTGTGGATCGTCAGTGTCACACTGTTCGGCGTCTGTTTCCGCTACCAGCACTTCAGCTTCGGCCCCGGACTCGTCATCGCCCTCGCCATCCACGCCGTCACCGGACTCGCCTGCGACTACCTCTTCTACGGCCAGCGACTCAATCGCTTTGAAATCCTCGGCATCAGCCTCGCCGCCATCGCCATCCTGATTTTAGAACTCGCCCGCCCGCAAAAGTGATTGAATCAGGGGGAATGGGGAATGGGGAATGGGGAATGGCGAATGGCGAATGGGGAATGGGGCATTGACGCGGGCGCAGAATCACCACCCGGCACTTTCGATGAATTCTGGTGCGACTTCGGTTCATCGCCCCGCGGGCGCGGCTGTGCCCTTCCCTCAGTGCCGCAGCACCCGCACCGCTGCAATGGCCTGTCTTTGGGGGCAGGTGCAGCATATGGGTCGCATGGGTCGTATAGGACCTATTTGTCGTCTGTGGTGACCGCCGTGCCTTCTGCCCCCTGCCCACTACCCACTGCCCACTGCCCGCCCCTGCGATTTCGGCCTGTAAGGCCAGTTCCACCAGCCCGGGGTGCAACCCCGGGTCAGCCCCCACGGGAACAGCACGCCCTGTAAGGGCAGTTCTCAAATGCGGCCCTGCAACGTCCACTGCTAACGACCATAGTAACCGTTCACAGCAGGACGACAGCAGACCAGAGCGCGAACCCGGCGCTCCCAGACGGGCTTGTCCCGTCTGAAGCCAAGGTTCGCTGGCTACTCCGCGGCA
>CAZLOQ010000296.1:388-5923 GCA_964561125.1 uncultured Chitinophaga sp. | reverse complement strand
TCTCAGAGCTTGGACCGTTCATAGACATGGCAGTACAGAATTACAGTTCCGGAATGCGAGTTAAACTTGGTTTTGCCGTGTCCGCCCAAATGGAACCTGATATCCTGTTGATTGACGAAGTTCTTGCCGTCGGGGATCTCGGTTTTCGCTATAAATGTCTCAATCGAATCGGGGAGCTGCTGAAGTCCAGTGCAGTGGTGTTCGTTTCGCATTCAATGCCCCAGGTGATGCGAGTATCTTCTCATTTGTTGATGCTTAGAAATGGGTTACTCGCGTATAGTGGCACTGACATCGCACGGGGACTTGAAGCGTATTACCAGCTCTTCGGTGGAGGTTCTCTCACGTTTGCCGGCAGTGGCGAGGTTATGCTCAAGGCGATTGAGGCCAGAAGCGACGCCGGGCAAACATGCTCGATTCAGGGTGACCTGCAGGTTCAGCATGGTGAATCCATCTCACTGCTACTCACTCTCTGGTCGGAGGCTGTCGACCGAGATGCTGTCGTGCAGGTTCTGATTTGGAATCACGAGATGGTTCCCATTCTTGATGTGATGGGACAAAACAACTATGGCTATGACGTGCGGTTTCACGGGCGCCTGCTGACTTTGGAAGTCAGAATACCAAATCTGCAACTGAATGCGGGGAGATATTCAGTCAGCGTGATAGTCACGGCGCCTGGGTTGGAAAAGGTCTACTGTCAGGCTGATCATGTATTCCGGCTCACGATGGGCTCAGGAAGCCCGGCGTCCGGTGCTGCGTGTGTTGTTGCGGGCGAGTGGAGAACAAGACACAATGGGATCTCCCTGCTGACTGCAAAAACTCTTCTTGAAAAATCTTCCGCCGAGCAACGGATCAGCCACGAAGACAGCTGTATTTTCGATGAACTTCGACCTGGTGACATTGCAATTGACTGTGGTGCAAACATTGGTCTCGTGTGCAGCGAATTTGCCTCCCGTGGCGCGATTGTGCATGCTTTTGAACCTGATCCAGTGGCGTTTGAAATGCTTGAGTCAAGATTTCGAAATGTTTCGACAGTACACTGCTATAATGAGGCCGTAAGCAACACGAACGGGCGTATGGGCCTCTTCTTTCGGAAAGAGCGTTCGCAGGATCCTGTCGCTTTCTCGGTCGGTTCGACGCTGGTAGCCGAGAAAACGGATGTCTCGGCAGGCACAAGCATACAGGTTCAGGTCAGGCGTTTGGCCGATTTTGTGAATCAGTTCGAGCGCATCAGGATCTTAAAACTTGACATCGAAGGCGCCGAATGCGATGTGCTTGAAGACCTGCTCGAAACGGACCTTCTCAGCCGAATCGATTTGGTACTCGTGGAGACTCACGAAGAATGGATTCCCCAGACAATTCCACGTCTCGATCGCATTCGGGAACAACTTCGCCTGCGCGGGCTGAGTCACGTACACCTCAATTGGATTTAGCCACATAATGTGTGGGATAGCGGGCCTGATTGACTACTCGGGCAATTTTGATGTTCAGTCTGTTGTCGAATCAATGGTTGGGGCGATTCGCCATCGTGGCCCAGATGGTTTTGGGGTAACGCATCAGGGAAACTCCGCGCTCGGGCACGCTCGACTCTCCATCATCGATCTCGAAGGCGGTCGCCAGCCGATGTCGACGCCCGATGGTCAGGTGCATCTGACCTACAACGGCGAAGTCTACAATTACCGCGAACTGCGGCGGGAACTCGAACAAAAGGGCTACCATTTTCAAACCGCCTCAGACACCGAAGTTGTTCTCTATGCCTACGAGGCCTGGGGCCGATTTTGTGTGGAACGCTTCGAGGGTATGTTCGCGTTCGCGATCCTGGATCTTCGCAAACGCGAAATCCTGCTCGCCCGTGACCACTTTGGCATCAAACCGCTGCTCTACCGTCGTCAGCCCGGCAGCTTTGCGTTCGCCTCTGAATTTCAGGCGTTGCGGCAACTGCCGGACTGGAGCGGCGAGATTGACCTGGTGGCGATTGATCAATATCTGAGGTCCCAGTATATCCCGGCGCCTCGGACGGCATGGAGGAATGTCTTCAAACTGCCGGCCGGACATCGAATGATTGTTGGTCTCGACGAGCCTCGCTGCTTCATCGAACGCTACTTCACCCCTGACTTCACTCACAAACGCAGGCGTTCTCAGGCGGCACTGCTGGAGGAACTTGACCACAGCCTGAGAGACAGCGTCCGCAGACACCTTGTCGCCGACGTACCGTTTGGCGCATTCCTGTCCGGTGGCATCGACTCCAGCCTCGTAGTTGGTTACATGGCTGAACTGCTCGGACGACCCGTCCGCACATTCTCCATCGGCTTTGACGCCCCGGAAGCCTGTGAACTCAAATATGCCAGACAGGTCGCAGAAGAATATCGGACCGAACACCACGAGCAGGTGCTGAATCTGGAAGCCTTCGATGTGCTTCCGGAAATTGTGCGGCACTATGGCGAGCCCTACGGCGATCAGTCGGCGGTGGCCACCTGGGCAGTCTGCCGTTTGGCACGGCAGCATGTTCCAATGGTGCTTTCAGGTGATGGCGGAGATGAACTCTTCGCCGGGTACGGTACTTATGGAAACTGGCTGCATTCGACACCGGTCGCCTCGCATCCCGCTCCGATGCAACAGCTGAAGCGAGTCGTGCGTTCAGCTCGTAACCGGATTCTGCGGCAGCCTCCGCGACCTGCCCGTCCGCAGATCAATCGACTGGACAACCACTGGTACCCACTTGTCGGGCGCTTCCACAATCACCAGCTCCGCAGTCAGCTGTGGCGGCCCGAACTGCGTTTTGTGGCTGATCAGCCATCCAATGCCTTTGAACAAGCGATGTCAGCAGCGCACGGGTTGAGCCCTGTGAACCAGGCGCAATACCTGGACTTGGAAACCTTTCTCCCGGAAGACATCCTCACCAAAGTCGACGTCGCCAGCATGTCAGTGGGGCTCGAAGTGCGCCCACCGATTCTCGACCGCCGCGTCTTTGGCCTCGCAGCTTCTGTACGCGAAGAGATGTTGTTTCGCCGTAACGGCGACTATTGCGGAAAATTACCGCTTAAACAGCTTGCAGCAGCGAGGCTGGGCGAATCCTTCGCCTATCGCCCCAAGCAGGGTTTTTCGCTGCCGCTTGAACGCTGGCTGCGGGGCAGTCCGCAACGGAAAGCGCAGATGGAATCTGTGCTGCTGGGCACATCAAGTCCCCTGAAAGACTGGTTCTGCCCACAGGCCATCCGCAGCGTCATACACTCCGGCACCGCCGAAAATCTCTGGCTGCTGCTTGTGTTGAACCAATGGAAACAGGGTTGGTGAGCGAAACGAGTATGTGGATGGTCGACGGGGCTGCGGATCTCGCGTCGCGCGTCGCGCAGCCGGACCTGCTGGCGGAATTCCCGGAATTCCGTGGCCGCCGCTTTCTGTTTGCTGCCGGCCATTTCGAATACTTCAGCGGTGCTGAGCGTCAGGCGGTGTATTTTGCCGGCGAGCTCGTTAGGCAGTTGCAGGCAGAGGTCAAATTCATCGGTTGGGGTGGCAACGGGCGATTTGCCGACGAAATCCGGTCGATCGGTGCCGAGCCTGTCGTCTATCCACTTGACCCAGCGCTACGAACATGGCGGACGCGCTTTGAACTGATTTCACTCGCCAACTACATCCGCCGTGACCTGCGCCCGGACTTTCTCATGCCATATGTCTGGATGCACTGTCGGATTCTTGGAGCAATCTGGCCGTGGACCGGCGCACGCTTTTGCTGGTGGAATCAGCGTGACGAAGGACGTGGCATTGAGGGAACCTGGCTTGAACGGAGGTTGATGCATACGTTGCCCGCCATCGTATCGAATTCATGGGAGGGGCGAGATTTCCTGACAAGGAAGTTTGGGTTACACCAGTCTAGAGTTCACGTGATCAACAACGGAGTGGTTGTACCGGTTTCTGGGCGTGACTTAAGCTGGCGAGTGACGCATGGCCTTCCCAGGGATACTTTTGTCATCTCGATGCTGGCGAACCTGACCCGCTTCAAGGACCATCTGACATTACTAAAGGCGTTCGCCACAGCCTGCGAGGAGTGCGATCAACAGGATCTGCAGCTTGTACTGGCCGGCAGTCACGAGGAAATGACGGAGGCGATCCGATTGATGGCTCGCGAACTCCGGATTCAGCATCGGATTCATATGCCCGGCTCGGTTAAGGACTCTGAAGGTTTGCTGCGCGCAACAGATCTTGTCGCGCACAGTTCAACGACAGAAGGTTGTCCTAACGGAGTTCTGGAGCCGATGGCACTGGGACTGCCCGTTGTTGGTACTGATATTTCAGGACTCCGGCAGGCCCTTGGGAACGATGTCGCATCGGAGGTCTTAAGCAGTCCTGGTGATTTCCAGACTTTGGCAAGGCTGATTGTACGACGCGCGAAAGACGGTGGTCTCCGCAGCGCAGAGGGTGACAGAAATCGACGACGAATTATAGAGCATTTCTCGCTGCTCGGGATGGCCAGGCAGTCGCTTAGGACGCTTCAGAGTGGCGTCGCCCGACTCTGAGTTCGGGGCAGGAAGAATGCGGACAAGTCGGTCGTGCAGCGTCTCTTCTCAATTCGGCATTGCCCTTGGCTCAGGCAGGGGACTCAGAATAAACACTGCATGGGCGGTTGCTGGAGGATGCTGACGCGACTTGCAGGCTACTGGAAGCGGGTGACGTTCGAATATCGCCAGTGGAAATGGCGGCAATATTTCCGCTGGTGTCGTGCCAGGTTCGATCGGTGGAGCGAAGAATTCACCACTTCAGACGCTCAGGTACTGCTTGGCGCTCATCTGCATTTCCACGGCGGAGTCAGAAATCACCTCCTCGCAATTGCTCGATACTCGCACCTTAAAACGATCCTTATTCCCACAGAACGGGATTTGCAGCGGTGGGGTGGGGCGCCTTTCGCTGCGCATCGCAGGGATTTTCTGAAACTCAGTCCACCGCAATCCGCTCTGGCTGTGCATACACATGTGCTCCCGTGGCTGATCGACTGGGCTCGCTGTCATCGCTCCGAAAAGCTGCGCTGGATACACACCCACCATTTGCTGTACTACCCTGAAAGCGGCAGAGGTGGCATTGAGCCCTGGCAGGAAGAACTCAACACCGCAATGCTGGGCGCCGCAAAAGATGCAGATGTCTGCCTTTGTGTGAGCAAGTGGGAACAGCGGACGTTGAAAGAGCAGTTTGGGATTGACTCTGCACATCTGCCGAACGGCGTTGATGTTCAGTCCTGCGACTTGGCTGACGGCACACGGTTCTGCCGGCGATGGAGAATCCAACCCGGCTTCGTCCTCTGGGTCGGTCGCATGGATCCGGTCAAGAATCCCGGTGAATTCGTGCGTCTGGCATCCCGGATGCCAGAACGGCAGTTTGTCATGATCGGCGGAGTCACAACCCGTGACATCGAGCAGGAACTCGGGCTGTCTGTCCCGCCAAATTTAAGGCTGCTTCCTCAGGTCCCACACCAGCAGACACTGGATGCGCTTGCAGCAGCAGCAGTCGTTGTGGTGACCAGCTTCAAAGAAGGTCTGCCAACGCTCG
>CAZLOQ010000296.1:0-301 GCA_964561125.1 uncultured Chitinophaga sp. | reverse complement strand
AGAAGCCATGACGTTGCAGAAGCAAATTATCGTGCCCGAGGAACCGGGATGTCTGGATGCCACCGACGGGGATCAGCACGCAGGCGTCTATCGGCATGGGGATCTGGAGCGACTGCAGGAACTGGTGCAACAGCGCTGTGCACAATTGGCTCCGGCAACAGCCGCGCGGAATCGAGTGCTCACGGAGTTTGACTGGCGAGTCGTGGCCGCAAGACTCGATCGCATCTACCTCGGGGAGACCCCTTAATTGAGTGCTGCTCCTGTCGTGTTCTGTACACACGACAAGCCGGATAGTCTCGGT
>CAZLOQ010000295.1:0-5932 GCA_964561125.1 uncultured Chitinophaga sp. | reverse complement strand
TTCCCTCGGCCGCGTCTTCAGGAACTTCGCCATCCAGCGTCACATCGCGGCCAGCGCGAATAGTGATCTCACCAATCGCAGCGGTGGCACGAGTCAGTCCAATGAATCCGGCGTCCTGCCCGGCATCGATTGACACCTGCTGACCTGCTCGCAGTGATTCATTGGCAAATTCTGCGGAAGAAAGTCCATCGAGTGTTTGCTCGATCCGCTCGGTGACCAGCACCGTCTGCTGCTCAAGAATCGGCTCAGTGCGGTAGACAGTCTGCGGCACCTCCTGCGTAACGGGAACATTCTTTGTCACCGTGGAGAAGCGGGGAACGGTCCCGAATACGTCTTCGGTTGGAGTGGTCCACTGGAAAGAAAGTTGGATTCGGCGGTCCTGCACGGAGTGCCAGGTACCAACCCAGTCGAGCTCATAATCGCGGAAGGTTTCACGCTCATTAAGGAAAGCGTCCGCGAAGAAATAGTTACTTCCGCCCCAATCTTCAAATTCCACGCCGTGATTTATCTCGAACCGAATACCAAGGTAGGATTCAATTCGAGAATCGATTCGCACGAGATCACTCGCAGCGTATCCCTGATTGGTCAGCAGCCCCGGGACGGCCGCAGCGGCATTCCTGTTCCACGTATCCGGATCATAATACGCTATGTTATTACGCACCCCGTACAGGATAGAATCCAATGCAGCGCCGGTCGCCGTTCCGCCAGCCTGCTGAAAGGCCGCAAGCAACTCAGGGCCAGTACGCCTTGAACCAATATTAACTCGACCAGAATAACGCACTCCGGATCTGATTGCCTGAACAGTGCTAACGCCCTCAGCCGCCTGTGGATTATAGCTGTAAATGTTTGCTATTCGTCGTGCTCCTGCGATGACACTCCGCGTCTGTACAAGTGTTTCATTCCTGAATTCTGCTGTATCCGCCAACATCCCGACAGGTGCGGTGACCGGGACTCCAATATTGCCGTCCTCAATGCTGCCACCGTACCAGATGGGGGCTCCTGGGTGAGATGCTGAGCGAGTCGTCTGGTGCGTATCAAAAATCTGATATTCGCGCATCCCATTGCGAATACCCGAGGGGTTACCGGAGTCAGATATAGCATCAAGGCTGAATCCAATACCACGTTTGTCGAAGTCTTCCAGAATCAAGCCCTGATCGACAAGGGCGGAGTACGTTTGCGTCTTACGCACCGCTGCAAGGTCTCGATAGCGGCCGACTTCGCTCAATGTAAAATCGCCTGCCTGGAATACGACCCGCAGAAAATCTTCAATTGCTCCCTTTGGCAACTGGATATACTTATCCGTTAATCCCGGAGCCTGAATATTGACCGCCTGTTGTTCAGCCTCAACCCATTCCGGAGTCCACGGTAAGACCGTGGAGTTGCCGTTTATCGTTTGGTACGATCTTGCATTTGTGAAACTGAATCCAAACATTCGTTTGTACCCGAGGTGTTCCAGCACCGCAGACCGCTGATCATCATTCAGCTGGGCAAACGTCAAGTCAGGATCCGGTGAGGCGACCGTCTGGCCACCGGACTCGGGTGACTTCTGAATGTTGCGAACAGTGCCGTCCGGGAAGACTCGATAGTCGGACCACGGCACCACCGGTGCCTCGCTCCAATCACGACGGACATTCTGGTAATCAACCTTTTCGACGAAATAGCTGCGCTGCTCTGAGCCATTGTAGTAACCGATTTGACTGAGCGTGATATCCATCGTGCGATACACAGAGCCAATTCGCACTGTCTGGGTTCCGGTCTGTTCTGTTACCTGCGTCGGCACGTAATTCACCTGAGGCACCATAACTGTGCCCGCTGCCATGGTGCGAGACCCGACGACCACGTCGATCGTTCGTTCGCGCTGCACAAGAATCGGCTCGCTGATACTGCTCAGGTTCGGGCTGATCACGGCGCTGGCTGCCAGCTTGAAATCGCCCCCGGCAGCAACATGCAGGGTACCGGTCGCATCCAGAATGCCGGAATTTCTCACGTTGATATTGCTGCCCACTGTCAGACTGCCGGACAGAATCCCCGCAGCAAGCAGCTGAGTGTCCGACCAAGCCGCTTGAATCCCCGCATGGACTCGCAAATCGCCACCCGACTGCAGCAGTCCCGTGACGTCCACGTGCTGCCGTGAGTTCACGATCAGCAACTGCCGGTCAGCCGCGTAGCCCGCCAGTTGCACGTCGGCACCCAGCAAATGCGTTCGCATACCACCAGTGACAAGCCCGGATTCCGGGAGGTTGAACACACCGCCTGATCGGAGATCAACGCGGCCTTCGGCCTGCACACGCCCCGTCAGCATCAGATCACCAGCGCTGTGGACCGTGACATCCGTTGTGCCACTGACAAGGCGATTTCCGGAAACCTGCAGCTCTCCAATCTGTCCACTTAAACTGACGCTCGCCGCGGCCGTGATCCGGACGTCGCCGCCATTCAGCGTGCCGCCGCTCAGCCGCACCGGGGGACCGCCGGGGATCGGTGTCGCGTCTTCCGGCAGACGCTGGCCACTGGCATCCACATAGAATCCCTCTGCATCAACCAAATTACCAAATGAATCGATCAGGCGATTCTGATTATCCAGAAGTCTTCCCGCAGCATCAGATTTCAGCAGCAGCTGTGTCAGCTCAATGCCAATACCAGTGGTGACCCGGCTGGTGACTCCCAGCTGATCGGCTGCGCGGACCATGCCATCCAGCAGAATCGTACTGTCGCTGGACAGATCCACGTCACCGCCCATCCCGCGGGCTTCGACGAGGCCATAGATTCGAATCCGCCCGTCGGCGTCCAGAAGCACTCGGGACGAGGCAGAGGCGACAGCCAGTGCATCGGCAGCTTCCGGCAGGGCACGCAGGGCGCTGGAGCCGTTGACATCAATCTGAGCCGTCTCGACTGCACCTGTGGCGACCAGTCGAATCTCTCCGGTGGCCTCGAGTGTCCCGCCGCGTGTCACCAGCAACCCGGAAGCATCCGGACCGGTGCCGCCGACGGTAATCCGGGTTCCTTCAACGTGAATTCCCGCCCGCCGTCCGCTCCATGTCAGCACTTCATCAGAGCCCCATGTTGCCCCGCCGTACAGGGATCCGACGAGTTCCGTTTGTGTGCCGCGAAGCACGAGCTGGCTGTCGTCTCCGCTGACGGCCAACTGCGAGCCGGAAGGTATAATCATTCGGCCGGCTGCAGCCGCGATCAGCGATTTGGCCGCCTGAATTCGGACGGGCTTTACCGTGACTTTGCCATCGTCGTCGGTCAACGTTTTGCCAAATTCCAGTTCGCCTGCGGTCTGAATGGTCCATGTGCTGCTGATGCCGCTCTGACGCCCCGTGAAGTCCTGCAGCTCCAGCGACTGCGGCGAATCGATCAACACTGATCCGGCGACATTGAACGTGCCGGAGAGCTGCAGGGATTCCGAGGCGAGGAGCCGGATCTCAGTATCGCCCGTCGCTGTCGTGGCACCTGTGGTCGTCAGGCTGCCGGCAAACTCTATTTGCGGCGCTGCCAGCAGGACTTTGGCCGCACTGTTCAGCCGCCCGCTCACCGCGTCGACGTAAATCTTTCCTGCCGCTGAGTCAATCTGCAGATTCTGTGGGGCGAGGACACCACCGACAACAGCCGTGACCCGGACGTCGTTTTCTGCCGACAACAACAGATCATTGCCGGAATCTACACGGCTGCCTGCTGCCAGAACGAGAGTATCTCCCGCTGTAATCGAGGCAGTACCGCCGGCTCGAATCTGTGACCGAAGTGTCAGGTCGCCAGTGGCCGAAACCGTCACATTGCCGGTGTTGGCGATCAGATCCCCTTTGAGGTCGAAATCACCGATTTCGTTGAAGCTCAGCGACCCCTGCAGGACTTCGATGGCGCTGCCGAAATCGAGCTCCAGTTTTGCGGGACTTAAGCCGCTGTCACCGCCGGTGATGGACAGTCCTGAATGTGCCAGAATTCTATTGGCGAGGTACATGCGGTTTTGTGCGGCTTCGGCGGGGGCCTGCGGCACTTCGATCGTTACGACGGACCCAGCCCCGGCCGCATGAATCGCATACAGCTGCTCGGAGGCTGCTGAAGGTGCCAGAATTTGTACGCCGGACGCGGATGTCAGCAGGACTGCAGAATTGGCTGCGGTGGTTTTCAACTGCGCAGACCCCTGCAGCAGCAGGCCAGTGCCGCTGTACATTTCGTCGGCAACGACCGGATCAACACCGCCCTGCAGAGTGATGAATTTGCCGGCGGCGACGGATTGTCCGACGCGCAACTGGCGCCCGGCCGTCATTGTGACACTGGAGTCGCCGGAAGGGCCGGTGATCGCATAGCCGGTGGTAGCGCCCGCGGCATTCTGAACCAGCAGGATATCGCCGCCCGCGACGACGTTGCCGTAGATTTCGGCATCTTCCGGTGTCGTGATGGTCACACGGCCATCGGGATCAGAGGCGCTCACGCCGCCACCCGGATAAATCACCACACCCGTGCCGCTGCTGTGAGGTCCGGAGGTGATCGAAACACTGTGGCTGGATCGCAGGAAAATGCCCTTCTGAACGGGGTTGCCCTGCGCATCCGTCGTGTCCGCGCCGATCTGCACCCGCCCGGCGGCTTCGATTTCAATCCGCGATTCCCGCCCAGACCACTCGTAGGTTTCCGACAGCAGCTGCCCTGCGCTTCCGAACGTTTGGCGAATGGTTCCGCCGGAGAGGATGTTGGCTGGGACCAGAAGGTCTCCAGCACTGCTCAGGCGAATCACGCTGCCGGTTCCGTTTGGACCGAGTCCGGCTGCATTCAGACCACTATTGGCCGTCAGCACCAGATTGCCGTCGGGATCATCGCTGCCGGCAATCCCGGGCAGCAGTGCAATTGATGAGGCCGCCTGAATCGGGGCGTTCAGCCAGATCTGCTCACCCGCCGAAATTTCGACAAATGACCCTTCCCCTGCCCATTCAATTCCGCTGGCGGTGACTGTGCCACCGGCAATCAGTGCCTGGTGCACGTCCACGTCCTTTGCCCCGCGAACGATGATACTGGAATTGGCACCTTCAGCAAGGATCTGGCCGGATGGGGCGAGGTAAACACTGGTGCCCCGGGAATCGGCCCCATCGCCAACGGTGCCGTCGAGGCCGACACCGCCAAGGACTTTGACTCCAGAGTCTGCTTTCAGGCGTCCCTCAACATAGACGAAAGTGTCCGACTGGAGCGTGATTGTGGACTGTTGACCTGCCATGGTGATATTGCCAGGCACAACCACATCATCCTGGGCAGCCAGCATCAGCTGTTCGTTGTCGCCCATCACATGCACGGTGCCGGTGAGCAGGATGGCATACCGTTCCTGACCAGCGAGGTAGGAATCGGGTCTGGTGGCAGTCAGCTCATCAAAGTACGCAGAATGATCCAGCAGTGAATCACCGGCGGTGATCGCCAGCCCTTCACTGGCAGCCAGCATACCGGCCAGCAGGATTTCACCGCCGGATTCGAGAACAATCCGGCCGCCTGGTGCGGTCTGTGTGAAGACCGGAGAGCCGGACGATAAACCGACTGCCACTCCGGCCCGGAGTGTACTTCCGACGGGGAGTGACAGGATTTCGTCGGCGCGGAGCGTGAGCGTTACGTTGGCTCCTGTCGCAGCGAGATCCGCTCCTTCCTGCAGCAGGATCTGTCGGCCGGCGGTGATTTGCGGCACGGTTTCATCGGCTGCTGTGCTGATTTCGCCGGCGACGCGGATCCCGCTGCTGGCAGTCAGACTGAGCAGCCCCACGGCGGCGGTCTGGCGAATGACGCCCCCCTGATCAACCGTGAGACTGAACAGTCCGGTTGTTGCCGGAAGATCTACGCTGACCAGATCTTCGCCAATCAACCAGCCACCGACCAGCAGCTGATCCTGGAGATTGAGCGACACACTGGGAGCCCGCAGTCCGGAATCCACAGCAGCGTTGTTGGGAGTATGCAGATT
>CAZLOQ010000294.1:0-5946 GCA_964561125.1 uncultured Chitinophaga sp. | reverse complement strand
ATTTTTGCCCGATCTTCGGAAGGCGTGGACTCCTCAGCTGCCCCGGTGGTCGACGTCCGTTCTGCCGAACAGGACCAGCAGCAACCAGCGACTGATTCCGCCGCTGCCGCAGCGGACCGAGACCACAGCGATCAAAATCGGCCCGCCGGTTCGGTTTCGCCTGGAGGGCAGCGATGACAACCACCGGCGATTCCATTGATGAAAGCCGGATGCAGCAAATTCTGCATCGCCATGTTCGGCGTTTCTGGCTGAGGCGGCTCACGCTTGCCCTCATGTGTTTGTTGCTCACAATTTCCGCGATCACGTGCATTCTGGTTGTGGGCGAGGCCCGGGAGCGGGAGTTCGATGTACGTGTTCTGGAAACTGACTTAAAGCATCTTCAGGCTGAAGAACTGAAGTGGGGTGAGACGGAATTGGGACTACAGAGAGCGATTGAGGCGAGCGAAAAAGAAGCGAGTGATATCTCCCGCACCCTGACTTCCCTTCGAGGTGAGCTGATAGAAACAAAACAGGACTTCGCGGGCGAGCAGAAGAAAATTAAGGACAATGACGCTGCGATCAAGCAGCTGAATGACGCCAAAATCGCGAGTGAGCGTGAGCAGCAGAAAATGCAGAAATCCATGGAAGATCTGGCGGCAAAGCTCAGTAAAGCGCAAGCAGACCAACGGGCGACAGCGGAACAAAAAAAAGCCATTGAACAGAAGTTGCTCTCACCAACCCTTGCTGCCGACCAACTGCAGCAGCTGACGGACTTTCCGCCGGCAAACGAACTTCGCCACACAACGCTTGTGCTGTTTTGTCATCTTCGTGATGGTTATTCCATGAATGAGATCGCTCAGCGAAGTCTGCTGCGATTCTTTGTTGCTCATAATTATCCGCGCGAAGGAAAACACAACCCCGAACAAAAACTCTGTCTGGCGCAGTTCAACGGAAGCTACAAGAAGGATCAGCAGCTTTTTTCACCCACATCAGATCTAAGTATTACGGAACTGCAGGACGAGCAAAGATTTGCTGTTTGGTTTAAGCAGCGGGATGCAGTGGCAGCCAGCGCAAATCTGGACAGCTGTGCAGAAGAGATCGAGTCCACCTATAAGCTTTACACAAACAACGATCCTTCCAAAGTCAAACAACTCTTGCTGGTTGTGCCTGGTTCACTTCGCCCTTTCGATCCGGAAAAGTGGCGGTTTGTCGACAGGGTGAGTGTCTTTCAGATTTCGCTGGCTGGTCAGCAGGCAACTGACTGGTCCGCAGTTTGCCGCCGGACCGGCGGTGTGCTGCGGCAATTTCAAGTCAGCAGCAATGACGGTTTGGGGCCAGAGGAAGTCTGGCAACTGGAGTCTTCGCTGCAGGTTTGGGCAGAGCGCGTGATGTGTACGCTGCCGCTGTCGGGACGGAAAGGGCAATGAAAATGAACAGGTTGCAGGCACTTATCAGGCTCACAGCAGCACTCGTGTGGCTGATGATCGTTTACACGTCAGAGGCTTTGTCTCAGGACGTGCAAATGCCGGACAAAACCGATCCGCCGAGACGGCTCTACAGCGAGAACGGCAATATACCCACCTGGCGCTGGTGCATTATGGGCGGTGTTTCCCTGAGGACGGCGCCCGCGGACAACGCTCCAGTCCTCGGGCAACTCGAGTTTTTTGAGCGAGTCGCACTCGCCGATGGGTTCCCGGAACGATCTGCCGATGCCGTCAGGAAACCATACCTTCTTTTCGGTGCAACACGCGCATCGAATTCCGACTGGGCTTTGATTTGCGAAGCCGATCCGAATTCAGCGACACCAGTGGCTGTGGGGAGACTACGGGGCTGGGTGCCTCGTCGATATCTGACCGACAGGCTGGAAGCCGAGACCGATGAGCGAACGGCGATCCACAAGAAGATTGTCGCAGTGAATCCCCAGCAGCTTGCCGACAAGCCGCTCGAAGACGTACCGGCGTTTGTGGCCGTTCCTGGCACGACAGACACTCCAAATCTCAGCCCGCGTCTGAGTATCTCGCTGTATCAAAATCTGTACGCCTTTGCAGATTACGGTGAGTATTTCCTTGCAGCTACGCGGCCTGAGATTGAAGGAGCCACGCTGGAGGAGCTGAGGACGGATATCCTCGGCTGGGTACCAAAGGAACGTATGGCGGTTTGGAATACGCGTGAGTGTCTGGAGTGGGATCGTGCAACGTGGAAGCATCGCTGGCAGACGGCTCAGGAACCCGAACGGGGTCCGGGCCGTATGTTTGTGTCGCCCGCGGACGCCGTGCAGGCATACCCTCAGCTGGCGGCGAGTGGAAGTCCCGGAACGATTCTCTCTGTTGCAGAGCCAATGCCATCGACGGGAGAGGATGGCGCGGTTCAGAAGCTGCCAAAAAACGCAATGCGTTTCCATCTGCTGACGGACCCTAAGGATGCCGAGCGGGAAAAGCTGGCAAATGCCAGGAGCTGGGTGCAGAAACGCGGGGGGATTCCGGAGAACTGGCTTTACGAAATTGGAGGGGTAATCAGTCTGCGCGAAGATAGCCCGGACACAGAGCAAATGATGGAACGCAGGAGGATGCAAATTGAGCAGTTCAAGTCCGAGGTTGCAGACCTTGATCTGACATTCGCCATTGATGACTCACTGAGCAATGGCGTTGGCCTGAAAGCGATCGCCAGGCTTGTGCCTCTGATGGTCGACAGACTGGCAGAGGACCGTGGGAAGCGACGCATCAGGGTGACTCTGGTATACTTCGCCGACGGCACGGATAGGAACAAGCAGACTGCAGTACGTGTTTCGCCAATCAGCGCGTTTGAACTGACGTCAGTCAGTCGTCAGCAGCTGATCGATGAACTGGAGAACCATCAGCCGTTCGAGGCTGTAGCTCCACACCCGCTGGAGAATCTCTTCGACGGCATTGAGCAGGCAGTTAACGCCGCCGACTTCTCACGCTATTCCAGAAAAATCCTGTTTGTGCTGGGTGAATGTGGAGACCTCTGCGGAATGGATGACCTTGAACAGAACCCGGCAATTGGTGCTGCGCAGCGTGGCGTAACAACGAAAGCCAGAAATCGCGTGCGGGATATCGTCGGATTAATAGCGGCTAAAAGCAGTTCGCCGGTTGAAGTGCATGCGATTCAATTGAAGGATCCCCATCTGGGCGACGCACAGAAATTTCCTTATTTGAAAATGTTTTATGGGCAGATAAACGGTGAGCTCCGGCGGCAGTACCGCGAGAAGGTCGCTCAGGAGCTGCTTGTGGAACTTGATATTAACAGAGAAGAAGTCGTTGACAGACTCTTCACATACACCGTGTTTCCAACACCTGTTCTTAATATCAGGGATCCAAAGTCGGACGAGGCAGCGCAACTGGAGGCTCAGATCAACGCACTTGTCACGTCAACTTTGTTACCGAGGATCGTCGCTGCCGACGTTCAGGGACAGACCTTGCGGGCCATGATCAAGGTTTCACAGGCTGCAGGTATGGGAAATTCAGCCGAGGCTGTACAGAAGCTGGGTTTCGAAGTTTCGGAAGCTGACGAAGCTCTGTTTCGTTCATTTTCCAAGCAGCAGGGCCTCGACAAGCTGCTTGAGTGGCGTAAGTGGAACCCATATACTCGGATGTACGTCTGGGAAAACAGTCCACTCCGTGGCAACGAAAACGCTCCCCTGACTCCCCAGGTACGCCGCAAGCTATTGATCACGGAAACGGAACTGACGAGAGCGATCGCGGTGTTGGCGTCAATTGAGAAGGAGCATCTTGGCGGCAGGCAGGTGGACCTTGTGCAGCCAGCTTCAGAAGTGATGCGGGCAGCTACCGGAGGACTGGCGAGGTTTTCTGCGGGCAAATCCGAAGAAGAGAAAGCTCAGATTCTTTACCGAGCCCTGTGTTTTGAATCCCCGTTTTTTGGGCCCGTGCTGAAGGTTGAGCCAGGCAGGGGCAAAGTCGTGCCGGGGAACGCAGACTACAATCGCCTGTTTCTAAAACTCCGGCTGCTGGAATGTATTCGTGATGGTGTGCGGGCCAACCCCAGTGATTTCGTGCTCAGGGACGGTCGCTACGTGCGCAGGACACCACCTGTCAAGTCTGATATTGACGATCGAGGATTCAGGTCTTTCATTGAGGGCGCCGACGGCCAGCGCGAGGGCGGTGAACGATATTACTATGTTGATGTACTGGATGAATGGCCATGAGCATTTGTTTCGTGCTGCAGAACTTCAGGTTCAGTTATTCACAGACCGGTCCGCCGGTGCTTCAATGTCAGGAACTGGAAATTCCCAAAGGTACCGTCGTGTCAGTCACTGGCCCATCGGGGTGTGGTAAATCCACCTTGGTTTCATGCCTCGGCGTGCTGAGAAATCTGCCCAGACAAGCCGGTGAAATTCGTTATCATGGTCCGTCGCAGACCATAAATTACAGCAGCCTGTCCCCCGGTGACGCGGATCAGCTGCGCAGAAATCATTTCGGATTTGCCCTGCAGAATTCCTACCTCCTGCCCCACCTGTCTGTCCTTGAAAACCTTGTCATTCCACTCGCGCTGCTGGGTGTTGAACCGACTGAACGCCGTAATCGCGGCCTTGGACTCCTCGAAGCCATGCCTGATCTGCTTGAACGCAGGGACGCGGTGGTAGCGAAAATCTCCGGCGGCCAGAGACAGCGAGTGGCTGTGTTGCGGGCACTGATTCACGAGCCGGAAGTGGTATTTGCTGACGAGCCGTTCAGCTCCCTGGATCAGAACAATGAGAATCTGATGCTCACAGCCCTGCGGGACTGGCAACTAGGCCAACTGGGAAGCAGCGACAGTGTTGCTGCCACCGATCGGACATTGTTTCTGGTGACCCATGATCACAGGATCGCCAGTGAAGTCGGTCCGTGGCAAATCAGAATCCGGGAAGGTGGCGAGTTGAAACTCGTGCAGCAGGGTAAAGACTGGGAGCAGGTGTGGTGACTGCGGTTAATAGGGCAGAAATCGGGCGCTATCTGGCGTGGTACGCATGGCAGGATCTGTTCGCGCCCTCAGAGAGGAAAATTACTTGGGTGATCTGCGCGACACTGGCCAGCAGCCTGTTCCTGATTGTGCTGGCCGGAACCGCAGCAGTCGCCATGCCCGAAATCGAGGAACATCGGCTCAGTACGGCGCTGCTCGCACGGTCCATCTGGATCGGTCAGATGAACAACAGCGATCGGCATTTCTCTGAAGAGCGGTTGGAACTGCTGAGAACCACCCTCGCAAAGCGAGTTCCGCAGGCGCCTCCTCATGTACGTGGTTTTTATGAAGTACAAATGCCCCTGGCCTTGTCCAACGAAATAACGTTTCAGAGGTGCTTCGGGCGAACACTGGCCGCTGACGACCCATTACTCGCGGACCTCGCCGCGCGAGATCCCCGAATCAGTGCTTCGTTTGAGGGAATTATCGCGGCCGACAATCTCGCTGACTATCTCGGATTCACCGGTCAAGCCAGTCCTGAACTCCACGTTCGGCTTGCTGAAAACCTGCCAGATACTCCGAATCTGCCGCTGCCGTGTCTGCTGGTTCCGGCCTTGCGCCTGCCCTATGGTCATTCATTTCTGATCATGGAAAAAACACTGCAGAAGCTTGAACGGCAGAGCTTTCCGGCCAAGGCAACCCGATACCTGTTGCAGGTCCCGTGGGATGCCTACGCCGAACTCGAAGGTCAGTTGCAGGACGATCCGGAATTTCAGTCACTTCTAACCGATCTGAAGACGCCGAAGCCAGCCTCTGGAAAAGTGCAGCTTGAAAGTAATAAAGGTCTGCTGCCTGTCGGGCAGTGGGATGGCATTTTGGACGGACTCGCAAAGCTCCTGCTAAAGCGAAGCCCCGGAGTGATTCCTGCACGTGAGGACTGGCATCCGAAACCCGATGATCTCACGTTCAGGGAATGGACTCCTTCAACAACCGGCTTTCACTATGCGGAGGTACGTGTTGCATCTGTGAATGACCTTTCCGCAGCGGCTG
>CAZLOQ010000293.1:0-5955 GCA_964561125.1 uncultured Chitinophaga sp. | reverse complement strand
GGGCAGTTCTCAGCCGAACGCTGCGTGTTCGGTGTGACGCGGGTGTGCGGCAGCGTGCTTTGCGGGGAGGGGTGATTTGTCGGAGGCTCGCGCTTTCCGTGGTGAACCCCGGCGGCTTTGGACGCACCCTGGCACGATTGCGTTGCGATCACTCCACGCCTCTGTGCTCCTCTGTGCCTCTGTGTTTCAAAACCCATCCCTCCTCCACGTGGGCGTTGGAGGGTCGTTGCCGGGGCCGTATCTGAGAACTGCCCTTACAGGGCGTGCATCTTCGTTGGGGGCGGACCCGGGGTTGCACCCCGGGCTGGTGGAACTGGCCCTACAGGCCGAAATCGCAGGGGGAAGTGGGCAGTGGGCGGTGGGAAGTTCCGTTGGTCCGTCCCGGATGGTGCAGCACGTCGAAGACATGGATTCCTTCCGGGATTGGACACCCTCTTTGTCACCTCTGCGATTCACCCGTGTGATCCGCGCTATCTGTTGTCAAAATCCGATCGTGTTTTTGACCACGGATGACACGGATGACACGGATTTGAAGGAACAAGTCACAGCCATCGCGTTGCTTGCAGCTGGAGCAGCTGACCCAACATGGCGCTGTCCAGTCAGACCCCGCCGCCAACGCCCCCGCGGCCCCCGACGGTTTCGTGCTGCCTCGGGGTAGCCAGCGAACCTTGGCTTCAGACGGGGCAAGCCCGTCTGGGAGCCGGGGGCTCGTGGTGTCACGGGCCAAAGGTGCCATGAACCTTGATCCAATCGACCACATCATCAGACCGGCAGTCCGCCAGTGTGTCGACAGTCAGAGAACGGCAACGTTTTCCACGCCGTGACTCGAGGCGCGTTCGTCAGGAAGCGGCGCTATACTCATAACCGGATGCTAATGCGTTCCGGCTGATGATGTCGGGCGGAGATTCTGACGGAATGCTCGTCCTTCGTGGGGTTGACGTCGGCCGTACGCCGGTCAGCCGTCGCCGGGATGGAGCGGTCTGGTGGCGAGCGATTCGTGGAGTTGGGTGGCGAGAGTCTGCAGGTCCGTGAGGGACAGTGAGGTGAGGGCCTCTTCGGTTGTCACAGGCTGCCGCAGAACTTCCTGGAGTGTGCGGATGCGGCCGATGAGCAAGCCCTGTCCAAGTCCCTTCTTCATACCCTGTTCCACAAGTGCGTCAAAGCAGCTGGGCATTTGTGTCTCCGATTCGATCTGCAGTCCGGTTCTGACGGCCTGCTTGTACCAATTGAGTTTTCCGGCGTCGAAAACGGTGGCCAGATATACAATAATATCAGACAAAGCGTCCATGTGGGAATCGATTTGCTGCCATGCCCGCAGAAGCCGAAAGATGGCGACGATGGAATCAAATTCCAGTTCCTGACTGCGGACAAGCTGCAGCGTGCGAATCCGGGCTTCCAGCTGCGGAGCGTCCGGCAGGAATGCGGCTGACTCACGGCGAAAGAAGTGATCGTGCGGGCTGTTAGGGTGGAATTCATTCATGACCTGCATGATTCAGGTGGCTAATGCCCGTGTCCATGAGAATTCGGGATCAGGGGTGCTGAAATGCAGGTAGCCGGCGCGGATTTTGTCGATTGCAGCGATTGCGAGGCGGAGCCATTCACAAAACGCCGATTTCCCGCACGCGGTGACTCGAGCCACGACCGGCAGGAAGCGGGAAGTTACCCGTAACCGGACGCTAACGCGTTCCGGCTGATGCTGTCGGGCAGAGATTCTGACAGCTTAGCTGTGTTCACGGCCTGCAAGGCCAGTTCCATCAGCCTGGCATGAAATGCCAGGTCAGGTTGCTCCCGACAGCTTCGCCCTGCAGGGGCAGTTCTCAGCCGAACGCTGCGTGCTCGGTGTGAGTCGGGTGTGCGGCAGCGGGCTTTGCGGGGCGGGCGATTTGGCGGGGCTCGCGCTTTCCATGGTGAACCCCGAGGGGTTTGGATGGACCCTGGCACGATTGCGTTGCGATCACTCAACGCCTCTGTGCTCCTCTGTGCCTCTGAGTTTCAAAACCCATCCCTCCTCTACGTGGGTGTTGGAGAGTCGTTGTCTGGGCCGTATCTGAGAACTGCCCTTACAGGGCGTGCATCTTCGTTGGGGGGCGGACCCGGGGTTGCACCCCGGGCTGGTGGAACTGGCCTTACAGGCCGAAATCGCAGGGGGAAGTGGGCGGTTGGCGTTGAAAAGTTCCGTTGGTCCGTCCCGGATAGTGCAGCACGTCGAAAACATGGATTCCTTCCGGGGCAGTTGCAGGCATCGTTGTTATCGTTTGGCCCCGTGCCGATCGCCGCTCTGTGCCGGTTGCGGTTCCAGGGGTGTTCCTGTGTCGCGGTCTTCGCCGAAACGGATATGATACGCCTCCCGCTGCATCATCCTGCTGTGACTTTGTGCTGCTTTTCCGCAAAGGCTCTCTGTCCTTGAATGACACTCCTGCCGCATCCGGCCCGGCCTGCGTCTGGCTGGTCCTGTTCGATCCGCTCCCGGAACTTCAGCCTCACATCCCGGCCGTCGCGTTTGACGATCTGGAATCGCGGTCGCTTGTTTTCGAACAGTACCTGATTCAGGACATTCGTGAACAGGCGACGCTGGACGATTATCTTGGCGGGGCCGAGACGGTCGGGAAGCAGGCAGGATGGCCGGGGCTGGCAGTGGGGCACACGGTCTGGCTTCAGCTGGGGAACGATAATGCCTCAACCGAAATGCCCTCGCAGGGCATCTTCAGGGCTCCGGCGCTCACTGCAGCCCTGCAACCCCGGATATTTCCGCTGTCAGCTGAACATTCCGATGTGTTCCCGGAGCCGCTCGCTGCGGCCATCGCCGGCGCTCGATTTGTGCTGGTCACTGTCCGTCTGCCCGGTCCCGCGTCTGAGCAGCTGCAGTCGGCCAATGATGTGCTGACCCGTCTGGAGAAGCTCGCAGCTGCTCCCTGTGGCGGGCAAACGACGCCTGTGTGGCTGGTGACAGGTTTTCGTGGTGTTGCCCGGCCAGCCGCGCGGCCTTTCGAAAGCGGTGCGGACGAAAGTCAGCTGCACGTGCCACTCTGGTGGACGGAACCACTGTCAGCGGGAACTCGACTGCAAAGTCTGTGCGGCAGCTTCGACCTGCTGCCGACGCTGATGGAACTGTTCCAGGGCAATACGGGTTCCACAGTCCCCGATACGGCTGTGGGCACCGCCGCTGCGATCGCCACGGGTGAGACCGCGGGGGCGCTCAGCGAACCTCTCAGCCTGCTGTCATCTCTGCTGCAGGGCAGCAAAGTCGGCGAACGACTGCTCAGGCTTCGCCATGATGCCTGGCAGGGTCTCAGAACATCCCAGTACTTCCTCGTGCAGCCACTTCGCGGACCGGACGAGGAAGACGCGGATCCTGGAGAATTTGCCGGACAACAGCTCTACCTCAAGCCCGAAGACTACTGGAACGTGAATAATTCGATTGTGTCGTTTGCGGAAATCGCACGGGAGATGGCAGATGGTGTCTGAGCCAGGTCGGCGGTTGATGGTGATTAATATTGTGGGGCTGACGCCGGGAATGATCGGTGCGCAGACACCGCATCTGGCTCGACTGGCCCACGCAGGCTTTATGCGTCCGCTGACAACGGTGTTTCCCGCGGTGACCTGCACCGTGCAGGCTTCACTGCTCACAGGACTCCACCCTGCTCAGCACGGAATCGTTGCCAATGGCTGGTTTTTCCGGGAACTCAATGAGGTGCTCTTCTGGAAACAGTCGAATCAGCTGATTCAGGGACAGAAGGTCTACGAGTCAGCGCGGGCGCGGTGGCCGGAACATCGCACGGCAAAGATGTTCTGGTGGTACAACATGTACGCGGCTGTCGACTGGTCGCTCACGCCGCGTCCGTCCTATCCGGCAGACGGACGCAAGATCCCGGACGTGTACAGTGAGCCACCGCAGTTGCGGGATGAGCTTCAGGCAGAGCTCGGACGATTCCCGCTGTTTCATTTCTGGGGGCCGACTGCCGACATTCTCAGCACCCGCTGGATTGCTGATGCATCCTGCCGCGTCTTTCGTGAACAGCGTCCCTCGCTGATGCTCGTCTACCTCCCGCACCTCGATTACAACCTGCAGCGACTGGGCCCCGATGATCCGGCCATTGCTGAAGACGTGCGGCTGGTGGATCAGGAAGCCGGAAAACTCATCGCCACCGCACAGCAGCACGACGCTGATGTGCTCGTGCTCAGCGAATACGGCATCTCTGAAGTCAGCACGCCTGTGCACATCAATCGGATACTGCGGGAAGCAGGCCTGCTGCGGGTTCGCCGCGAACCGCTCGGCTGGGAAACGCTGGATGCCGGAGCGTCCCGGGCTTTTGCTGTGGCGGATCACCAGGCCGCTCATGTCTATATTCGCAACCCTGCTGACCGTCCGCGTGTGGCTGAGCTGCTGCGGCAGGTGCCCGGGATTGAACGCGTGCTGGATTCTGCTGATCTGGCGGAGTGGGGACTGAATCATGAACGCAGCGGAGATCTTGTGTGTGTGAGCAGCCGCGAGTCGTGGTTTACGTATTACTTCTGGATGGATGACGCACTGGCACCGGACTACGCCCGCACCGTCGACATTCACCGCAAACCCGGCTATGACCCGGCCGAACTTCTGCTCAATCCCGATCTGCGGTTTCCAAAGCTGCGGATCGCCTCGCGTCTGCTGCAGAAACTGCTCGGTTTTCGCTATTACATGGATGTGATCGGCCTGAAGGCAGAAGTTGTTCGTGGCAGTCACGGTCGACTGCCGGACCCCGATCAGCTGGACCACGAAGGCCCGGTGCTGATCTCGTCCCGAAAAGACATGGAACGGGACCGGGTTCATGTGTGTGATGTGAGGGACATGATCTTAAACATGCAGCAGGGGAGCAGAAGCTGATGAATCGAGACACTTTTCGCGCTTTGCAGGCACCGGTGAAACAGTTGTACAAGGAACATCCCGAGCGGGCTGAAGCGGTGCTGCGGGCAGAAGGCGACGTGGATCTCGAACGCATCGGCTGCCGCGTACGACTGCTGGCCAACGACGGACGCGACATTCTGGCGGGCCTGCATCCGGCGGCTGGTGGTGATGGCCTTGCCGCCTGTTCCGGCGAACTGCTCCTGCAGGCACTCATTACCTGCGCCGGCACCACTCTGGCCGCCGTCGCAAAAGCCCTTGATCTCAGGCTGCAATCCGCCGTTTTGACTGCCACCGGCCGGATGGACTTCCGTGGTACACTTGGTGTCGATCGCAGCGTTGCCGCAGGACTCACCGAGATTCAGTTGTGCTTCCGGCTGCAGGGCGAAATCACCGATGAGTCCCGGAACAAGCTTCTGGAGCTGACCGAACGCTGCTGCGTTGTCCTGCAAACGCTGAAGGCGGGCGTTGCAGTGCGTTCAGAGATCGTCGGCTGAGAATGAGGTTGATCGGCGGACAGTCGGCCGGGGCGGCAATTCCCTGCGTCCATCGCCACGTGCTTTCGGTTTTCATTGAAAGCGGTACGGCGCGAGCCGTGCGGTCAGTCGCGGCTGGCTTCAACTGATCGGCGTCCCGCTATGAGTTGCTTCGACCTTTTGCAGGAGGGAACGAAGCTGTTCAATCGGGAGTGCTTTCAAGTCTGTTTCAGGGGTCACCGGAAGTTTGAATACCTGCTGCAGCGTGCGAATCTGGCCGATCAGCACACCTTCCTCGCGGCCCTTCTCGAGACCTTGTTCCCAGCTTTTGTTGATCAATTCCCCGTAGAGCTTCTCGCAGCGCTGCTCGACAAGCATATCAAGGCATGTAGGCATGAGATTTTCCCGTTCTGTCTGAATCCCGGCAAGAATTGCTTTCTGGAGGCTTTCGAGCTGTCGATTCGTGACCGCGGGCGCCTCCACTAACACCTGCTTGCCGGTCCCATTTCCAGCGGTACGGCGCGAGCCCAATGCCACCTACTTTCGGCTCCTGATAGAAGCGGTACGGCGCGAGCCGTCCGGTAACGATAGAAAATTTCA
>CAZLOQ010000292.1:0-6023 GCA_964561125.1 uncultured Chitinophaga sp. | reverse complement strand
TATTGTGAATTTATTATCCGTGTTATCTGTGCTATCCGTGGTTAGACCTCCGGGCTGCACGGAGCGCTGTTCAGAGACCACGGATGACACGGATGGCACGGATATTGTGAATTTATTATCCGTGTTATCTGTGCTATCCGTGGTTAGACCTCCGGGCTGCACGGAGCGCTGTTCAGAGACCACGGATGACACGGATGGCACGGATATTGTGAATTTATTATCCGTGTTATCTGTGCTATCCGTGGTTAGACCTCCGGGCGGCACGGATCGCTGTCCAGAAACGTGGATCCGCAGGTGCAGGTTCACCAGCCCCAACGCTTGCAGCAGGGTGCTGGCTCTGTCAGCTCGGAAGGTGCGGCTGTACAGCCGGATGTCGACCAGCCAGTCATCTTCGTAGTCCGGTTCTTCGGTCGGTGCGTAGAGCAGGAACCTGCTGTGCGGCTCTTCCCGTTCCAGCCTAATTTTGGCTTCGAGCGCACCGACCTGATCGAGCCGCAATGTCGTCACGCCGTCCAGTTCCAGGAGCGGTACGGTCATTAAGAACTCGCGATCCGGATCGTTCCAGAAGACAATCCGCTGCCCTTCGTCGTTGAAGAGACGTTCCAGAGCCGTGTGAATTTGATTCAAGTCACTCATGGTTGCTTACCAAAGTCGGGTTACGCCGTAGGGATCGAACGCGGAGTCACAGCTTATGACAGGAACCTGCTCGGCGATCGCTTGTGCAATGATAAGCCGGTCGAATGGATCATTGTGATGCGGTTTCATCGTCGTCAGAAGTGACGTGTGCCTTGTTTCGATGGGCAGAATCGTGAAGTCGTTGCCGTCAATCCCCTGCCGCATGAAGTCGTCGTAGGAAGCCATCAATTCGAGCTTGTTTTTGCCCACCTTGATCGCAATCTCCCAACAGGTCGCGGGGCTGACCAGAACCACATTCGACGGGTCAGAAATCAGCGCATCCGCCGAGCGACTCAATTGCGGCTTTCGTAAAACAAACCAGAGAAATGCATGAGAATCCAGCAGGATTCGCATCACATGTACTCCTTGAAATCTTCCAGGTGTTCATCGTCATCGGCAATGATTTCAATCATACCAATGCAGTTTCCTGCTTTGCGTGGAAGTCGTTTTTTCGCTGGCTCAGAGGTCAACCTCGCCACCGTTTGTTGGTTTTCCGTAATGATGATTTCATCCCCCGGTTCCAACTGATGGACAAGATCCTTCAGCTTTGCCTGGGCTTCTTCAATCGTGACGGTGATCGACATTCACAGCTCCTTGTTTGAGAACCACGAAACACACCAAAGACGGGAAAAAAAGGACCTGCGTTCGATTGCTGCTTTCTTTCGGGTAAATCGCCTTTTCACCACGGATGACACGGATTACACGGATATGGTAGCGCGGATATGGGCTGTACGAGCCACAATTCTTGTCAACAAGCCCTGAACATCCGTGTTATCCGTGCTATCCGTGGTCAACCCGACGGCCGGCACAGAACGCTCCTGTCCGGATTGTGTCCGGTTTCCAGGTCGACTCTTCATTTTCCGGGGTTTTTGCATTGATCAACTCCTCGATCGGAGAATATCGATGTTCGGTTGTGTCCGGACGTGTCCTGATGTCCGGTTCAAAGAGCCTTCTCTGTCCGCTCGTAGGTGGTCTTCGATCCTGCGCCGTGCCGTGCAAGAAAACCTGCATTTTCGAGGTCGGACAGGTCCCGCCGTGCCTGGCGATCCGTGATTCCCTGGCCGAAACGTTCAACATACTGGGGGACGCGGATCGCCTCTCCATATACGAGGGTGGCGAGCAATTCCTGTTGCCTGTTGTTGAGGTTGATGGCAGGGATTCCGACCCCGGCGGCGAACAGGGTCAACCTGACTCCGGCTCCTGCGTTCTTCCATTCCGGCGGTCGCATCCCGAAGTCGCGGCATTCCTGACCAATCTTGTAAGTGCCTCGGCCCACACGTTCCATCAATTCGTGCAGGTAGAAGACATGAGCGATGTCGGGGTTCACCAGAATCGACGAGTGGGACGCCTGCATCAGATCGCGAGGAGAGATTCCACGGGGCAGTTTCCCTGAGTTCCAAATCTCCACACGGTCCGTGTACACACTCACCGAAACACCGCCGGAAAATGCCGCGTAGTCACGATGAACCAGAGCATTGACGAGACCTTCCCGCAGCGAATTGAAGGGATACCTGGGCTTCGATTCCCGCGATAACTGTCCGTCCCGAAAACTGGCTGCGATCACGTCCCCACCAGCAGTCTCGTCAAACGACACGTCATAGAGAACTTTGGGTGTGATCGTGCGGCGCAGAAACTCGGTCAGACTCGCGGCCTGCTCGTTCATGACTGATCCATTCGGAACCCCGTCAGCCCCCACACCGATGATCACAACGCCGCCATCACTGTTCAGGAAGGCGCAGACCGTTTTGCCGATCGCATCCATGTAGACTTTGAGATCATGCCGGATGGCTGCCTCGTACATGTCGATGACTCGGAAGTCATCGAGCACAAGCTCATCCTGTCTCCGCAGCTCCTTTAGTTTTTTCTCGTCATTAAACCCCAGTACCTGCAGCATTTTTTCCCGAGCCTGCTGGTCCTTTGCCCCCAGTTTACGAAGCAGGGCTCGGGCAAAGACCAAACGCGGCGTGATAATAGACAGGAACAGATCGCACTTCTCGACGGCCAGCAGGCACGACTCCATCGCCGTCTGATGCGGAAGGATTGGCACGGTCCCCTTGTGCGACATCCAGACCTCATAGCCAAACCCACCGAGCAGCGCATAGACCTGATCCAGCAGCTCCTCAATTCCGTATACGGTCGAGGACACCATGATCGTCAGTTTTTGCTGTTTCGACTTCGCCATGACGACTTCTATTCCTCATCCTTTCCGCCCGTGATAGCCTTTGCTTCCGCGAGTAGATCGCCGAATTTGGCGTAGTTGACTTTGACGCCGTCGTCGAGGTCGAGGGTGATTCTCTGGTCGGCGTAGTGTTTGAGTTTTTCTTCGAAGGTGAAGAGTTCTTTTTGTTGCTTTTTGAGGTCGTCCTGTTCCTTTTGCAGCTTCTTGCGGTGGCTGGTGCTGGTGGCTTTGGCCTTGTCGCCTTCCAGCTGTTCGATGCGGGCGGCGATCTGGCCCTGGAGGGGGATGACGTATTCGGTGCGCATCCGGGCGAGCGTGCCTTCGTGGTAGCGGTGCAGGTAGACCAGGCACTGGAAGGCGCGTTGCTTGCCGCTGGAGAACAGCCAATAGATGGGACGTTTCTTGTACATCGAAAGGTGATGCTTGTAGAAGCCGGTAGCAAGGTAACGACGGATGGTGTCCCGTGGCTGCTCGCTGCCGGTTGGTCCAAGACTGTCGGCGACGAATTTCAGGTTTTCTTCGAGGTACGGGGATGTTTGGACCACGGATTTCACGGATGACACGGATAGTGAAGGTTGGTTGCTGGTCTCCTGATCCGTGCCATCTGTGTGATCTGTGGTGGGATCACCGGGCCAGCAGACATTGACGAATTCCACGAAGCGGTTCGTGGCGTCGTCGCGGATGCCCCAGTCGGTTTCAAGGAGTGGAATGATGCCGTCTTCGTCGGCGCGGAACGTCGTGTACTGGCTGGGATCGAAACCCTCGTTGCCGCTGTGGGCGTAGATCAGGCCAGGCCTGTCGAGGCTGTAACGGCCCATGATGCAGCCGATGGCGTAAGAGAGGAGACGTTTGATGTCCTCGGTGCGGTCGGGACGATAGAGGGTGACATCACGCTCTGGCACCTCAGGTGACAGTTGGTCTTCAAGTCCGTAGGCAGCGATAAGAACTTCGTTAACCTTTGACTCAATGCTCGCCATCTGATGCACACGGGCAGCAAGAAGCTCTCTCGTTTTGCTCCACTGTACGGACATCGTAGAACTCTGTGATGACCGCTGTACCAAGCGTGGTTGAGTGAAATCCCATGCTGTTTCACACTCGTTCCAGTCTTCCCTCGCTAACTCCATGGCAGATGCGGCAAGGGTGGCGAGTTCACTCCGATGCGACTGATCTAAGACGTATGGCACAACGGCCATGTCGCCAACTTGAAAAGTGGTAGTAGGATTCAGAAATCCCATGTATACAGGGACAATCTTGCTGCACAGCAGAGCAAGTACCGGCAACCTCAGTTCTTCCGATGGGAACCCGCATGAGCCCTTAACGTCGAAAATGAAACCCGGAGGACAAAACCGAGCGGAAAAACTTGACGCTGTAATGTCATTCCAAGTGATGCAGGGGCGAAAGTAGAACTGTTGGTTTTTTATGGTACGGGTTGGTGATCCGTACAACTCGGCGGCGTAACCAATAATCTCTCTGCCGTCGTTCTCCCAATTGATGACGAAGGCGTTGTTCCCATACCACTTTCGGAATGGACCGCCTTTATTGTAAGGGAACCACTTTTTGCGGGACTGAACTGCGTCTGACCGCGTCGCGAAATCAAATCCGATACGAACAAACGGCACTTCGTACCAATATCGCAAAAAGCGACTGTTGTCGCTGGTGGCCAGTCCTTGTCGGGGCGTGGCGATTTCTCCGAGTGCCGATGGTGAGGCGAACGAGCGTTTGACTCCCGCAGAAATCCAGTAGGCCACAGGAGTACGAGGGAGCGACAAGAAATCACTTTGTTTCCAACGCTGATGGCAATTGCGTCGCTGCAAGAGGGACTGGTGTTTATCCGATTCTTCACCCTCCAGCAGACGAAAATACGTTCCCACGAACTCGCCAATCGCCTTGCCGAGTGATGAGAAGGCCGCAACTTGGACAACCTCTCCTGAAATCGCACCGAAGGCTCTTGGGCCTAGATGCGCCATAGTCTCAATCGTTCGGGTCGTCAAAAAGGAGCGTCGAAAGTCTTCGTAGGCGGAAGTGAATAGCCAGCTTTGCATTGTGATCAGGCCCACTCGCCCGCTCGGTTGTGCAAGGCCATCACTTCTTTGAATGAATGCTGCAAAGACATCTGCTTTGGCGGTTGGATATTCGCCAGCAACGAAGTTCTTCAGCGATCCCGTGAAGTATTTGCCACCCATGTACGGAGGGTTCGCAACAACGGCGTCATGCTGCCGAGCCAGCAGTCGACCCTGCTGCAAGATCGGCTTCAGAACGTGCGCCGAAGAGTGCGTCAGATCACCGAACCTCAGCACGTCATCAAGCCGATTGTCGATCTGCGGCAGTTTCGCCGCCAGCTTCGGTGGCACCTGAATCAGTGAGCCGAATGTCTTGGCGTTCTCGAACAACTCCAGCAGAGAGGCAATATCGGCCTCTGTGAAGTGGGCAGTGGTCGCTGGTCGGTGGGCAGAGGATTGAGCAGCGGCGGCGCGTGTGAATAAATTGTCGTCGGATTCAAATAGCTGACCGGCGGGAGCAGGCGGCTCCTGTTCCCCTTCCTCCTCTCCCTTCAGCGGCGACGTGAGAGCAAAGTAGATCTCGCTCGCATCCATCCCCTGGCTGTCGACAAACGCCACAATGTTTGGCTTCGCCTCGCGGTCAAAAATGCGGCGGTCGTCGGCACGAGCTTTCATCATCAAAGCAAACGCCGCAAGCTGCGCCGCCCGGTCGTCGATCTCCATGCCGAACAAGTTCTTTTGCAGGATCAGTGCCGGAATGTCCCTGGCCCGGTAGCCCCGTTCCTGGTAGATCGCTTTGAACAGGTCATAGGCTTCGACCAGGATATGCCCGGACCCACAGGCCGGATCAAGCAGCGTGAGCAGCTCCGGATTCAGGGAGAGGTCAACCACGGATGACACGGATGCTGGTGTGTTTGAAACCACGGATGACACGGATGACACGGATATTGTGAGCTTATCATCCGTGTTATCTGTGCTATCCGTGGTCAAACCCACGGGCGGCACGGAGCGATGTTCAGAGACCACGGATGACACGGATGGCACGGATATTGGGGATTTATTATCCGTGTTATCCGTGCTATCCGTGGTCAAACCCACGGCCCGCACAGAGCGGTGTTCAGAAACCACGGATGACACGGATGGCACGGATATTGTGAGTTTATTATCCG
>CAZLOQ010000291.1:0-6081 GCA_964561125.1 uncultured Chitinophaga sp. | reverse complement strand
TGATCGGATCAAACTTGTGATCATGGCAGCGAGCACAGCTGAACGTCAGCCCCATAAACGCCGCGCCGGTCGTATCGACCCAATCCGAATACGTCTCGTAACGGATCTTCTTGCCGTCCATATTGGATTCGTGAACCTGAGGCCCCAGCGTGTAAAGACCGGTGCCTGTCCATGCTTCCAGGTGTCGCACTTTCTCCGGCGCGATCGTGTAATTGCCATTCAGAGTAATGTCGTCCGGCCAGAGTTCGTCGCCAGCAATTTGTTCCTGCACGAACACATCGTAGGGCTTGTCGTCATTAAACGACTTCACCACATAATCCCGATAGCGCCAGGCGTTGCGGTAGTAGACGTCGGTCTCAAAGCCTCCGCTGTCCGCATAGCGAGCCACATCCAGCCAGTGACGCCCCCAGCGTTCGCCATATTGCGGCGACGCCAGCAACTGGTCGATCAGACGAACCCATGCGTCCTGCGTCGGCTCCCGCTCAAAGGCTTCAATCTGCTCCGGAGTCGGTGGCAGTCCAATCAGATCAAAGTACGCACGTCGAACCAGAGTTCTGGCATCGGCTCGTGGCGACGGCTTCAGTCCATTCGCGTCAAGCTGAGCCAGAATAAACGCATCGACCGGCGTTCGAATCGAGTCCGGCTGACTGACGGCCGGTGGATCCAGTTCCCTGACAGACTGAAAGGACCAGAACGTCCGCGGATCGGAGACGACATGCTTCGACGACGCCTCGGCGGTTTTTCGAGGATCCACCGCGCCTTCTCGAATCCACTTTTCGATCGCTGCGATGTCGGCATCGCTGAGCTTTTCTTCCGGCATTTGCAGATTCGGATCTGCATGCTTCACCGCAAGCAGAAGTATCGAATTTTCAGGATCACCCGGCACAATCGCCGGACCACGATCGCCGCCCTTCATCCATCCCGGCCGCGAGTCCAGACGAAGCCCGGATTCCTGACGATCCGGACCATGACATTCGATGCAGTGAGCAATCAGCAGCGGTCTGATGGCTGATTCAAAATGATCCGTCGGCGATTCTTCCTGCCCAAAGGTCACGTTACAGCAGCACAACAGATAACAAACAGCGGCGAACTGAGTAACTCTGGCGACAACAGGCAGAAGTGTTCGTATGCAGCCGACCTTCTCTATCACCGGACCGATCCAAATGCTGTTAAGTTTCAGGCTCATCGTCGAAGTCCGGTGTTCTCGATTGCCAACATTAATGGCAGAGGATTCGGAGTGAAGCCCCTTCACGACAACACATCCTTCACAACATGCCCGGCAATATCAGTCAGCCGATAATCTCGCCCGCCGTGACGCCAGGTGAGTCGTTCGTGGTCGATCCCCATCAGATGCAGAATCGTAGCGTGAAAGTCATTGACGTGAACAGGCTGCTCGACAGCTCGAATGCCGTGTTCGTCGGTGGCCCCGTGAACATAACCACGCTTGACTCCCGCGCCGGCCAACCAGGAGGTGAACGCCCAGTTGTGATGTTCTCGCCCAGGAGCATCTGCCGTGTTGTTAAATGGTGTGCGACCGAACTCTGTGGTCCAGACAACGAGCACATCATCCATCATTCCTCGCTGCTTCAGGTCCTGCAGCAAGCCGGCAATTGGTTGATCGATCTGCGGAGCCAGTCGGCCATGATCTGCCATATTTCCATGCGAGTCCCAGTTTCCGCTGGAGCCCGTGTGGATCAATTCCACAAAGCGGACACCACGTTCCACAAGTCGCCGCGCGGCAAGGCATTGCCAACCGAAGCCATCGCGAGTTTCCCGATTCATCCCATACAGCCCCAGTGTCTCTTCTGTTTCCTCTGACATATCCAGAGCCGCCGGCATCTCCGTCTGCATTCCGTGAGCCGTCTCGAAGGCTTTAATCCGAGTCGCCAACTGCGGATCATCAGCCCGCGTCGATCGATGCGATTCGTTGAATGCAGCCAACGCCGAAAGTTCCAATTCCTGGCGACGTGTCGTGGGCACGCGACGAGCCAGATTGGCAACAGGCTCCGCCCCCGGGAAGACTCTCGTTCCCTGATGCGCACCCGGCAGAAAATCAGACGCCCAGACTTGTGTTCCGGCGTACGGCATCTGCGGCGCAAAGACCAGAAATGACGGCAGGTTCTGATTCACCGTGCCGAGTCCGTAGCTCGTCCATGCTCCAATACTCGGTCGAGCAAACGCAAATGAGCCTGTGTGCATTCCCAGTGTGGCGTTGTAATGATTCGAATGGCTGGTGTGCATCGAACGAATAAACGAGATGTCATCAGCCTGCTCAGCAATGTGAGGAAACAAGTCGCTGACTTCGATGCCACTCTTTCCTCGCGGCGTAAACTTCCAGTCGGGACGTTTCAGAAAGATCTTCTCATAGCCCGGCCTGTTGCGAGTTTCCGGATGGTCGAAGACGACCTCCTTGCCATGATCGGCAAACAATTGAGGCTTATGGTCAAACGAATCGACGTGTGAGACGCCTCCGCTCATGAAGAGGAAAATCACCGACCTGGCCTTCGCCGGGAAATGCGGTTGT
Source organism: uncultured Chitinophaga sp. (assembly GCA_964561125.1). Taxonomy (GTDB): domain Bacteria; phylum Planctomycetota; class Planctomycetia; order Planctomycetales; family Planctomycetaceae; genus SXXK01. The sequence goes on along the minus strand of CAZLOQ010000291.1, from coordinate 3,557 downwards.
TTCGGAGCCACGGGATTGGCTGAGTCTGCAGCATCGGCCGCCAGGAGTTCGCTGAGCAATCCCGGCATCAGCATCGAACTGGCTACAGCGGATTTCACGAAATGACGGCGGGGTATTGACATAAAGGTGGGCTTACATGGGGTGGGAAATGTCAGGGTGACCCTTCATTAGCCGGAACGCGTTAGCGTCCGGTTTTACAAGGGCAGCAAATACCAGGTGCTCGCTGAATGCTGATTTCGTGAGCCGCAACACATACGAAACTCAACTAATCCAAATACAGAAACTCGTTACTCGACAACAACAGACGGGACAATGCAGACCACACCGCGAGCGATTGATCGCTCTCCGAAGATTCTGCGACCGCCAACTGATATTCACTAAGGAATCGCAGAGCGGTTTCCATCTCACTGGAACTCGGTGATCGCTGCAGCACAATCCGGAACAGTTCATTCACTCGCGCAGTTTCGTCGGGCTGGGACAACAATCGTTGCGCCACGTTGGCCGCCTGAGTATGAAAGAATTCATCGTTCATGAAATAAAGCGACTGAGTCGGCACGGTTGTGACTTGCCGCTGTGGAGTTGTCGCGTTCGGATCAGCTCCGTCAAATAATCCCAGAAACGCGTGACGCCGATTGCGCAGTGTCATCAGGTAGATGCTGCGTTTGTTCGACTCCGCAACGCCAGCAAACGGAACGTGCTGAGAAAAACTCCAGGTATTGGTCGGCGGAATCGGATGTGGTCCACCCGGACTGGGATCCAGTTGCTGCCCGGCGACTAACAGGCTGTCTCGCAGTTCCTCAGCACTCAGCCGCTGACGATCGAAACGCCAGTAGAGATGATTATTGGGATCGACAGCCAATGCCTTTGCGTGTCCGGCCGACAACATGGTGCCCGAGGATTGGCGATAAGCAGCCGAAAGCAGGATAAGTCGATGCATCGACTTGATGCTCCAACCGGATTCCATAAATCGATTCGCCAGCCAATCCAGCAATTCCGGATGCGTGGGTTTCTGTCCTCGCGTTCCAAAATCGTTCGGAGTCTGTACCAGCCCCTTGCCAAAATGATTCTGCCAGATCCGATTCACCATCACTCGAGCCGTCAGCGGGTTCGAAGGATCAGTCAGCCACTGCGCCAGTTGCAGACGGCCACTGCCGGAGTTTGGCGGCACCTCCTGTCCACCGAGAATTTCCAGCCATCGCCGCGGCACTTCATCACCAGGCTTTTCCGGATCGCCTCGCAGATGCATCCGCACATTCGCAACGGCTCCCTCGGTGACGCCATACGCAGTTTCACGAGCTGGCGCGTGGGCCATGTGCTCCGCGCGTTCTGCGAGAAGCTGAGTCTTCAGCACATTCGTCTTCGCCATCTGCTGCACTCCGGCAGACACGTCAGCGACATAATGATCGATTCGCCAGCCGACTCCGTTCGGACCGCCTGGATGAGCATCCGCTATGCGACCGCGAATCAGAACTTTGCCCTCGATGGGACTCACCCAACCCAAAGCCACAGGTCCATCCTGCGCAGGATGAACAAAAAGATTTTTCGGTGGCAACGACGTCCAGACTTGCAGCGGCTGATCGGTCGAATTAACAAAGACCGCTGGATTGTCACCTGTCCTCCAGACATGCAGCCCGGATGTTCCGGACGAATTCTGTACCGATTCGGACAACAGGCGCGGACCACCGCGACCATCCAGAAACAGCCACGTGGCCGAATTGCCATAACTATCCGCGTGCGGGTTTCCAAAGGAAAAATCGGAGACGACATCCTTCGTCAAATTCCAAATGCGTTCCTGCCCACCGATCTCGGCAATTTCCAACTCGATTAATGTTGAATCCGCGCCGTGGTTTTCCGAAGGATCAACGGTCAGTTGAACCAGCTGGCCGGCTTTGACGTCGACTGATCCGAGGCCATGATCCGCCGCGTCGGTCCAGGCCATCGTGCCACCATCAGCAATCGCGCCCTGAGCCAATGCATGAGTCGAAGCAAAGACGGCGTTCTTAAACTCACCGGCCTGCCCAGTCTGAGCATCCTGCAGCGACTTGATCTCGGAATCGATCGCGGCCAGTTGCCGGTCCCACGGTTCGATCGTACGCGCCCATTCCGACGGAGGAAGCAGGGGGACCAAATCTCGCGGCTGCTGTTTGGCTTCACAACCTGGGAATGCAAATCGAGTGCTGTTCAGAATTCCGTAAATCGCGTAATAGTCTTTCGACGAAATCGGATCAAACTTGTGATCGTGGCAGCGAGCACAAGCAATCGTCAGCCCCAGAACCGACTGCCCCAGCGTGTCGATCGCATCTTCAAACGTCAGATGCATGAACTTGTCGCTGTCATGATCAAAGCGGCGCGCGATCGCCAGATAGCCAGTGCTCACTACTCCAGCCGAATATTGCTCCGCCGGATCATTGGCATGAATAAGATCCCCAGCGACCTGTTCGCGGACAAACTGATCATATGGCAGATCTTTATTGAACGCATCAATCACCCAGTTTCGATATCGCCACGCATCCGGAATTGGATGATCGGTGTTTTCGCCGGCAGTGTCGGCATAACGAACAACATCCAGCCAATGCCGGCCCCAGTGTTCACCATAATGAGGCGATTGCAATAAACGATCCACAACAGTTTCATAGGCCGTTGACGACGTGTCAGCCAGAAATGCATCGACCTCTTCGGGCGATGGAGGCAACCCCGTCAGATCGTAGGTCACTCGACGAATCAGCGTCCGTCGATCCGCTTCTGGCGATGACTCCAGACCATCCGCGGTCAGCCTCGCTCTAACAAAGTGGTCGATCTCGTTTATTAGTCCCAGCTGACTAATTTCAGGGACGGACACGGGCTTCACAGGCTGAAAAGACCACCATGCGCGAAGCTGTTCCTCCGTCATGCCTCCACGTTTGGCCGCTCCGGTTCGAGGATCATGCGCGCCTTGCTGAACCCATTGTTTGAGCAAGGCAATCTCCGCGTCGGGCAATTTCCCGCCCGCATCTTCCGGAGGCATTTGAGCACCATCATCTCCGTAAAGTACAGCACGAATCAGCAGGCTGCTTTCGATATCTCCGGGCGTAATGGCCGGACCGGATTCACCACCTTTCTCCCAGCCCTGCTTTGTATCCAAAGCAAGGCCGCCCTGGGTCTTTCCGTGCTCGGTCGAATGACACTTCAGACATCGCTCCGTCAGAATCGGGCGGATCTTCGATTCAAAAAAACCTTCGTCGGAGTTTGCTAGTGTCGCCGTCGGGAGGATCAAGAGCGCTCCGCCCAGCAGCAAACTGACCAATCCGAGCGAGCAGAGTCGCATTCGCAACCGACGCACAAATAGCTCGTTCATACCGCACCGCCTTCCGGACGAGTCGTCTTCAACCATTTGCTCCATGGCCCCAGATGTTCGATTGCACACTGTCTGGCCAAATCCGGATCACGTGATTCAATTCCACTAACACACTTCACATGAGCTTCAACCGAAACGTCGCGTACGTTCGTGATCATGCTGCTGATTTCTCGCTGAAGTATTGCTGTGAAAAGCTGAATCTGACTTCGCATAACTCCCCAGA
>CAZLOQ010000290.1:3765-6109 GCA_964561125.1 uncultured Chitinophaga sp. | reverse complement strand
TGAAGCCCGTGGCCATGGTGGTCACCAGCTTCATCGGGGGCATGGGTGGTCGTCGGGTGCAGCGGGCCAGATCCGGATGCACCCGACGACCTCGAAGTCAGCGGGCACCGCAGCGGCAACGCTGAAGCCCCCGATGAAGCCCGTGGCCATGGTGGTCACCAGCTTCATCGGGGGCATGGGTGGTCGTCGCCGAGGACTTCAGCGCCCCGACGGCCCTACCCGCAGAAAAACGCCTCGCGTCTCGTACCGGTCGCACAGCTCGAAATGCACGCTCCGAATATCCCGACCGGCAGCCCGCGCTTTGTCCAGCCGCCACCAAAGCACCTGCACCACGTTGAACATCAATCGCCCACGAACAGCGGCCTCAAACCGTGGTTTCCACGATGCCTCCCGCCGCCATGCCTGAACTGCGGAATTCGAGACACCGAACGTCTCCGCCACCGCATCCAGCGGAAGCCACAGCCCCCCAGGCGGACGGCCAGTCGAATCGTAACAATACTCGCCCGCATGGCTCGCCGGAGATGCCTTCTCGCCTGCCGCTGCCCCGCTTTTGCTCGCTCGCCCCATGGCTTTTTCCTCGACAGGCAGTATCAAAACCCAGTTCAAAACCTCAAACACAAAAAATCAGGGATGGGCAAGCCCCGATCACTGCTTTTCTGCCCGGGAAGGACCCATTTTGTGCGTCTCCCGACTGCCGGCCCTATCGGGCGCCGTCCGTTGCAACCTTCGGAAGTATCTGCCGCGCCGCACCGCGCGGAGAGGTGGTACCACAGCCATGACTGGACAGACGGCCAGCCGTGTCATGAATGTCTTCAATGAACGCTCCAGGTTCGAGCCTCTCGATTTTTTTCATAGGCTGCCTTCGCGTCTTCCCATGCTCGCTCAGCGTCCGCCAGATCCGACTCCACCAGCGCTAACTCTTCAGCAGCTCGCGCCAACGCCTGCGCATGCTCCCGCTGAACCTGCGCCAACTGTGCTCGCTCAAGCCCTGACCTTCCAGCACCAGGCCGCACAATCTCCAGACCGCTCTCCTCTAACCACTTCCAGTCCGTGCCATGAACACCGAAATCACCGCTCGCAGCTTTTATCACTCTGCCCCATCGGCGACGCTCATTGTCCGCCGTACTACGCAGCCCGTTTACAAGCTCGCCCGCTCGATTCCGCGCAATTCGCAGACGATGCTCTTGATGCCGCAAATCAGCGTCTTCACACGACTCCCGAAGTTTACGGGGGGTATCGTTCACAATGCGGTTCAACCGATCGGCAATCTCCCGCGCGGCCAGTAGTTTCTTCTCCAAAAAGCGGCTCGTCTTTTCGCCCTCCTCCACCAGCCGCTCAGCGGCCTTTAGTCCATTCACTGCATCCACATACTGTGCCCGCAATTCCGGCAACTCTTCGAGCAGCTCTCGCTGTAATGCGGCTCGCGTCGGATTCACAGCCCGCACTGCTGGTGAACTCAAATCTTCGACTTCAGGCACCGATGAACCAGATTTCTTCACCACAGGATTCTCCAAACCAAAACCACAAATCAGCCACCGGCCCCATTGTTGCGACTTCCGCAACGACCGCCACCCGGCTTTTTTGCTTTGCCTTCACCTGCCGCGCCCTGCCGCAAATCGGGGCAACCGGAATCGACCCACTCTCGCAGAACAGCACGATCAAACCTCACGGCCTTCGGTCCGATCCGAACAACGCCAGGCACCCGACCGGCCGCGACAGCATACCGCAGCCAACGGGGCGAAACCTGTAACAACTCGCACACCTGCGAACTATCCAGCAACCACGGCTCAGCACTCATCGGCCACCACCACGACAGGCACCGGCTGCCCAGTCGATGCTCTCTGAATCCAGCCGAACACCCGCACCCCTGACCCCACTCAGTGCAGAAGATTCCGACACAACCGACAAAACCTCCCCCGGCTCGACTTCTCCATCATCGGCGGATGCAGAACCGTCTGACAAAACCGACAAAACCTCCCCGCCGCCCTCATGCTCCCGGGTTCTGTCGGAATTGTCGGCAATCCTGCGCAGCCCACAGGTCACAATCAGAGGATGCACTGCCCAGCGACGACTCGGACGGCCACCGCGCTCAGTGGACTGGGGCTCCAGCGGACGAATCCAACCAGCCTCCTGCAGCTCCTCAATCGCACCAGCCAGTTCCTGCTCATCCAACTTGTCCCCGCCGCAAACGTGCCGCTGCAGATCCCGACTTGAAAATGACTCCAGCCGTTCACGTTCAAGCCACGATGCCACTTTGTTCGCCAGTCGCAAACCACGGTCAACACCGGCACCCCGGAACGCAACGCGGCTGTGCTCAGCAATCTTCCGGCCCAGTGACACCGCT
>CAZLOQ010000290.1:0-3755 GCA_964561125.1 uncultured Chitinophaga sp. | reverse complement strand
ACCGCTGCCGTCATGATGCTCAGATCAATGGGCACATCATCGGGACTTCGACCACGTGCCGCACATAACCCCGCGTGAATGACTGCAGCCAATCGCCCAACCGCTCCCGGTGCCTTTGATGCCCAACCGGTCTCAAAATCCCACTCCCCTCCCGGCCGCATAGAATGTTCCATTTCGCGCTGAAACTTTCTCCAGGCCGCTGCAGCCTCTGGACTCAATCGAATTGTGCGGGCAACCAATCCGCCGGTATCGTCCTCATGCTGCACCTCATTCAGTAGCCTCGTGACAATAGACTGCCATTTCCCTGAGATGTTTTCAGGAATAGCCACTGGCTCCAGCGAACGGAAGCCCAGGCGACTGACCGGCAATCCAAATAGGAATCTCTGCACCAGACCGCGACCACGGAAAACCTCGTTTGAGATAGCCTGCTGAACGACTTGCGGTTGTACACACAGTAACATTGAAAGCGCGGGACTCCTCAGTGTTATTTCATCCCGTGATAATCGACTTACGCGCACCGATGAACCGCTGAAACTCTGCAGAAATAAATCACAGTTTGGAATGCCCCGACTGTATCTTCCGGAGATCACCTCGAAAACGCCGCCCTCGTCGGAAAGAATGGCCAACCGCTCCCCCTGCCGCTGCATCTGCGCTGCCAACGCCTCTGCCGTCACATCTCCCGTCGTCAGTGTCGGGTTCGCTGGTATCACAGGCATATTGCCCTGACATTCTCGAATCTCTTCGAGCAACTGCTGACGCTCATTCACATCATCGGCTTTCGCTGCTCGACTACGCAACTGCTGAATTCGAGCCTTCAAAACCTCAGCCTCTTCAGTCGCCTGCTGTATCGTCGGCGCTAACTCAATCCGCTTATCGATCTCCCACTGAGTTAAAGGTGCCCGAACAATTTCTAAAACAGCACTTTTACGCTCACCCGGCGCTAAACCGCACAGCAGAAATAAACTTAATGTCTCATGATGCTCACCGCATAACTTAACCCGGAGCTTACGCTGAATGGCTGTTGCGAGCACGCCTAAAACGCAGAACACCGACAAAGCCCCAGGCGTCTCTGAATGCGCCTGAACTGCGGCTGCAATCTGCCCCAACACGCCAGGCAGATCACTTGTCAGAATCTCCGCAGGTTCCGGTCCTGACAGCGACCGCAACTCCGGCCAACCACCCAGCCGCGCCGAATTCGCGGCCAGTACCTCGCGACGTGGCGCACGCTCCCCGAATAGCTGCGCACACGCCACGGATGCCTGGAACAGACTGCAGTGACTGAGGAACACATCACACAGCTCACTGTCAGCGACTCGCCCCGGCTGCGAATCATAACGCGCCTGCCATGAAGCCGACGAATAATCCGGCTCCCGCCCCTCTTCGCTCGCCTGGAGTGACTCCATCACCAGATCAGTGAACAGCCACTGCAGCCCAGGTGAATCCCCGAACGCCTCTTGAATAAAATCCGGCTCCAACGCCCCGGCCGCCACCAGCCACCCCACCAGTTCAAGGTGGTGCAACCGAATCCCACGGCACGCGTTGACTTGCCAACGGCGACGGTCCCCGAGTGTGAATTCCGGTTCAAAAATCCGCTCGCCCTCTGCACTGGTTCCTGCTATCATTTTGCCGCTGTACCTTTCCTGACCCCCGACACCGTTTGCAGCGGCTTCGGGGGTTTTTTGTTTGATTCATGCTCAATCGAAGAGTGACCGCTGCCGCGCCGCGCTCTCCCACGGCAGCGCCGGCCGTCCGTCCGGCTTCGGCGAAGGTGGCAAGCCACAAACGGCACGACAGACTTCCACGGGCAACTTCACCACCGCTGCAATCCGCGGCCATGCAATCGCGCAGCCCGACAGCTCGCGGATGTTCGCCCTGACTTCATCCGACACCGCCGCCGCTGCTTCAATGGTGGCTCTGCTGTGCTCGCTCACAACGTGGCCTCCAGTCGATCCAGACCAGCCCACAAATCAACCTCGTCCGCCACTGGCTCCGGCCACCGCGCCGGCTTCGACGGAATCCCCAGCGCGGCAGCCAGCGACTTCGGCGGAACCCGCAGCTCCGCCGCGACCAGCACCAACGAGACACCCACTCGCAACGCGTCGCGAATTTCATCCAGATCATCGGCACTGACATACGCTCCGCTCATCGGTCAATTCGCCTCCAGATCCAGAGGATGCAGCACGTCAACGCCCAGAAGCCCAACGCCACTCGCGGTTCGGACAGTTGGTCACTCATCGGACCACCCCCTCACCGGCTGCTCCCGCAACGACTGCCCGCAGATCCTCCCATCGCACCCGACGGCATTTCCCGAATTGCACCGAACGCAGATCACCGGACCGCACCAGCTCGTAAACCTTCGATCGGCTCAACTGCAAAAAACCGACAGCCTCCGACACCTTTGCCAGGCCACCCATCGGCCACCCATCGGGCGCCAACAGTCGCCCTTTTCCGTCTCGGCTTTCCATGCTGCTTTCTCCACCTATCGACCAGACCACACACAGCACGCTGCTGTGTTCACTGTGTCCACGATAGAGCAAAAAAAACAGGCCGCCAGATCACTCTGACGGCCTTTGACGGTCTGCAATTATTTGGCGGTTTACTGGCGGTTTACGGGCGGTTTAACTTTTTCAACTCATCCTTTCGCTGGTTTGCTGTTCTCAGGTGCGACGGCAGATCGTCGGTATGAATTCGAATTCGCTTTGCTCGCGGATTCGTGCCAGGATATAGCCTGTAGCACGACTCCTGAATTCGCCGCGCAAACGTCTTCTCCGAGACGTTGAGCATCTTTCGCCATTCGGCCTTTGTGCGCGGCTCGGAATAGTCCTCATCGACGTGGTCCGGTTCGCTTTCCAGACGCTGGTCCAGGTCCTCCACTATTCGCCGCACTGAATGGCTCCACTGCACCCAGCCAAACACCCAGGCGTTTACTAGACGCCCCTGCCACCCCGTCAGTGCAGTGTTCACGGGCAACGCCAACGGAGATATCAGCCGCACGCCATCCTTCACCATGGGCGGGACCGGTAAGCCCACACCAGTCCGCTGAAGGTCCACGGCCAGCCTCTCCAGTCTCGTTTGCAGTGCAGACGCCCACTGCATGTTCGCCTTCCCTTCCAGCGGAAGGGGGCTGTGCTCTTGCACTTCCCGATACACCGCCACCAACTCAGCTCGCACTGCCTTCACGGTCTTCTGAATTCGCGCATCCATACTGCCGCTCTCCGACGAACGACTCCGAGAAATGAAGACAGGGCAGGCGGTTCGGAAGCCGCTTTTCGTCTGGCCGGACTAGCCCTGCCGGAAGTCTACCGAATACCACAGCGTACCGCCAACCGTACCTCCAGCCGTACCGCCACCAGCCCCGGAAATGGCGGACAGAATGGACACAATCACCCAATTCAATGAACGAAAACACTGGAAAAAACACGTGGTGGACACAGCCCCCGATAATTCCTAAACCGAAGGTCGCAGGTTCGAATCCCGCCGGGGACGCTGAAAAAACCCAGCTTTTTGCTGGGTTTTTTCGTTTTCGTGTCACCGTACACCCGATCCGTACACCAACGCCGTACCGCCACCAGCATTCAGACCGCGTTTCCAATGGGTTCAAAAGCGGCACGGCGCGAACCCAATGCCACCTACCTTCGGCCCCAAATGAAAGCGGTACGGCGCGAGCCGTCCGGTAACGATTCGAATCCTCGCCCCCCACGGTCAGCTTGCACGATCCCGCTCAAAACTCCCGACATGGCGCTCCCACCGACCCG
>CAZLOQ010000289.1:4922-6145 GCA_964561125.1 uncultured Chitinophaga sp. | reverse complement strand
GGACGCTGGCTCCCCGGCGCTTAAGCGGCTACCGGTGTGTTCAGCGGCTGCCGGTGTATTCAGCCATTTTCAGCGGTGTCACGTTTGAGCCTTTGCGGAGATTTGCATAGGCTGTGGCCCTTCCGGAGGCTGTCGGTGTCATCAGCCGGAACGCGTCAGCGTTCTGTTGTCACCAAATCCTGCCCGCTCCGGACCGTGAACCGCCCGCTGCCTTCCCCGTCCCGCTGTACTGCCGCAAGGGTCCTGCCATGCGTCGACTGCTGACTCTGCTTCTGTTGATCGTGCTCCTCCTGCCAGCGTTCTGCAGCTCCCCTGTGTCCGCGCAGCAAAAGAAAACCCGCGACCAGAAAGTGCGCGAGGACCGCGAAAAAGTCACTCAACAGGGCTTCTGGATCTACAACGACCTCGAGTCGGGTTTCCGGAAGGCACGGCAGAGTGGCAAGCCTATGCTGGTCGTGCTTCGCTGTATTCCCTGCGAAGAATGTGTGAAGCTCGATGATGATCTCGTGGACCAGGACCCCATCCTCCGGCCACTCCTGGAACAATTCATCTGCGTCCGCATTGTCTCCACCAACGGACTTGATCTGTCCCTGTTTCAGTTCGATACGGATCAGTCCTTCGCCGTGTTTATGCTCAATGCTGACCGCACCATTTATGGTCGCTTCGGCACCCGCAGTCACCGCACAGAATGGATCGGTGATGTGTCGTTGAAGGGTCTGGCGGAAGCCTTGCGGGGGGCGCTTGAACTGCATCGTACCTGGCCGGACTCCCGCACCGTGCTGGCTGCAAAAACAGGCCCGGCCCCGGCATGGCCGTCTCCCGAAAAGATGCCCGGCCTGCGCGACAAGTACACCAGCACCCTCAATTACTCCGGTGAAGTCGCCAAAAGCTGTATTCACTGTCATCAGATCGGAGATGCCATTCGCGACGACTTTCGCGGCCGCCGACAACCCATCCCCCCGCAGGTGCTCAACCCCTACCCACACCCCCGCTCTCTCGGACTTGTGCTGGACCCGGATACCCGGGCAACCGTGAAGTCGGTCACTCCCGATTCCATCGCCGCCACGGCAGGCTTCAGTCCCGGTGATCAGCTGCTGACACTCGATTCACAACCCCTGCTCTCCATCGCTGACGTGCAGTGGGTGCTGCAGCAGACGCCGGCCGATGGCGGCAAACTGGAAGCTACCGTGCAGCGCGGAAACGCTCCGCCCCGTAAAATCGAA
>CAZLOQ010000289.1:0-4912 GCA_964561125.1 uncultured Chitinophaga sp. | reverse complement strand
GAGCTCAACCTGCCCTCAGGCTGGCGGGAGCTCGATCAGATCGCCTGGCGCGCCAGTGCCTGGGGACTGCGACGGATGGCCACCGGCGGACTCCTGCTGGAAGACATGCCTGCAGACGAACGCGGCCAGAACGGCATTCCGGCATCCGGAATGGCACTTCGCGTGCGACATGTTGGACAGTACGGGCCCCATGCAGCGGCAAAAAATGCCGGTTTCCGCGAAGGTGATGTGCTGGTGTCGTTCGACGGTCGGCAGGATCTGCTGAGCGATTCTGCGGTGCTGCGGTATGGCACCACGCAAAAACAACCTGGTGACACAGTGGTCGTCGAAGTGATTCGCGGCGGACGAAAACAAATGCTCACCCTTCCTATGCAGCCGTGAGTCCGAAAATTCCGAAGACTTCAAAAGTGCGGGTGAAATCGATCAGGCAGAATGGGAGATCTGCCTGAGTTTCCGCACAATCAACTGCCCTGCGGCCAAAAGCCACATGAAGATTCCCGAATTTTCTCCGAAAACATTTGCAGTCTTGAACCAATTTTGGCAAAAAGGGGAATTCCTCACGTTTTCCGGCGAACATCTTCCGCAGTGACGTTTTTTCCTGACGCAACCTGGGCGAAAACAACCATGTCAACCGAATCTGCTGATCTCGGCTGGAACGAACAGCTTCTCGTGCAGTCCCCCCACCTGCGACTCACGCGTTTCACAGTGCCCACCCGCCGCGCTCTCATCTCACCTCTCCGCGAACGACTGCTCAGTTCCATCCGCGACTTCAACGTCGCCGGTGCCGCCCGCGAAAATCACTTCTGCATGGCACTGGAAGAAGCACTCAACAACGCCTTCTACCACGGCAACCTTGAAATCAGCTCTGAACTGAAGGAAGACGGCACGTCAGCCTTCATCGATCTGGCACGCGAACGCGAACAGCTGGAACCCTGGCGGTCACGGCATGTCTGCGTCACCGAGCTCGTCGGACTTTTCGGACTCTGGATCTCCATCGAAGACGATGGCTGCGGCTTCAACGTCGAAGCCGCCTTCGAACGCTGCAATGACCCCGAACTGATGCTCTCCAGCGGTCGCGGACTCATGCTCATGCGCGGCTTCTCGGACGAACTCTTCTTCAACAGCCGCGGCAACGAAGTCACCCTCGTGCTCTACCCCGAAGACCGCGAAAAGAACCTCCCGCTCCAGGCCGAAGCCGAAACCGGCACCCTCAGACGCTTCGTCTCCAGCGAAGCCAGCTAAGCTCACACGCCGAACGTCAAACCGACACCCAACCCAGGCATGACCCGAAAATCATCAACGCTCCGCCCGCGAATGACCGGGCGTAATCTGCAATCGGCCACATCAGGGCCGCACGACCACGGTAACCTCCACCGCAAAGGACTTCTGCGTGGTCAGCAAAAAGATGTTCTCTCAACCGCTCGTCGTCGTTCCCAGGTCCCTTGAACCCCGTCAGGTCAATGACTTTCAGGAGCCTGTATTCACGGTGCGGGTCAGCAACGCGGGTGACGTGGACATCGAGGTTTTGCCTCGTACGAGGCTTTGGGTTGTCGACTACGAGAATGCCTCGGAGCGTGGATTTGCCGCAGACTTGGAAGCCCCCGTCTACGTCCCCGCCCGCCGTGAGGCGGTGATGAGGTTTCAGCCGGTGCACATTGAAATTCCAACGATAAACGAGGGCATTTTTCCATTGCGAATTCAGTTCGCAATCCTGCTGAATGGCAGCGAACAGTCCTTCACGACCGTCTCCTCAGAGAATTCCGTCCGGGTTGGCGGAAATGCCGGCATTGAGCCCGTCGAGAGTATTGGAATGGGCATCCAGCCCGGACAAACGGTGATTGTGGGCAGGTCGGGTGGCTATCTGCAGCTGCCGGTCATCATGAAAGATATGTTCCCGGTGAATGTCAAGCTCCAATGGACCGATCCGCAGGTGGATTGGCGAGTCTTCAGCGACGACGGTGTGGACCTGGTTGCGAGCCGCGAGGTTATTCTGCGTCAAGCGCGCGCATGGACCCATGCTGGTGTGTGGATTGAGCCTGGAGCGATGGTCCCGGCCAACGTGGTCCGGATCATCGGTACGCTCATAGCGGTGCGATGTCCCGTCGATGGTCGTGGTGGCTTGTCGGCCTGCAAGGGGGCTGGCGGAAGAGTCCGTGCCGTGGTCGCCGAGAGCGCGGCAATCGAGATGGGCGCCCCAACCTGTGCGTTGCCGTCCGTGTCCGGCGGGGAAGAATTGGACATTCAGGCGACGCTCACAAATCCGTTTCACTATGAAGTGGATCTGGCGAATCACGGCATCCCCTCCTTACAGCGTTCGGGACAGAGCGCGGTCATTGACGAGACGGGCATGTTCAGTTGCCGGCCACGTCCTCGGCGACAGGACGGCATCAACCGGGATGACGTCGGCGTACGGGCGTACCATGAGGGTGTCGAAGTGCCGGACGCGCTGGACTTCGTGACGATGATCGCGCCCGACTCTCTGCAGCCACAGGAATCGCGTTCAGTAGGATGGCGTGTCCGAATTTCACATTCCGCGCCCCGGGGACGTTACCGCCTGCAGCCGTTTACGACGTCGACCGTCTGGCTCTCAGCACGGTTCGGGAATTGGCCAAAACTGGAGGCGCGAATCGACCCGGGTGCAAGCGATCCGGCATTCGGCGTCGAAATCGACGTGACGTAGTCCGCAGGGTGAGATGCGAGACATTCATCAGCGCCCCGCTGCAACCGGCCTGCATCCGCTGTCACGTCAGACTACCTGCACACGCTTTACGGATTGACCTCCCATGTCCAGTTCCTCAGATCCTGCCACTGCCACTGAACATCTCACCGCTGTCCTGCATCGACTCGCAGGCCCCGCGGCTGTGCCCCGTGCCGATCAGGTTGCTGCAGTCGCCGCCATTCTCGAGCCTGCTGCTCGAGTGCTCGTGGTGCAGGCAACCGGCTGGGGCAAGAGTGCTGTTTACTGGGCAGCGACCGCAGCGCTCCGCAAAAAAGGCGGCGGGACCACGCTCGTGATCTCCCCCCTCCTCGCACTCATGCGCAACCAGGTGGCTGCCGCTGCCAAAGCCGGACTTCAGGCCGACAGCATCAACAGCACTAACATCGCAGACTGGGATCCCATCTTCCATGCCCTCGAAGACAATCAGCTGGATGTGCTCCTGGTTTCCCCGGAAAGACTGGGCAATCCGGCCTTCGCGGCACGCCTCCCGCGGCTCCTTCAGCAGACGTCACTGATCGTGATCGACGAAGCCCACTGTATCAGTGACTGGGGTTTCGATTTTCGACCCGATTATCAGCGACTCGCCCGCTCTCTCCTTGCCGCACCCGGCGCCGCGGTACTGGCCACCACTGCAACGGCCAATCAGCGGGTGACGGAGGATGTGCAAAGGCAGCTGGGGGAGGGCACAGCAGTCTTTCGCGGTCCACTCGCACGCACGTCCCTGCGACTGTCCGTCATCCCTGAACTCAGATCCGCCGAACGTTACGCATGGATCGCCGAGGCGCTGAAGACCCTGCCCGGCTCCGGTATCATTTACGCCCTCACCGTCGCTGAAGCCGAGCGGCTCGCTGCCTTTCTCTGCGAATGCGGTTTCGATGTCCCTGCATACACCGGACAGATGGAAACAGATGACCGCCTGCAGATCGAAGACCGCCTCCGCCGAAATGAACTCAAAGCCGTCGTCGCTACCTCAGCTCTCGGCATGGGATACGATAAACCGGACCTTGGCTTCTGCGTCCATATCGGCTCCCCGGGCACTCCCGTCGCCTACTATCAGCAGATCGGTCGTGCCGGGCGGGCACTTGACCATGCCGAAGCCATTCTGCTCCCTGCCCACAGCGACGAAGGCATCTGGGAATACTTCGCGACCGCAAATATTCCCGACCAGGCCAGTGCTGATCAAGTCCTGCAGGCACTCAGCGGGCAGCCACTCTCCGTCGTCGAACTCGAAACAGCCACCTCCATTCGTCGCGGTCGACTCGAAAACCTCCTCAAAATCCTCGCTGTCGATGACGCCGTCAGAAAAGACGGCAGCAAATGGCACAGCACCCGACGTCCGTGGGTGTATGATGCCGGGAAATGGACGGCGCTCGTCGCAGGTCGACGCGAAGAGGCAGATCTCATGCGCAGCTTTGCACACGGACGGGGATGCCTCATGGCATACCTGCAGCGCGCGCTCAGCGATCCGGATCCTGCCCCCTGCGGAATCTGCTCCGTCTGCTCCGGACGTCTGCCACAGCCTGGTGCCAGTCCCCCAGCCAGCCTCGTCAACCGCGCCAGCAGTTTTCTCAGGCAGCAGGACTACGTGATCGAACCCCGAAAACTCTGGCCCAAAGGCTGCTCACGCAAAGGATCCATCACCGCAAAACTCAACGCCCGCGCTGTCGCCTTCGCCGAAGATCCAGGCTGGGCCGAAGAACTTGATAAATTCAGGCAGAGCAGCGACGGCGTGATCCCCCCGGAACTCCTTGCAGGGGCCGTCGATCTGCTTGTGCGCTGGAAAAAGGACTGGGAACAGCGCCCGGCACTCGTCATGCCCGCTCCTGCCTTTGGCCAGGAAATGCAGAGCAATCGGCAGCTGGCACACCACATCGCCTCCGTCGGAAAACTGCCGCTCCTCGACGCCTTCTCCTGGCACGCCGCTGCCGTCCCGGACAACATTCCCAGCGCGCCACACGTCAACCACCTCGAACACGCCATTCAACTCGCCAAACCTCAGCCGGCACCCAACGGCCCCGTGCTGCTCTGCGCCACTACAGCCAGATCCTGCTGGACACTCACCGTCGCCGCTGCACTGCTCGCAGAAAATGGCGCGGAAAGAACGATGGCCCTGGTTCTTCACAGGTTGCCGTGAGGCGAATGGTGAATGGTGAATGGTGAATGGTGAATGGTGAATGGTGAATGGTGAATGGT
>CAZLOQ010000288.1:0-6234 GCA_964561125.1 uncultured Chitinophaga sp. | reverse complement strand
AGGCTGGTCAGCATGGCCTGACCCGAAGTTTGGCGATCAGGGGTTCGAGGCGGGGTTGCTCCTGCGGGGCAGCGCCGATGGCCGCAGCGGTTACCGGCTTCAGTTCTCTTCAAAGTACCAGGAATGCGCGCTTGTGCGATTCCCCGACGGAGGTTACCTGAAGTCCGTACCATGCGTCGTCAGGGAACGCACTCCGATCGCCGTGCGAGTACGGCTTTCAGGGAATCAGCTGCTGGTGTTCGTCGACGGCAGCGAATTGTTCCGGCACACTGATCGGCTGGCGCCAGGGCTTCCCGGCGACGTTGTGGCCATCGGTGTTTCAGGCAACGCCAAAGTGGCCTTTACGACGGGGGAGCTGCAGGCCATCGGCAGGCAGTCGGCTGCCGCAGTCGCTCCGCACCAGCTGAAACTCAGCTGCCGTCGCTGGCTGGGCGGCCGGCAGTTCATCTTTGATGACAATCAGCCCATTCTGCAGCTGCATCACACCGGCGATCCTTCGATGTTCGCCCGGCTGCGTCCCGACCTTCGCCCCATGCTCACCTTCGACTCCCACTGGGGACTGGAAAATCAGGGCGCCTATCGCGAAGCCGCGGTGACATGGACTGATCCCGAAGTTTCCGCGGCGGCTGCAGGCGATGCCGTTTCGGCCGCATGGTCTGCAAGGCACGCTGGTGGACGCTTCACAACGTCCAGTCGTCTCACAGTGGGTTACGACACTGCCCGCGATACTTACAGGTATGATGTCGAGAGCGAACTGCAGATGCTCCCGGGACCTCCTTTCCAGTTTCGCTACGGGTTTGACTTCGAACACCATACGCCTCTGGACCCGTTTCGCTGGCAGTACCTCCTGATTCGCGGACGGGACGGTGAACTCAGCTATCGGCCGCTCTCCCCTTTCGACCCCGGTCCCCTCGATGATATCGAGCCAGTCTACGGACTCCGGGCGTGGCATGGCCGCTCAGGCGAGCAGCACGTGGTTTCACCGGTGGTCGAATACCAGATTCAGCCGGAGTGGATCGAGGTGGCAGGGGAACAGGGACAGCGACTGCGGCGACAGTTGAATACTGCCGTGTGCGCCGCTTTCTACGATACCGGTGTCGCCTTCGCTCCGGCCACCGCTCGCGAAGGTGAACGCATCAAGGTGCGCTATCGCTACACCGGCTATCCCGCTGAGGAAACCGCTCAGATGTTCGCTCGGGCAAAAGTTCAGCCGAACCCGCGGATCGACCCGGGGCACAACTTCGTGTTTGCGGGCGATCAGTGGCCGCAGATTCGGTTTGCAAAGCGAGTTCCCATGGATCAGCCGTGGTGGGGCGGGCGACCATTCCTGTCCGGACACAACGCACGTCCCGCATACCACTCTGTCGATGCTCCCGATCCGCAGCTCAGGCTTGGCCCCACTGCCTTTGCAGCCGCACCCATCGGCCCGGAACGTCCGACCCCGGGACGCTGGCTGGTCACTGCCCGCGTGCGGTCCGTCAACACCGTTGGCCCCGGCGGTCGCCTCGAAGTTCTCTGCCTGAAAAAACCAGACCTGCACGGCAACGGTTATGTGCTGATGGACCAGAGCAACATCAGCAGCCGTCAGACCGGCTGGTTCGGTGCCGGCAGCTTTGACTGGCGCGAAGAACGTCTCGTGGTGCACGTGCCGGAAGGAACCGGCGGACTGGCATTGTGTCTGGGCAACGCAGGCACTGGCGACGTGTTCGTTTCTGACGTGCGTTTTGAACTGCTGGATGCCGACCGCAGAATCGAATCCAGCATGCTGCCCGCCGCTCCGACCATCACCGCCCCTCCGGAGGTGCTCTGGGATCTGCGGATGGAAGAACAGTCAGGCCTGTATGCCTATAACCACGGATCTGCCGACAACCGCCTGCTGGAGCTGGCCAATGTTGACTGGGTTGTCGATTCCGGTCGACGTGCACTGCAATTCCGGGAAAACCCGACGGATCGGGCCGATTATCCACCGATGGGTCTGCTGGATAACTGGCTGCGTCACCCGAATTTGCGGGCGAACTATGAACCGCACAGGCACGGAGCATTCGGGCTGGGAGGCTATCATGGGGGCGGTCGTCCACTCAGGGCACTCACGCTCGCTGCCTGGATCAAACCTGCCGCCGAAATGGGCCGGAGTCCGCACCCCGGTCGCGGTGATATCCTCGGCTACGGAGCCCGTCGCTTCATACTCGGACTGGATGGTCAGACGCCACCTTATCGTCTCGCCGCATGGCTGAATGTCAACGACCGAATCATCACCGAGGCAGTGGTGCAACCCGGGCGCTGGCAGCATGTGGCGCTGACGTGTGAACCCGATGCAGGCCAGTGGCGCGTGCGACTGTATCTTGACGGACGGGAAGTCGGTGACGGCGTGACCACGAAGCTGGCAGCTTCCGAAAGTGTCCCGGATTCGCTTGTTCTGGGCAGCGAGTATTTCTATCTGCACTGCCACTACTACCGGGGACTGATTGGCCCGGTGACGGTTCAGGAACGCTGCCTGACCGGCACCCGGCTCCTGGAAATCGCCTCCCGACCGTAGTGCGGAGCGCTGTGGCTTCGATTTTTGCAGGAGTCAACCGTCCGGCCGTCGGGCCTCGGAAGGCGGTGTTTCCCACGATTGGCAGGTGACGCTGATTGTGGGGGTGCGTTGTCTGCGAATTCTGGTATGCTGCCGCCAGCGAACAGTGCTCCGGGGTGATCGCCGGGAAGTCCCGGTGAACCCTTGTCATATCCTTTCTGCAACCAGGGAGAATTCCAGCCGATGTCGCCTCTGATTATGTCGGTCGTTGGTCGTGAGATTCTGGACAGCCGCGGCAATCCGACGGTGGAAGTGGACGTGATCTGTGAGGACGGCACGATGGGACGTGCTGCGGTTCCCAGCGGCGCCAGCACCGGGGCTCACGAAGCCTGCGAACTCCGTGACAGTGAAGACAAACATCGCTACCTCGGCAAAGGCGTGCGCAAAGCCGTCCAGAATGTGAACGACGAACTCAGCGAAGTCCTCCAGGACCGTGACGTCACAGACCAGGGCGAAATCGACGCTGCAATGCTTGAAGCAGACGGCACTCCCAACAAGTCCCGACTGGGCGCCAATGCAATTCTCGCCTGCTCACTGGCCTGTGCCCGCGCCGGTGCCACTTACACCGGTCAGTCTTTGTTCCGTTATCTGGGTGGCGTCGGAGCCAACCGCCTGCCCGCACCGATGATGAACATCATCAATGGCGGTGCCCACGCCAATAACGGCCTCGATATTCAGGAATTCATGGTCATGCCGCTCGGCTTCGACACCTTCAGCGAAGCACTCCGGGCCGGTGTCGAAATTTTCCACCACCTCAAAAAAGTGCTCGCCGGAAAAGGACTCAGCACCGCAGTCGGTGACGAAGGCGGATTTGCTCCGGACCTCAAAACCAACGAAGAAGGTCTGCAGGTCATCATGCAGGCCATCGAAAACGCCGGCTATCAGGCCGGCAGCCAGATCAAAATCGCGATGGACTGTGCCG
Source organism: uncultured Chitinophaga sp. (assembly GCA_964561125.1). Lineage (GTDB taxonomy): Bacteria > Planctomycetota > Planctomycetia > Planctomycetales > Planctomycetaceae > SXXK01. Next base: position 2,737 of record CAZLOQ010000288.1, on the reverse strand, counting down.
CCACGGAATTCTTCGACACCAAAACCGGTCTCTATACCATCGACGGCCGCAAACTCGACAGCGCCGGCATGGTCGACCTGCTCGCTCAGTGGGCCTCCCGCTACCCAATCTGCTCCATCGAAGACGGCTGCTCAGAAGATGACTGGGATGGCTGGAAGAAACTGACCGATAAACTGGGAGCCACCACGCAGCTGGTCGGTGACGACCTCTTCGTCACCAACTCCAAACGCCTCGCCGAAGGTATCTCCCGCGGCGTTGCCAACAGTATTCTCGTTAAAGTCAACCAGATCGGTACTCTCACCGAAACCATCGAAGCTGTGCAGCTGGCCTACGAAAATGGTTACACAGCCGTCATGAGCCACCGATCCGGCGAAACAGAAGACAGCACCATTGCCGATCTTGCCGTCGCTCTCCGCACCGGCCAGATCAAAACCGGCTCTGCCAGCCGCACCGATCGTATCTGCAAATACAACCAACTCCTTCGCATCGAAGAACTGCTCGGCGCTTCCGCCGTCTACGGTGGTACTATCCACTAACGGAACGGCTGCAGCGGCAGGTCCCGTCGCTATGCAGCCTCATCCCGTTCACAGCGGTCATCTCCAGCCTGCAGCTGCCATCACCAGGCACGCTGCAGGCTCGATGCTGCTCTCTCTGGCGTTCTGGATCACTCTTACCAGCGCCGCAATAGTCCTCGCTGCCGTCCAGCTGGCCCCCGGGCTCGTCCGCTGGCACAACGCCAGCCAGATTCATCAGCAGCACGCCCGCGAACTGCAGCAGCTCGAAAATGAACTGCAGCACCTCGAACGTCTCACTGCCACACTCACTGACGACCCCGAATTCCTCGCCGCCGTCCGCTCCGGACAACACTCCCTCACTATCGCCCGTACTCCCCCCCGAAATCAGCTCACTCCCAACTCAACTCCACTCCCGCCCCAGCCAGACTCCACCGCACCCGGCCTCTCTTCCCCGGCAGCCGATGTGTCGCCTCTGCCCGGTCTCAGGATTCCTGGCTTCTCCCGGATCCTCCATCACACCCTGCTCCCCGCCGCCACAACTCTCGCGGCAAACCCCCGACTTCGCCACCAACTGCTCTGCCTCGCCGCACTCGCCACACTCCTGGCCTTCACCTGCCTCAACGACTCCGGGTTCCAAACCGCACGGCTGGTCATCACTCTCCCCCTCACCTTCACGGCTCAACTCTGGAACCGCTACCGCCGAATCCACCAAATTCCAACAAATCCCTCCGAACCAGTTGCAGACTCGGCTGTCCGTATTATCATTCCTGAAGAAACTCGCTCCGATAGCTCAGTTGGTAGAGCAACTGACTCTTAATCAGTAGGTCTAGGGTTCGAATCCCTGTCGGAGCATTCCCACCGGACGAATACCACCGAATTCAACCGCAGAACCCGGAAAAACACAGGCTTTTTCCGGGTTCGCTGTTTTTCCGGTTCCCTGTGTTCCGGGGTTTTCGGACGCCTTCGGGTCCGTCTGTGGGTCCGTCGTTCGCCCCACCGCCGCCGCGAAGTCCTCCGGCCGAACCTGAGTGTAATGCTTTGCCGAAACAGACTCGCTGTGCCCCATCCACATCGCCACCACCTTCGGATCAAACCGCTGCCTCAATTCCGTGACCCTTGAACTGCGCAGGTTGCAGAACGGCCGTTCAAACCGCGGGACACCAGCCCCGTCAAGAATCTTCGCGAACGTGGTTCGAGCATTCGTCGCACGGTCCCGATACCTGTTCACGATGAATTCAGCACCATCAGGGGCCGCCTCAAACGCCTCCGCCAGCACCTGCCGCAGTTCAGGGAACAGGGGAACAATTCGCCAGCGCGGGTTCGCGGGTTCGCGGGCTCGCCCGCGGCAGCATGAAAGCAAGGCTCCCAGACGGGCTTGCCCCGTCTGCAGCCCGGGTTGTCGGCGAGCTGAAACACGAAACCGCCGAGGGCTGGCAGATCATCAGCATTGCACGTCGTTTCCGCTTAATGCCGCAGAAATTCAACGCCCTGGCCGGCCTGGCACAGGGGGACATTCTGGTTGTGTGGGCGGACGACGAAGGCAGATTCCACGCCAGCCTCGCGTTCCGGCGGGAAGCCTTCGATCGCATCGGCGGCCGGCCCCTGACCAAACGCGGAGATTTTGACCAGCAACTGATCGCTCGCCGGACTGCGATTGAAGCTCCGAGTGATCCCTGCCAGCTGGACTCGCTGTCCTGCCTCTTCCGCTGGGGCCAGACGAAGCCTGGTCGCACTCAAGCGATCGAGCGATTACAAATTGCTCTTCAATGGTGAGCGAGAGATTGCCACGATCCTGCAGCGGTGACTGCCACTGATTGCTGTCTGCTTTCCACTTTTGACGACCGTCGTCCTCTGGCAGCCACGACCCTGATTCGGGCTGGGATGCAAGGGAGTCAATTCGAGAAATCATGCGGACCGCGAACCGTCTGGCTCTGATTGCTGAATCACGACTGATGTAAAGTATGCGGGCCTCGATATCATCGAGAGCGAGAGGTGCCCGGACTATTGAAGCCACTGACTGAGCCTTTGCTTTGCAACCTCATGCGGAATGCCCTGACCCTGAGATAACTGTTTTTCTGCCTGCTCGATCTTGTCCAGCAGGTGCAGTTGTTCGATGAGGGAATCAACGTCAACGACTTCGGGAAGACCGGCAACAACCTGTTCTAATTGGACAGCGCCAGGTTGCGTCAGCAACTCCGTCGTCATGGCACCTTGGTGCTGCA
>CAZLOQ010000287.1:3126-6267 GCA_964561125.1 uncultured Chitinophaga sp. | reverse complement strand
CCGGCATCGTCGCCTGCAGCCCGGCATAGTTCACTGCCCCGCAAAAAGGCTGCCATCCGGCAGCCTTTGGTACCCCGCCTGGCCCCCGGCATGACTCACTGCGCACCCGAGGGCTCCTTCTCCGTTTTCAAGACCGGGAGAAAGCCAACCTTGGGATCCCTCCCATGCTCCCGAATTCGTCCAGTCATTGACAAAAAGTCAAAAATTCCATGGAAAACAGGCCGTTCCCACTTTTGGGTGAGTGCTTCCCGGAGTTCAAACCGCTTTCCAAATGATGACTCGTGACTGCTTTCAGGGAACCGGGGTTCGCATGAAAGGGGTTCTAATTATGGATGGGAGGCATCGAATCGGTATGGCGATTGAGAATCTTCTTCACAAAACAGCTTTGTGCCTGAAGTCTTTTTCTTTGTGATTCAGGGCAGGAGTTTGCAGCTGTGAAGTCGTTGAAGGGGCGTTGGTTGCGTCAGGTATCCTGAGTCGCTCGGGTTGTGCGGCGATGGGGACCTCAGGCAGTCAAAGATCGGCACCGTCCAGTCATCCGAACTGTGCGACATGAAGTCGTAGATAAAGAGACGGGCAGGAAGCTTGTGCAAAGGCGATGTTCTGACGAATGGTGGAGTGGTGGCCGGGCCATGTCGACTCCGGTAAGGATTTTCATGGGAATTCATACTGGAATCTGTCGTGTTCGGTACCACGTATCCTGAACGCAGGAAGAAATTCCTGTTCGGGACGACAACTGTATCTGGCCTTTGGCAGGGAATGTGAAAGGGCCTTCATGAATGAGAGTTTGATTGAGGGATCACTATAACTGTTTTGAAAGGGTGATTTTATGCGATTAACTGGAGATTGGCCGATGTGCCGTGGAAGGCTTTTGGGCCTGTTGCTGACAGTAGTTTTAATTCCCCTGACTGTGCCGAAATGCAGTGCGGATGTCTGCCTTGTGACCATCACGCTAACCGGCACCGTTAATACGGCCGATGCTGGTATGGGGTACACAGTCGGCCAGGCTGTTTCGTTTAACTGGGTGATAAACAACTACGCGCCTCAAACTCCGAATGGTACTACTAACGCCGTTGAACACCGCTGGACTCAGGAGACCGCAGGCAGCGAACCCAGGCTGTTCTTTGAAGTGGGAGGAACTGGCATTGGCGGAACATACCAGGAAGGCCCTGGAGGTGTGCCCTGGGACCGCATCAGGGTTCGACCGCTGGATTCCGTTATTGATAACTACGACGATTTCGAAGTCCAGATGAGAACAGACAGCTTTAACACAGGCGCAAACAATCGTGGCATCTTCCTCGCCGCTGATCCTACTTTTCTTGTCAAATCACTTTATTTCGATGGAGACATCATTAATCCGCCGTGGCCTCAGAATCAGTTTGTTGATGGCGGAACGTTGCCGGATCCGACAGCGTTTTTTAGTCAGTACCTTGGTAGTTATGCGGTCAACAATTCCTATACCAGCCGCGAGTTAGTCGCCTCGAATGGTTCCCAGGATCTTCGTGCGACTTTCAACTTTCACACCATGACCCTCTCATCCGCGTGCCCGGTCCCGGAGCCGTCTTCCATGGCGATTTTCGGATTGGGTGCACTGGGCATGGCATACCGTGCACGACGCAGGAATAAGGCCTGACGCTTCGCTTCTTCTGCCACTTTCTGAAGATCACAAAACGGGTGGCCCTGCGGCTGCCCGTTCTGCGCTCACCCCTCCACCAACACAATCGTCGGCCTGGCCCGACAGAGCCATCTTCGTTCATTGATGAACACTGTACTGGTCAGACAGTACTCAGAGGCTGGCTGTGTTGAACATATTGATGCCCCGGAACGTCGAGAAGTACCAACGGCTGCCGGAGGCAGCCGTCTTTTTCCGTCTGTGGCACAGCACAAATCAAATTCGGAATTCCTGTCGACGGCGTCTCTCAGGCGATCGGGTTGCTTCCCGGCAGAGCCAGTTCTCGCTGCATCCACGACGCTGTGTCTGAAACTCGCGACTGCGATCGGAAGTCCCGCTGCTGCTGGTGAATTGCTGATCTCGCAGCTACCATCACTGCTCTCCAATCCATCGACAGCCGGGAAACAAGAATGCTGAACTGCCGACTTCAGATCGTGTTCGCTGTACTCTGCTCGGCCGCTTCCGCTCAACCAGCCGCCGTCGACAATCCTGACGTCCTCATCGAATCATCGCAGGACAGCAGCGCGTTCCAGTTGCCCGGCATTCCTCCGCCGGCAGTGAATGACGCAGCGGCAGACGGTAAATGGAAGCTTGTCGCCGGTCGGTCGGATGCGAATTCCGGCCCCCTGAAAATGCTCAATGATGGTCGGATTCCGACGGCTGCTGATCAGCCCCGCAGTAATTGGTTCCTCGCTGCAGGAACAGCCGACGGTCTACTGCTGCTGGATCTGAGTCAGCCGTTGCCGGTCAGTCAGATCGTCAGTTATTCGTGGCATCCAGGTCAGCGGGCAGCACAGGTGTACGCGGTCTATGGGGCCGGCACAGCCGACGTCCCCGCTGCCCTGCCTGAATCTGCCAGTCTGGTACCTGCAACTCCCGGATGGTCACTGATCGCCAGCGTCGACAGCCGCCAGCAGGCGTCTGCGGGCGGACAGGTGGCAGCACGGATTACCCTGCCAGCCGGCCACACCCAGTCGTTCCGGTACCTGCTGTTTGTCCTGCAGCACACGGATCCCGATGATCGCTTCAGCCACACGTTCTTCAGTGAGATCGATGTCATCACGGGCCAGCCGTCGACGTTGCAGCGAATTGAAGCCCCGCCGACACGTCTGCTCCGGTTCACCACGGCGGATGAGCGGTACAGGTTCACGATCGACACAACGCAGGCGGAAGAGCTTGAGGAATGGACGGCACAGGAACTGCAACCGGTGATTTGTGAATGGTATCCCCGCATCGTGCAACTCCTGCCCGGCAGACGCTTCGAGGCACCACGGCAGGTTCGGCTGCGGTATCTGCGAGATGCGGACATGCGCGGTGTGCCGGCCTATGCCTCCGGAAACACGATAGCGCTGAATGCCGAATGGATGCGCGGACAGCTCAAACGCGAGGCGCGGGGGGCGGTTGTGCACGAGCTCGTGCATGTGGTTCAGCAGTATTCCGGCCGTCGGCGGGGATCGGCGGGCAGCGCG
>CAZLOQ010000287.1:0-3116 GCA_964561125.1 uncultured Chitinophaga sp. | reverse complement strand
ATGTTCGCTGGTTTCTGTTCGAACCGGAAACCGGGGGAGCGAAGCTGAGTGCTGAGCGTCGCCGGACAGCGCAGCATGACGCCAGCTACCGCGTCTCGGCCAACTTTCTGGACTTCGTCATTCGCACACATCCTGCGAATCCGGGCATCCTTGAGCAGCTCAACGCGGCAGCCCGCGAGGGACGCTACACCAGCGAGCTTTGGCAGCAATTGACTGGCAAAACCGAACAGCAGCTGGCCGACAGCTGGCGAGAAACCATCGAGTAGCACGTTCATTCAAGTCGAGCTGCGCACAAGACCTCAGCCTGTGGACCAGTACATTTCGCAGGGGCGGGGAGCAGAACGGCATGGAACCCCTGGGCAGGCGTCAATTCCGGAGCGATTTCAGGGATCGTAACTCCGGATTTTCCGATGCAGACGTGATTTTCCTGATCGCTTCGCGTACGGCACTGGCCTTTCGGCGACTCAGATTCCGCGGGAAATTCACTTCCCCCCGCTCGAAGCTCACCGCCGTTTCTTCCAGCTGCGGTATGACGACCTTCGCAGCGGCTCCGTACGCGTCAAAGACAGCCAGAATTTCCGGAGTGCGATGTTCGCTGGCCCAGGGGTTTTGAGTTTTGAGATAGTCAGCGGCGGCCTGCATTCCCTCTTCGACCCGATGGGCCGCAAGCACCTTCAATCCGTTCAGTCTCACGCCGTCGGCAAACATTTCGCCGCTGGGAGCCGGTTGTTTGATGGCATCAAGGATGGTGGGCAGGAGTGGCTGGATCTGCTGATAGCTGAGACTTTGATAGACCCGGCTGATTTCGCTGCGGGCGCGCCCATCTTCATTCCGGAGGCCCTGAGCGATTGCGGTGGTGAGCTGTTCGTTTCCCAGGTTATCAAGTGACTGCAGACGAGGCAGCAGGGTTCCGAACACGGCAAACGAGACGAATCGCTGTTCCATGCCTCGCGGGTCGTCCGCGCCCGGGGGGCGAGCAATCAGCTCGAGCAGTTGCGGCAGCGCATCAAGAGCGGGCGTTCCGATGGCGGCAAGTGCTGATGCCGCCCGCACTCGAAGCCACAGATCATTGTGACTCAGCAGAGTACGCAGTTTCGGAACTGCAGGCGCGGCATCCCCCCGCATGCTTTCCAATGCCAGACACGCCCCGATCTGAGCTTCCAGGGCTGCTGATTCCAGCAGTGCGATGATCTCAGACAAAGGAGGGTTCTTTCGCAGCGAGATCTCCAGAGCGGCGCGCTCACGCACAATCGGTGACCATGAGCTGAGTCGTTCAAGGAGCTGTTTTTCAGACATCGCGCCATAGAAGCTGCGGCGATCCTTGTTATCCCAGCCTCGCCCATCGGCGACAATTCTGAGGGCTGCCTCGGACGACATCGTTCGGCAGACTCCTGCCTGACTGCCCGTGAGTCGAATTTTCTTCAGCGGCAGCGCATAACCAAGCAGGTAAGCTCCTGTCGCGTCCCACCCATGGTAACTGTCAAAGTCGGCCTCCGGCGGTCCCTGATGCGTGAAGGAGCCATCCCAGCGTCTTGCAAGGTCATGATACCAGCCACCGAACTCCTGCATCCAGGCTCCCGTTGCATGCGGTCCCGCCAGCCCGATCGCCGGCAGGGACCAGAGCAGATTGAAGTAGTTGCCGGTGTGCCCGCAATCACGCTCATTGCCATGAGACGCAAGGGCCATTTGAGTGAAGTAGTGAGCGTTCGATGCCTCGCCAAGCTGACTGAACAGCACAGCCGCCATCCCGCACTTGCCATTGTCCTCGTGCGTTTCCGTCCATGCCGCATGATCGCCGTACGGAATTGCCCCTTTGCCGGTGTAGAAACGCAGGAGTCTGGCGCTGCGGTCAATCGCCTGCGCGACTTTTGCGTCGTTCACACCCGCCTGCCTCGCGAGAACCAGCCCGATCGTCAGCGGCAGCCCAGGTGAGTTCATCATGCCATAGCCCTGAAGACGCCCATCCGGCAGCGCAAATGTGTGCCCCCACGAACCAACTGCGCTCTGGCCCCCTGCGGCTTCCAGAGCCAGCCGCCGCAGACCAGGAACCACAGAGAGATCCTCGGTCGCAAGGACGTACTCCGCGAGAAATATCATCAGGTAGCCGTAGTGCCATGTTTTGAAGTCATTCGTCCGAAACTCGGCCGCCCACCGAGCTTCGCGGCGCACCAGCGGCAAAGAAGCGTCGACACCACCGGCCAGCAATGCCAGAGCATTCAAAGAACGCGGTATGGGATCCAGCTGGTCCGCATAGTCAGCCTCCGCCATGCGGGACTCAAGAAACTTCAGCCCCCGCGCCAGAATCCGCGCGGACTTGGGACACTCATATGGCGCGGACTCGCTGTACGATCCAGACACCGGCAGTCTGATGGATACTTCCTGCGAAACTCCGGATCGCCAGCGCGTCAATGCAAGCCGGCCGTTGCCAGAGTCCGTTTCGGCCGCGGTGATCGCTCGCCCGAATTCTGTACGCGGGTCATATGAGAACAGCTTGCCATCGACGCCTGTCAGGACGTCTCCAACCGCGATGACTCCATCGGCCGGCGAGCCGGCATCGACCGCCGTGATCAGGATCTGTCGAGCATCCGTCGTGACGAGTTTGTCTGAGAACATCCAGCCGCGTAATCCGGTCGGACCAAGGTTCCAGTCATGCTTTGCCCCAGCCGGAAGAACGTCGCCTTTGGTAAAATCCGGAATCTTCAGGTTGCCATCATCAGAAGCCGCTGACGCCGGAACAAGAATGCTTAAACAGACGGCTGCAGCCCACTGAATCCACGAAATCTGACTCATTGTGTTTTTGTCCGGTTGCTGACCAGAATCTGTGGGTGGAAAGTGAGCATTCAAGCGTCGTTCGAATTCAACAAACGGGGCCTGGGACCTGCATCGGAAGTGCAGCAGATCGGACGCCCGGTGCCCGGGAGGGAAGACAAGCTGCAAAGCTGTCATCATACAGTCAGAGAATGATAACAGCACGCTCGTGCCCCCCAGTTTCAATGATTTGGATGTGAACAGTCCCCGCGGCACTGCATCTGTTGAAAACACGCGAAAAGATCGACAAAAACGCAGCCCCCGACGGGCTCGCCCCGTCGGAGCTCAAGGTTCCCAGCTACCCCCCC
>CAZLOQ010000286.1:0-6332 GCA_964561125.1 uncultured Chitinophaga sp. | reverse complement strand
AATGACCAATGACCAATGCGATTTCGGCCTGTAAGGCCAGTTCCATCAGCCCGGGTTGCAACCCCGGGTACGGCGGCGTTGGAGCATTACGCCCTGTCAGGGCAGTTCTCAGATGGAGCCCTGCAACAGCCACAACAAGAAGACTCAATGCCGAATCGTCATGATCAGCAGCAATGCGTCATTCAGCTCGACCGCAGCCGGGTCGCCCCGGCGTTCCAGTTGTCTGCCGAACACCCAGGCAATCTCGAGGTTGGTCAGGCCGTCTTCACCCTGGCGTTGTTCCAGTCCCAGAGACAGGCGGTAGTCGCGGGAGGTCACCAGTTGTCCGCTTCCGTCCGGGAATTCCACGTCCCACGTGCCTCCACCCAGAGCTCCTGCCGTGTACAGTCGACTGCGTGGACTGAGCAGCCAGCTGATGCGGGGGCGTGGAAAGACAAGATCCAGCCGCAGATCATCCAGCAGAACATTTCGCAGTGAAATTCCCGCCACCGGCAGTGCGGCGATGTCATCGCGATCCAGATAGTCGATACCCAGAACAAAGTCCATGTCTGAATTCGCGGGCAGCATCAGCACGGCGTGTCCGGGAAATCTCCAGCCTTCGCGGACGCTGTCTTCAAAGTCTGTGTAGAGGCCGGCGGTGAGTCCCACGTCATATCTGAGTCCACCATCGAGTTCACCGCGGCGCTGCCATGCTGCGGTCAAATCGTACAGTCGTGGCGGCATGGGCAGCAGCCCTGGTCCATCCAGCCAGTGCATGCTGAAGGCAAAGTCGAGTCCGCCTGCGGTGCGCTGCCGTTCTCCGTTGAGATTGTGCCGCGGCTGCCAGGCGGTGGAATACAGACTCAGCATGCCGAAGTCATCCGCCCCGCCGGGCATCCACAACCAGCCACTTTCAGCACTGCGATAGACTTCATACGCCGCCCGCTGCTCATCTTCCAGCTGATCGAAGAGTGTTCCGTCATATCTCCGCGAAAGGCTTTCGGTGCCGCTGTGAGCGGATTTCGGGGAAGGCTTTGCGGCGGCATCAGGCGGCTGATGTGGCACCGGCCCGGCTGAGGTTCCTTGAGACCCCGTCCCATCGGAAAGTTCGGCAGTCCATTCAGGCAGCCTGGAAAACTCAGGTCCATCTTCGGGCTGCCCCTCACCGACTTTGTTTGAAAACAGCTTTGCCGGCGAAGTCGGCTGCCATTTTACCTGCCGTGGCTGCTCCACAAACTCTTCCAGTCCCTCGAATTCGTCCGGCGCGGCCGCCTGTGAAAGGTCAAGCAGGCAGAACGCCCAGAGGAGTATCGAGCGAAGCAGAGAGAGGTGAGATTGACCGCTGTTTTGCGGGTCTGATGATCTGAATCCGAATCTGGCCATACTGACGACGAAAAACTGACGACGGAAATCCGGGTGGGGTTGACGTGTCGCCGGTGATTCCGACCCGGCAGAAGCCTTTCGTTCCCGTTGATCACCGCCGTATGGTTACCGTCGCTGCGGAACCGGGGCAAGCAGTTTTCAGGGGAAATGGCGGCCGTTCAGGTCACCCGTTCCGGCACCTGGTGTTGCAGCGGCAGAATTCTGCTGGCGGAGTGTTCCTGTGATGCATTTCGGCATAAACTGCGGTTTCCCAAATCTGCCCGCTTTGTTTCCAAAGGACCATCCCCCAATGCTCAGGCATCTGCGTCCTCTCTGTTTCGCTGTGGCGTTCACAGCAGCCATGATTTCCGCTGCGGCCACCAGCCGGCTTGCTGCACAGAACACTCCGGCCGTACGCACGATTCCCGTGGGCACCAGTCCTGAAAGTGTGTGCCGCGGATTCAACGACCAGTTGTTTGTGACGCTGATCAACGGTGATGAACCGGGCGACGGAACCATCGTGCGTCTTGATGGTGACAAGCCTGTTGTGTTTGCCCGCGGCTTCAACGCCCCCAAGGGACTGGTGTTCCTTGGCAGCCTGCTGGTAACCGCGGACGAAACCACACTCTGGACCATCGATTCAGACGGCCGCACTGCAAAGCTGGTCGAGGCCAAAGATTTCCCCACACCCGTTGAATTCCTCAACGACGTAGCCGCCAGTTCTGACGGCAAATCCGTGCTGGTTTCTGAAATGACCACGCCATCCCCGATGTTTGACCCGGCGGGCGAACGCAAACTCTGGAACCTCGACAGTCCCGAGGCACAGAAACTCCCTGCCCGCGGCCGCATCTACCGCGTGACACTCGATGGCCGCATCACCGAGGTGATTCCGCCGGGTAATCCGGCGCTGAGGTTCCCGAATGGCGTCGCCGTATCCGGTACACCCGGTGCCGAACAGGTCTTCGCCGCAGATTTTTTCACCGGAAACATCGTGCACTTCGAGGGCGGACAGCTGCATGTGCACGCCTCCGGACTCCGTGGATTTGACGGACTCACAGTCACCCCCGACGCCTTCTACGGCTCCAGCTGGACCCTTGGGGTTGTCTGGAAAATCGACCGGAAATCCCAGCAGAAACAGGTGCTCCTTGAAGGTCTGAAAACGGCCGCTGATTTCTTCTATGATGAAACGCAGAAGCAACTGATCGTGCCCGATATGGTCGGTGGTACGCTGACGTTTGTGCCGCTGAAATAATCGCGCGAGAATCACCCGAAAGCACCAGTGGCCGGTTGGACAAAGCAGCTCAGCAACAGATTCGTTCTGCCGAAATCCGGCCACGTGGCAGCGATCCGTGGAGGACGGACGCACGCTTTTCCGTTTGTCCGGCGTGTGTCAACCCGATAGACTTCCGGCCGCAGGATCCGGCTGAGTTGCATTTCGCTCTGCGAAATGAAATTGCTCGTCTCCTTTCGCCCAGTGCAAGGCTGCTCTGCCCCGTCGCCCGTCATCGGCCCGCTCAATGTCAGACATCGTCTCATCCGATATTCCGTCCTTCCTGCAGTCGCTCAATCCCCGTCAGCTGGAGGCGGTGCTGCACGGAGAATCGCCGCTCTTGATTATTGCCGGCGCGGGGACGGGCAAAACGACAACTCTGGCACACCGCGTCGCCTGGCAGATTGCATCCGGGGTTGACCCGTCGCGAATGCTCATGCTGACCTTCACCCGTCGTGCGGCGGCCGAAATGCTTCGCCGCGTCGAATCGATCATTCTCAAGCTGGATCCCGCCACGCTGCGGGACCCTTCGGTGGCTCAGCGTTCGGTGATTCGTCGCCTTTGCGGCGGAACGTTCCATTCTGTGTCTTCTCAATTGCTGCGGCGGCACGGTCATTTGATTGGTCTGCACCCGGACTTCAACATCCTCGATCGGGGTGATTCTGAAGATCTGATGAACCTTGCCCGCTCGCAGCTGAACCTGCCCAAATCCGAATCCCGATTTCCGCTCAAAGGCACGTGCCTCGACATCTACAGCCGCTGCATCAACACTCAGTCACCTCTTGAAAGCGTGCTGCAGAAGTGGTTCCCGTGGTGTATTGAACATCAGGAACAGCTGGGTCAGCTGTTTTCGCTGTTTACCGACACGAAGGAAAAGCAGCGAGTTCTTGACTTTGATGACCTGCTGCTGTTCTGGAATGCGCTCGCCGCCGATCCGGCCGGCGGTCCCATCCTCCGGGGTCAGTTCAGCCGCATCCTTGTCGATGAATACCAGGACACCAACGTGCTGCAGGCAGAAATCCTGAAGAATCTCTGCCCGGACGGAAGCGGGTTGACGGCAGTCGGTGATGACGCCCAGTCCATTTATTCATTTCGCGCTGCCACCGTGCGGAATATTCTTGACTTTCCCGATCACTACCCCGGTACCACCGTGGTCGCTCTCGAACAAAACTACCGCAGCACGCAGAAGATACTGGACGTTACCAACAAAGTGATCGCGGCCGCTGCGGAACGGCATCGCAAGGAACTCTGGTCCAGCCGCGGCCCCGGTGCTCCGCCAAAGCTCGTCACATGTGCCGACGAAGACGCTCAGAATGAATACCTGATTGATCAGATTCTGCAGCGTCGCGAATCCGGAGTGCCACTGAAACAGCAGGCCGTGCTTTTTCGTGCTTCGCATCACAGCATGGCTCTCGAAGCGGAGCTCGGACGCCGAAACATTCCCTTCGTGAAATACGGCGGTCTCCGCTTTCTGGAAACCGCACACGTCCGCGATCTGCTTTCCTTCCTGCGGATGGCCGATAATCCGCTCGATGCCGTTGCCGGATTTCGCGTGCTGGTGCTGCTGCCGGGCATCGGTCAGTCCAAAGCCTCCACACTGCTCGATCAGCTGCGGGAAAACAGTGGCCAGTTCTCGGCGTGGCAGACCTGGAATCCTCCCGTCACACTCCGCGATCTCTGGCCTCGACTGCTCCAGCTGCTCAACTCACTCACCACCCGTCCCCGCGATCTTCCGGGTGGCGTCTCCGCAGACATCCACGCGGTGCGTCTGTACTACACCCCGCTCCTTGAATCTGCCTACGACAACTCCACCGCCCGACTCAACGACCTCAAACAGCTCGAAGCCATCGCCGCCCGCTACCAGTCCCGCGCCGAATTTCTGGCGGAAATGGCCCTCGATCCCCCCTCCTCGACTCAGGATCTTCCGGCCGACCCACTCCTCGATGAAGACTTCCTGATCCTCAGCACCATCCATTCCGCCAAAGGCCTTGAATGGGATTCCGTGTCGGTCATTCACGCCGCCGACGGAAATATTCCCGCCGATATGGCGACCGGCAGCTCTGAAGAAATCGAAGAGGAGCGGCGGCTCTTCTATGTCGCCCTCACCCGTGCCCGCAATCACCTCACAGTGCTCCGCCCCGAACGCTATTACTTCCACAATCGCCATCGGAGTGACCAGCACTCGCTGAGCAAAGTCACGCGGTTTCTGACCCCCGAAGTGCTCGCTTTGATGGAACCCGTCTCGCACGGCCTTGTGCAGAACACCGGAGGCCGCGATCCCGCAAACCTGATTCAGGGCGATACCTCCGAAATCCGCCGCCGCATCTCAAAACTCTGGGGCTGACGCTCCAGCAGATAAACTCCCCTCCGAAAGACCTTCCGTGAACAATCCCGCAATCAGTGCGTGGCCGATTGAACCCATCCGTCGCTGCTTTCCCGGACTTCAGCGGACACTGGACGGACGTCCGGTTGCGTTCTTCGACGGTCCCGCCGGAAGTCAGGTGCCCGAATCCGTGGCCGATGCCGTCGCCCACTATCTCAAGTTCACCAACTGCAATCGCGGCGCTGCTTTCGCCACCGCCCGCGAATCCGATGCCATCCTCACCAACGCCCACCAGACCGTCGCTGATTTCCTCGGGGCCGATGATCCTGACTGCATCATCTTCGGCCCCAACATGACCAGCCTCAGCCTGCACCTCGCCCACACTCTCGCAGAGACGTGGAAACCAGGCGACGAAATCCTCCTGACACAGCTGGATCATGACGCCAACGTCTCCCCGTGGGTGCTCGCTGCAGAACAGGCGGGAGCCACCGTTCGATATGCCCCCGTGAACCCGGTTGATGGGACGCTGGATTCTGCAGCCTGGGAGCAACTGCTGGGGGAACGCACGCGATTCGCGGCCATGGGTTACGCCTCCAACTTAACCGGGTCCGTCAATCCCGTCCGCGAAATGATTGCCAAAGCCAGGCAGACCGGAGCAGTCACGTTTGTGGATGCCGTGCACTATGCCCCCCACGGACGCCTCTGCGTAAGCGATCTTCAGTGCGACTTCCTTGCCTGCTCCGCCTATAAATTCTTCGGTCCGCATGAAGGCATCCTCTGGGGACGTCGCCAGCTGCTTGAAACATACAAGCCCTGGAAACTGCGTCCTGCCCCCGGCCAGCTTCCGGGGCTCTGGATGACCGGCACACAGTCGCACGAAGCCATTGCCGGTACAGCGGCCGCCATCGAATACCTTGCCGGAATCGCTGAATGGCTGCCACCAGGTTCCGTAGCTCCGCACAGCACTCGCAGGCAAAAACTGGACGCCGTCTTTCAACACCTCACCGACTACGAACGTTCCCTTTCCGCCACCTTCCTCGACGGACTTCGCTCCGTCCCGGGAATTCACATCCACGGCATCCAGGATTTCTCGCGGCTGCACGAGCGAGTGCCCACGTTTTCGTGGACCTTCCCCGATCTCACTCCGCGAAAGGCCGCAGAATGGCTTGCCAGCCGCGGTCTTTGTGTCTGGAACGGAAATGCCTACGCCCTGCCATTTACTGAAGCCGCCCGGCTTGAACCGCTCGGAGTGATCCGCGCGGGCGCACTCCACTACAACACAACCGCCGAAATCCAGCGACTCACCGATGCACTGCATGAACTGCGTGGTTCATAACCCCGATTCCGGTCACGACAGGAGATTTCAGCATCCATCACCGGACGGCTCGTGCCGTTCCG
>CAZLOQ010000285.1:0-6334 GCA_964561125.1 uncultured Chitinophaga sp. | reverse complement strand
CACTGGGAGCCCGCAGTCCGGAATCCACAGCAGCGTTGTTGGGAGTATGCAGATTAACGCGACGGACTTCCGCTGAATTCCCCGAAAGAGTGAGCGAATTGAGTGGCACGCGGAAATCGCCTTCCACGATGAATTGATCTGCCAGCAACGTCAAATCATCTTTGAGGGAGGCGTTGACACGTCGTGGCTGACCTGTGGCTTTCACCACTGTCATATCAAACGCATCACCCAGTCGCACAACGTTGCCTGCACCGCTGCGGCCGATGGTAATGGAAGCAAAGCCGTCTGCGAGAGCAGCGATGTCGCGTGTGGTGAGATCCAGCGAGGCTGGGGCGAGTGCGGCATCAACCGCACTGCCACCACCCGTTTCACCACTCGTCCCGAGCCGGTATGTCCAGACGTCCGTAGCCGCTTCGAGCGTGAGTGCTCCCTGGCCGCGAATTGACGCCTCATTTCCGTGGAAATCCATTTCATCGGCCATGATCCTGACGTCACTGTTCCATGACTGCAGAACACCGGTGACGAGGAGCGTGTCTTCGTCTCCGTCTTCGCCGCGGGCGGGGAGCTCGATCGAAAGCAGCTGATCAGCAACCAGCACACTCGGATTCAGCGCCCCGTCAAACACCTCGGCCGCCCAGTCTTCGGCAACATTTGAAATCCATGTAATCCCCTGGAAGATGGCCGCAAGTCCGCCGTCGAGAGACACGAGAGGTGCCTCAACAGGAAGCTGTGTCAGCGCCAAATCACGATCATTCCTCACCATAACGCGCGTACCGAAGCCTCGGCGAGTCTGCAGCTGCAGGCGGTTGATGGAGAGATCAAGCTCTGAATCCGGAATACTGACGGCACGCGCCCGAATCTGAAAATCGCCTGTGCTGACCTGTCTTCCCTGTGGAAACGTGATCGTCCCGTCAGGCGCTGAGAGCCGCACAGAGTTCGGAACAAACAGCGGATCCTGCACGATCATGCCCTGATTATCGCCTGCAACTGACAGAACCAGATCAAGAACATTCAGCTGCACAGCGACATCAAGAGCGTCCCGAACATGCAGTTCGAGGCTGGCTGCCGTAATGCTGACTGGCAGCTCAACGCTCTGAGCGACAACCTTGATGTGGAGGGAATCGAGGGATACAGAACTCAGCTCGTCGGCGCCTCGCAGTATCAAATCGCCATGAGGTGCGATCAGTTGCAGCCCGTCAAATGCACTGTACGTAACGCTCAACTGTCCATTCACAAACTGACCGGGAGTCAGAAACATTGTCCCATTGAGCCCCCCCCTGATACGAAGCGTCGCTCCGCCGCCGGGGGGATTGACGAGCTGCACAGTGTATTTCATTTCACCCGGAATCTCTACCAGATCGTCTCCGCCACCAAGCAGGAGATACTGTGGTAGTATCTGAGTATCGATAGCCGTTCGCACGTCATCAAAGGGAACGCTGAATGTGTATAGATACTCGTCGACTCGATCAATCTCAAACACTCCATTGTATCCGGCTGCTGAACTCTCTATAAAGACCTGATATCCCGGCTCCCAATCCGAAAAATAGCCCCTTATCCATGCGGTACCCAGACCATCGTGAAAAGCAGGACCGCGACTTGTCTGAATTCCGGTTGGCGGGCTTCGAACAAAATTTACCGCATCGAATTTCAGCACGTCCTCTGTGACCGACGAAACCTGAAACTCGCGATTGTATGACGCGACTGAGGAGCCGCTGAGGACAAAACGGTCGCCAACTTCCAGTCCATGGTCGTAAAGCACGGCGATGACCGTATCTGCGTCTTCCGGAATCAGCGTTGCCTCGCGCCCGTTAATCATCGCCTTACCGATAATTCTGTCATTGTAACCTTCCGGGCTGCCAAAAAAAGTCGAATCGTCGATCCTGAACGACATGTCTTCAGCAACAGCTGAAAAGTCAAACTTGTTCGTAGAAGGAAAGCCTTCCGTACTAACGTTTGTAATCTCGTCCCGCCCAAATCCATCATCGAAAACGAAGTAGTTTTGCCCAAGTCCTCCCTGCAATTCATCGTTTCCAGAGCCACCGTCAATGATTGCGTCCCCGACCCCAAACGTCTTTAACGTGTCGGAGCCGTCGCCGCCACGCATAATTACTGGTGAGGTGATTTGCGGGTTAATCTGGATAAAGTCATATCCGCTTCCGGCATTTACGACGATACTTGTTACGCCGCGATAGTTCTGACGCCGTCCAAATGCCTCAATCTGCAGAATCTCTCCGGGGTAATTCGGATCGTCACCAAGTTTCGTTATGACGTATCCTTCATTGGTTTCATCATTCGACTCATTCCTGAAGTCTGCCCGATTGCCGACGTTGAGGTGCAACTCGCCTCGTCGCCAGATTGCCGGGCCAGTATCATCAGAATTACCCGCGAGGTACACCGGGGGTGGAGTGCGGATGTAGAACAAGTTGAATGTGGTACTGATCTCGACGAAGAGAATCCTGACCTTTGGAGTGATGTAGACGCGCCCGGTCGACCCATCAAGGCCGAAGCCAAGGTATGCACCAAGAAGCGTAATTCCAAAGAGCTGCACGGAACCCTGTATGTGCCCGATTACATTGACCCGATAGTTGCCGTCTCCGAATGCTTCGGTACCGTTCCCATCCAATCGGTTAATCTCGAAGCTGGCAGATCCGCTGACACCAAAACCGGGTGGGCCGATCTGAATATTGCCCCCGAACAGCAGACGAAATTCCCCCTCTGAGCTCAGGAATCCGTATCCGTAAATACCTTGTCCAAGAATTTGGGCACTTCCGCTGAGTTCAACTCGGAAAATTCCCAGATATGCTTCGATAAGCCCACCGACCTGAATGTCGATAGCACCGAGCAGTTTCATTTTTCCATCAAAAGAGATACGCGAGTAGCCTCGTGGGATTGAAAGATCATATTCGTCTTTGGTGGTTCCGCCTCGTGTGTTCATTTTCAGGCGAAAATCCACGTCAAGGTCAAAGATGCCATCCACTCCGAAGAACCCGGTTTCAAGCGTCGCGCCGACGTCGATGACCATCCCCGGTGAGTTTCCTTTGATGATGGCGAGAGTTGCGTGAATTTTCAGGAACAGGGCGTCAAATGCCTTGAATCTGGCATTCACCGAAACGCGGATCTCGTTTGGGTTGTTTACCAGCTCAAAGGAGCCCTCGAAGGTGAAACCGATCAGTGCCATGTATCCGCCAACGAAGATCCGCTGCGACTGTGCCGGTAGGATCACCGGGATCTTTCCGGGGCTGATCGAGCGACTTGAGAAGTCGTACTGCACACGCTCGATTGTCCGATCCTGGCCGGTTGTATTCACTTCAAGCTGCATGGCCCCGAAGATTTCAATTGGCCCGAGACTGAATTTGCCACCCAGCTGAAGTGCTCCCACTACCCCACGGCTGTCAATCTGCAGGACACCGCTGGCGTCTACCTGACCAATCGGATCCAGCCGCATCTGAGCGTCGAATTTCAGCTCAAAGAGTGTGGTTGAAAACACCATCTGGAAGGAGCCTGAGGCGTGGAATACTTTCAGCAGCGTGAGTTCTCCCTGCATCATGAAGACTGTGTAGGCGCCGGGAGCGGCCGTCGATCCACCAAGGAGGGGCGCTCCGCCCGGAACGACGTAGTAGGTGGCAGGCTCGCCGGGCGCGGGCGCTCTTAGTCGGGACTTTGCACGGGGGCTCAGGTATCCCATGAATCGCTCGGGGATATTGATCCCGAGGTCCATTGATGTTGTGTTGAAGACAAGTCTGGCCTGGATATTCAGTTCGAGGACATCCGCGAGTGTATTGCCGAACGCGTCTATGGACAGATCGATCTCGGCGGCTGCACCCTGCGGTGTAATCAGGAAGACCCCCGTCGCACTGGCCGATAACAGGTCGGCAGCCACATCGACGTGGATGCTGGCGTCAGCGAAAATTCCGAGGCCATTCGAATTGATTTCAAGCAGCATGACTCCCTGCATGCGAAATAATCGAACCGACGTCCCCGGTATGCGGACTCCCATCACACCGCCAAAGCGAAGTGAGAAAGCTTTTGGCGGGACGATGATTGGCTGGAGCAGCAGTCGGTCGGTGAGCGGTTCAATTTGGCGCTCTGTGGATGTGGTGTTCACCAGCAGGCTGGCATCAGCAGAGAAGGTGATGCCTGCGGCTTCAAGTCCGGGTGTGCTGAGACTGACGTCCATGGCCGCAACGAGTCCCTGGGCTGTGACTTCCAGATAACCCCGCGCGTTGGCCGATCCCAGATCTGCCAGCCTGAGTCCACCTTCTGCCTGGATGAACAGACCGCTTGAACTGACTTCGATGCGGAAGGCCGCTTCGACGACGAACACATCGACGATATAAAACGTAGCTCTGCCCTGAGCCACAACATAGGGGCCGCCGGGGACTCGACTCCCTCCCCTCCACAGGGGCGCTCCTGCAGGTACGACATACGCCCACGAAATCGGCGTACCATTTTCGTCCTTTGTGATCTCCAGTCGGTCGATAAAGCTGCCTGGCAGTCGCACCACCCGACCTGGCTGCACAGCGTCGGTCGGGGAGCGTTCGGCGATCGCAGAAGGAGGCAGATAGCCATCGTCGATGAATTTCCTCGGGATGTTGACCTTCTGATCGACACTCGACACGTTTGTGACCACTCGGAACGCTCCGCTGAGCGCGAGCACCTCGGTCACCCCAACGCTTGCTGTGACTTCCAGGTCCATCGCGAAGCCCTGGCCGTTCAGGATGAACACGCCGAGTGCCTGCAGATCCAGCAGTCGCAGGTCTTCAGGGCCCAGCTCAAGCTTGGACATCGTGAAGATTTCGAGGTGCGTTGGCGAAATCTCGATAGAAAACACGCCGCTGAGCCGCATTAATTGCATGCCGAACTGTGTGTCTTCATTCCCGTCCGGAACGTGGAATTTCAGTTTTCCGGCTGCCTGGAGCGCAAACAGCTTCGGAGCCAGATGATAGGTCTCTGTAAGATCTGCACCACCTTCAGCCTGACCTGGCAGTGTCAGCGTCTCAGTCTTGACTACATCAGTCGTATTGATCTGCAGCAGTGCAAACAGATCTGCGTCCACTCCGATCGGTCGCAATTTTTCGAAGTTCGTGTCGACCTTCATCACACCCCAGAGTCCCGGGGTCTCTCCAGCTCGCATTTCGAACACGAAGCGGCCGGAGACTGCGCCAATGGTCCCGAGATACATCACGTCCGCGCGGCCATTCAGGTCCAGCTGGACACGTCCGCCCGGGTGTTCTGCTGAGATGTCCACGCTCAGTTTTGCCTCGCCGCTCAGGGACAGCAATCGCAGATCCTCGACAGCTCCGTACAGTTCCGCACCGCCACTCACAATGATCTCAAAGCTGGCAGCATTGCTGTAGACATTGAATGTTGCCTCTGCCCCTGCATTGATGTTTCCAGCCTTGTCTTTCCATGTCCCGGGGAGAAAACGTACATAGACCTGGACTGGGTCAAACCGGCCTGAGAAACGATAGCGCCAGACGTTGTCGGAGACCTTTTCGGCAATCCCGTTGATGCCGGTGACGCCAGGCACAGGTTCTTCTTCACCATCCGCGTTCAGTGTGTACAGCTCGATTTCGTCTTCTTCATCCGTCAACGACGCTTCATTCAGCCCCACACCGAACAGATCCGGCAGTTCAACTTCGATGTATCCGTTTTCATTGAGCTTATTGCGACCGGTGTTTGAAAGGTTTGATGGAGAGAATAAACGGCCAGTCAGCTCCTGCAGAATGATTTCCTCCGACCAGCCGGTGAGAGTATGGCCGGCCGAATCGAAGGCGCGACCGTCAATCACTGTCAGCTGAAATTTTCCTGGCTTGAATTCCCCTTCAAACGAATAGCGGAATGTGAATTCATCGATCTGCACAGGACTGCCATTAATACGCACCCCCCGGGCCGCTTCGCCATTGAGCTGCAGTTCGGCTTCTTCGTCAAGAATGGAATCGAGATCGAGTACATTTCCCGTCGTGGGGGTGAATGTAATGTCGAACGACCCGCGCTGAGTGAGCGCGCTGTTGCCGAACACAACGGCGGTGGGGTAGGCAAGCGTGGCCCGCATACCAGCGACCGTGAAGAGTTCGGTCTCAGCGACGTTTGCCACGGCATTCGTATCGCGGAATGTGCTGCTGGTGAAGTGGAACGAGACGGTGCCTGTAGTGAATTGTCCGCTGAAGTAATAACGGAATGTCTGATCGGCAACCTGCTCCGCGGCCCCGTCGAACTGCACATTAGCGGCGGCATCTCCGGTGACGGTAAATTCCGCCTCAGCGTCGACCAGTGTGTCGGCCTGAATTGCAGATCCCTGAGTTCCTTCGACCCAGAAGTCCAGATATCCCTG
>CAZLOQ010000284.1:0-6406 GCA_964561125.1 uncultured Chitinophaga sp. | reverse complement strand
ACGCAGCGTTCGGCTGAGAACTGCCCTTACAGGGCGTAAGCTTCCGGGGGGCGGCCTGACCTGGCATTTCATGCCAGGCTGATGGAACTGGCCTTACAGGCCGTAAACACAGCTGGGCTGTTGCCTGCAACCTTCGGCGTCCCGCAACATCATCGACTTCGCACTGGCTACCGCCCAATGCCACCTACTTTCGGCTCGAAATAGAAGCGGTACGGCGCGAGCCGTCCGGTAACGACAGGTAATTTCAGCGTGCAGCGCCGGGTGCCATGCACTTTGACGTGAAGAAGTCAGCAGCTTCAGGCAAAGGCACAGCGCTAAGTGGCGGTCCTGACCTGCAGCCGTCGTGCCACTCCCGAACTTTGCCTCCTCGCGTCTTTGCCTGAGTTTGTCTGGTCTGCCGCTGTCCAGCTGATCGAGCCGTGGTCGTCAGGGAATCGAGGTCAGCCGCCCCCGACGGCAAGGATCGGCACGACTTCGGTCTGCAGTGGTCCCCCGGTGACGATCACCTGTCCGTCACGCTGCACGAAAACGTTGATTTCACTGCGGACACCGAATTCCGGGAGATAGATGCCGGGTTCGATGGTGAAGAGTGTTCCCGGGAGGATTTGGCGGTTATCACACGTTTCCAGGTTATCCATGTGGGTTCCGTTTCCATGGACTTCCTGAGCGAGGTTATGACCGGTGCGATGACAGAAGGCATCACCGTAGCCTGCGGCCTCGATGACGGCGCGAACGGCATCATCAACATCGGCTCCGGTGACGGGGAGCCCGGCAGCAAATGCAGAACGGACGCGGGCGATCCCGGCATCCCGGGCGGCAGCGACCACGTTGAAAACCTGTGTGAATTTGTCCGGGACGGTGTGGCCCGCGTAACCGGTGCGTGTGAGATCGCTGTAGCAGGAGCCGGGTGGTTTTTCACGAGCCCAGAGGTCCACCAGCACAAAACTGTCTTCGCGGATGGTGGTCTGGCTGCCGGTGCCTGTGGCGTAGTGCGGGTTGCCGCCATTGGCATCCACTCCGACGATCGGCGGGCTGTATGTTGTGAGTCCGTGTTCGTCGAAGTGTCGCATGATTTCGTCGGAAACTTCGCTCTCCTGAACGCTGCCGGCTTCGCGAATCCTGCGGGCGATAAACGCCCATACGCGATCAAACGCGGCGTTCGTGACTGCGGATGCGCGGAGATGACTTTGCAGCTGTTCTTCGCTGAGCACGGATTCAAAGAGTGAGATCAGGTCGCCGGAGCTGGCGACTTCGCAGCCGAAGGAGCGGACCAGTTCGACTGTGCCGGCATCAACTCGAGAGATGTAGGGGTTTCCGTTGCGCGGCGAATATTCCATGGCGACGCGGCCGGAGCCCTGCACCATGCTCTGCACGCCCGCTTCCAGCTCCTGCCAGCGAAGGTAAACAGAGCGGCTGCCGGGGAGATGATCCAGAACATCGGTTTCAATCCGATGAACCAGCTTGCGAGGCTGGCCGCTGGCCGGGATGAAATAGAAATAGCGGCGCGAACCATGAAAGCCCGCGGGCATCTTGAGGATCCGCTGGGCGAGGATATTGGAGCCGCGGAAGTCGTAGAGCAGCCAGCCGTCGAGACCAAACTGTTTCAGAGCAGACTGGATGGCGGAAAGGTCAAACATGATGAGGACCCTGTGGCTGAGTGGAGGTGGAGGCCGAGTTAGAGTTTGCGTTCGAGTTCGGGGCGTTGTCGCCGGGAGATGTGTCATTCCGGGCACTGTCGGTTCGCAGCTGTCTGAGTGTGGTCAGGCGATCGACGGTCATCGACGCCAGCGTCAGCACAATAATCAGCAGGAACTCGATGATGAGCGCCAGGTTTCCGTAACGGTTGATCACCCGGGCCAGAGGCGCCCGTTCGTCTCCGAAGACCACAGCGACCAGCGCAAGAATGGTAATGACAAACGCTGCGGTGGCAGGGATGATGAGCCGAAACAGCAGGCTGGCCGGTGAACCAGGTCTTCGCATGGTGGATCTTTCGCGAAATTCGCCCCCGAACCATTCGGAGTTTGAGCGGGCATTAAACAGGGTTTCAGGGCGTTCGGCGAGTTTCCGCGAAGGGATTCCGCTGAAGCTCGCCGTTTTCTGCAGAACAGCAAGTGAAGTCGATGCAAGAAAATTCCGCACCGATTGAGCGGCTCACACAGGAATTCTGTGGAATTTGTCGGAAAGCCCGGAAAAAGGCGCGGATTTCGTGGAGCGGGTGGGCGATTTTTTCCCCGGCAAGGCCTGTGCGCCGCAGTTTGCCGGACGCCGCACGTTTGCTCTGACCGATGACACTCCCGGCGATTCCTCTGCACCCTGCGGATGGCCTCGCCGGCTGCTGCCCCTCCTTCTCCAACGGCTCTCCCTGATTGCCATGAAACCGACTTTACAGACCGGTCACACAGGTGAGCTCCACTGGGTCGTCGATGCCGGCATGGTGATCACGCTCGGCGGAGACGCACGGGCGACGGTGTTTTCGACACCCAATCTGATTCTGTTGATGGAGCGGGCCGCTCGCGAAGCTCTGCGGCCACATCTGGACGAAGGCGAAGAGTCGGTGGGGATCGATGTGCAGATTCGACATCTGGCCGGTGCCGGGATCGGCACAGCCGTTACCGGTTATGCAACTGTTACAGCGATCGAAGGGCGCAAAGTGCACTTTCGGGTTGAATGCCGGGCTGGCGAACGACTGCTGGGTGAGGGCACGCACGTGCGCGCTGTGCTGCCCGTGCAGAAAATCATTGACAATCTCGCTGCGATTTCAGCGGAATCCTCCATGCACCATCTGCACCCCAACACAGCTGCACTTCCTGAACTTTCAACACTGACCGTGAATATTCGCAATCAGACGGCGATTGTAACGCTCAACCGCCCTGCAGTGCTCAATGCGGTCGACCGCCGGATGACGGGCGACTTCGAACAACTCGTGGCATGGCTGGCGGGACACGCCGCAGACGTCCGCGTTGTCCTGCTCACCGGAGCTGGCCGGGCTTTCTGCGCAGGAGATGACATTCGCGAACTGCCGAAGATTCCGCTGGATGAGGCGCGTGCGCTGAGCGGCCGTCAGGCTCGCATGTATCTGGCGCTGGAACGCATCCCGCAGGTTGTGATTGCACTGGTCAACGGCGATGCCTTCGGTGGCGGTTGCGTGGCCGCGTGCGCGGCAGACCTCCGCATCGCCACCCACCCGGCCCGCTTTGCCATGCCCGAAGTGCTCCTTGGCTGGCCCCCCGGCTATGGCCTCGCTCAGCTCACAGCACTCGTAGGCAAATCCCGTGCTCTCGAACTTTGCCTCACCGGCCGCCCGATCTCCGCCGCCACCGCACTGGACTGGGGCCTCGTCAATGAAGTGGTCCCCGCTGCATCGCTCATCAGCCATGGCGAAGCGTGGGCCAGAAGACTGCTGCAGATTCCCGCAGAAGCACTCCGACAAACCAAAAGTCTGATCCATCTGGACGAAGGCTCCCAGCCGAAAGTGGCCTGGCACGCGGATACAGAAGCCTACATTCGCTGCCTGCAGCAGCCGGACGCTCAGCAGGCACTGGCAGACTTCAGCAACAGGCGTTAATCGTGCAGAGTCTCTCACAGACAGGGACTTAAAGGCAGCCATTGTGCCCACGCCCCAATCGATACGGGAGTTGGTCCGTGGGTTTGAAGGTTTTCCCCGCACGGCTCTGAGGGCTATGCGGTGAGACGATGGAATTGGTGCGACCGGTGCGACTGCCGGCCAGCGTCAGTTGGCCGGTCCGCGCAGATCTCCCCTTGCAGCAACATCGGCTTCCCCATTAAATTTCGGCGTGAAATGTTTTTCTCACCTGCAGAGCAAAGGACTGCTCGATGTCGCTGGACGTCCCCCGGAGATCGCTCACAGCCCGCGAAGTGGCCGAAATGCTGCATGGGCAGCTCGTGGGCAATCCGCATGTCGAAATCAGCGACGTTCAGGTTGTCGAACGGGCCGGTCCACAGCACCTCACTTTCATCGGCGACTCCCGCAACCTTCCCCGGCTGCGGAAATCTCAGGCTCTGCTGGCCATCGCTCCGGAATCCGTCCTCACAGAACTCGCCGAATTTCCTCAAATCACATTCGTCGTTGTTCCGGAACCGGAACCGGCGTTCCTGTCCGTCGCTGGAGTGCTCTTTCCGCCACGGCCCCGACCTCGATTGGGCATTTCGCCAAAAGCCAGCGTCGCTGAAACTGCCAGAATCGGGGCAAACACCAACATTCACCCCATGGCTGTGATCGGCGATGACGTGGTGATCGGCTGCAATTGTGACATCCATTCCGGTGTCGTGATCGGTAATGGCTGCGTCCTGGGGGATGATGTGGTCCTGCATCCCAACACCGTCCTGTATGACGGCGTGCAGATCGGCAGCCATGTGATCATTCACGCGTCCTGCGTCATTGGCGCAGATGGTTTTGGCTATCGTCTTGTCGCCGGACGGCATGTGCATCTGCCGCACTACGGCACCGTGGTGATCGAAAGCGACGTGGAGATCGGCGCCGGCACGACAATCGATCGCGCAAAAGTCGGTGAAACCGTGATCGGTACGGGCACCCGCATCGATAATCAGGTGATG
This sequence comes from uncultured Chitinophaga sp., assembly GCA_964561125.1. Taxonomy (GTDB): domain Bacteria; phylum Planctomycetota; class Planctomycetia; order Planctomycetales; family Planctomycetaceae; genus SXXK01. The sequence goes on along the minus strand of CAZLOQ010000284.1, from coordinate 1,831 downwards.
ATTGGCCACAACTGCCGGGTTGGTCGACACAACCTGATTGTGTCCCAGGTCGGTTTTGCCGGTTCTGTAACCACCGGCGACTATGTCATCTGCGCCGGACAGGTCGGAGTTGCAGATCACGTGAATCTGGGGTCCGGGACTGTGGTCGGGGCGAAGGCCGGAGTGCATCGGGATCTTCCCGGAGGTCAGACGTACCTTGGCAGTCCCGCGGCCCCTGCTGCCGAAACAACTCGCCAACTGATGGCACTTAAGCGACTGCCCGATCTGCGTGACGCCGTGAAACAGCTGGAGAAAACGGTTGCAGCTTTGGTGAAACAGGCTGGTGGCCAGGCATCAGACGCCGCGTGAAACATTTCTGATTTAACCTTTTTGCCTAAGCCTTCCCTGCTGCCATGTCCGCTCATGCTTCCGATTTCTCTGAACCGCGGCTGCTGCCGTTTCGACGTCAGGATCCCCCCATGAAACTGGGACTGCTTGCCGGTGCCGGTGAATTCCCGATCGTATTCGCACGTGCAGCCCGAAGGGCAGGGCACCAGGTGTTCGGTCTGGGAGTCGCCGGGATGGCTTCCCCGGATCTGGCTGAAGCCTGCGACGAGTTTCGCTTCGCACCACTGGCGCGCATGGGCCGCTCAATTCGGCTCCTGAAAAAAGCCCGAGTGGATCGTGTGATCATGGCAGGGAAGATTGAAAAAACCGTACTGTTCCATCCGTTCCGCTGGGTGCGACTGCTGCCGGACTGGCGAACCATTCATATGTGGTATCGCTACGCCCGGGAGAACAAAAAGGATGACACCATCCTGCTGGCGGTGATCCGCGAATTTGAACGCGATGGTCTGATTTTTGATTCCGCACTGAACTTTGCACCGGAGCTGCTCGTGAAACACGGATTCCTCACCCAGCGCCGTCCAACTCCGTCACAATGGAAAGACATTCGCTTCGGCTGGGATCTCGCCAGAGAAATGGGGCGGCTGGACATCGGTCAGACCGTTGTGGTCAACGACACCGCCGTGATTGCCGTGGAAGCGATCGAGGGCACTGACCGCTGTATCCGCCGTGCCGGTGAGCTGTGCCGCCGCGGATTTACTGTTGTCAAGGTGGCCAAGCCACGACAGGACCTGCGGTTCGATGTGCCCACAATCGGCGTGGAAACCATTAAGACCATGCATGAAGCCGGCGGCAGGGTGCTGGCTGTCGAAGCCGGTCTGACGATCATCCTCAAGCCGGAAGAAGTCGCCGAAGTCGCTGATAAACTGGGGATCGCAATCGTCGCGGTCAACGCGGAAGAGCTTGCGCTGCTGGCTGCCGCCTGAGGACAGCGGCAAGGCCCGCGGATGCCTTGCGGGTGACAAATGCCAGCGGCTCTCGGGCTGCGTTCGCAGCGGAACAACGCTGGCCCAAAGCCACCCACTTTCGGCTCCGAATAGAAGATGTGCGGCGCGCGATGTTCCGCTCAAAGCAGGTGGCATTGGCCCACCGCCCAATGACCAATGACCAATGACCAATGACGCCCCCCCCCCGCGATTTCGGCCTGTAAGGCCAGTTCCATCAGCCCGGGGTGCAACCCCGGGTCAGCCCCCAACGAAGAAACACGGCCTGTAAGGGCAGTTCTCAGATACGGCCCCGGCAACGCCCCTCCAACGCCCACGTGGAGGAGGGATGGGTTTTGAAACACAGAGGCACAGAGGAACACAGAGGAGTGGAGTGAGCGCAACGCAATCGTGCGAGGGTGCGTCTAAAGCTCTCGGGGTTCACCCCGGAAATCGGGAGCCGCTGCACTGTCAGTTCCAGTCAGACCTGAGCGCACTTTTCCAGCCGCAGGGATGCAGTTTTG
>CAZLOQ010000283.1:5586-6408 GCA_964561125.1 uncultured Chitinophaga sp. | reverse complement strand
TTCAGCTCCGACGGGGCGAGCCCGTCGGGGGCTGCAGGGGCGTTGGTGGCGCGGTATAGCTGGGAACCTTCAGCTCCGACGGGGCGAGCCCGTCGGGGGCTGCGGGGGCGTTGGTGGCGCGGGTCAGCCGGGAACCTTCAGCTCCGACGGGGCAAGCCCGACGGGGGCTGCAGGGGTGTTGGCGGCGCGGGTTAGCCGGCGAACCTTCAGCTCCGACGGGGCAAGCCCGTCGGGGGCTGAGGTGTTCGCCACCACGTCGGCTTGCCGGACTGGTACGCACGGTGTCGCGGGATACCTCTCAAAAGCACGCCTCTGAGGCTCCCAGACGGGCTTGTCTCGTCTGAAGCGAGGGTTCGCTGGCCAGCCCGCGAGCCTGATTCACCGGCCCACGGTTGCTCCCCGCTCCGTAACGCGGCTGTGAACGGTTACCCGGATTTCGGACCACCCGGAGGCCATGTTTCCGGGCTTGTGTATTTGCCCGCAAGCTGGATAATTCACACAGCATCGATGGGCGGCTGATCGACTGGCGGCGTTGTTGTCAGCGTCAGGGGGTAGTCGCCGGACTTTCTGCGGAACGGTCAGAGACAACCATTCCGGGTGGCCTTGGGGTGGCAAGTGGGGGCGGGCGAAACATTGGTGCTCGAAGAAATTGCCTGCCCGCTGTGCGGCGGTGTGGCGTGTATTCGCGTGTTGACCGGGCGCGACAACCTGTGTGCGGTGCCGGGTGAATTCCATGTGGTAAAGTGTACAAACTGCGGGCACCTTTACATGAATCCCCGGCCGGCAACAGAATCGCTGGCCGCCTGTTATCCGGCACAATAC
>CAZLOQ010000283.1:0-5576 GCA_964561125.1 uncultured Chitinophaga sp. | reverse complement strand
CGGCCCGCACCAGGCTGCACCTGCACCTGCCGGAGGTGTTCCGGCTGCTGCTGCAGCGGCGGCTCCCGTGCGGCCGTGGTATCTGCGGTGGTTGCCGCTGCGGCACATTCCGGGTTTGAAGCGGTTTTACACGTGGTTGCTGGATGATCTCAGCCAGCCGGTTCCCGATGCGGCAGAGCACCGTCGCGTGCGCGGAATTCCGCCTGAAGAGCCCCTGAAGGCTCTTGAGCTGGGTTGTGCGACCGGCCGCTATCTGCAGCGTCTGCAGGAGGCTGGCTGGCAGGTGCAGGGAGTGGAGCTCAGCGAGTCTGCGTCGTCGCGGGCTGCAGCTGCGGGGCTGGATGTACACTGCGGCATGCTCGAAACACTGCCTGGTGCAGTGGACGAATTCGACCTTGCGGCGGCATGGATGGTGCTCGAGCATGTTCCGGACGTGCGGGGGACACTGCAGGAACTGCACCGACGCCTGCGTCCGGGCGGGCGACTGTTATTCAGTATTCCCAATGCAGGGTGCTGGGAACCACGGGTTTTCGGGGCGGCGTGGTACGTCTGGGAACTGCCTCGGCATCTGCATCACTTCACTCCGCAGTCAATCACAAAGCTGCTCACCGAATGCGGTTATCGGGACATCGAAGTCCAGCATCAGCGGACCATTCTGAATCTCGTGGGAAGCGCAGGAATCGCGATCCTGAGTTATCGGGGATCAAGCAGACTGGGGCGGTATCTGAAGCGTTACCCTGATCAGCCAACTCTGGCGGGCCAGTTGTTGCTGGCTCCATTCGCGCACGTTCTGGCCTGGCTGGGTCAGGGCGGGCGTCTGACGATTTCAGCAACGCGCGGAACGGAGGCCGGTCAATGACGGCCGGTGCGGGCAGTGGAACGGCCGCAGCGAGTGAAGCCGCGCGGCTGACTGACCGCGCTGTCCGGGACGCGGTACTCGCCCGCATCTGGCAGCTGCTCACCGGCCCGCTGACACAGCTGCTGCTGGTCTGGCAACTCACAGCAGCCGGGCAGGATTACTTTCAGGCCTTTTCCCGGATGCTGGGTTTGCAGATCTTTGTGGAACTGGGTTTGAGTGTCGTGCTGATCAGTATTGCCAGTCATGAATGGGCAGCTCTTCGTCTTGACGGCGGAGTGCCGGCGGGTGACAGTGGAGCCCGGTGTCGCCTTGCATCACTCGTGCGCAAATCCCTGAACTGGTACGGCGGAGCGGCAGCCGTATTTCTGTTTGTGGTGGCCGGAAGCGGGCTCTGGTTTTTTGCACAGACGGAGCGTGTTCGTGAGTTGTCGGGGTATCGGGATCAGGTTGTCTGGCGGGCCCCATGGCTGCTGCTGGTCGTGTTCACCACAGGACAGCTGTTGTGTTTGCCGCTGACAGCCATCCTTGAAGGCTGCAATCAGCTGCCTGTATTAAATCGAGCGCGATTATGGCAGGCAGTGTGCGGGACGGGAGTGGTCTGGGGATTGCTGTTGTCGGGAACGGGACTCTGGGCGCTGGCGGGTGCAGCCGCTGTCCGATTGATTTTCGACCTGTGGCTGATTGGCGTGCGATATCGGCGATTCTTCAGAGAGCTGGCGGGAAGCGTGCGCGGCGATCCCGTGGACTGGCGCACGGAAGTGCTGCCACTGCAGTGGCGAGTGGCGGTGCAGGGGATGGCATTGTGGGCCGCCAGTCAGCTCCCGCTGCTCGTGATCTTCCGGTTTCATGGGGTGGGTGAGGCGGGGCGTCTGGGAATGACCTGGACGGTGCTCACGGCGCTGCAATCGGCGTCGATGGCGTGGCTGGAAACGCGGCGGCCGGAGCTGGGGATGCTGATTGCAAAACGTCGCTGGCAGGAACTGGATCGCGTGTTCTTCACCATGTTTCGGCGGGCTCTGGCGGGGTTGGCTGTGTCCGTGGCGGCCTTCTGCGGCGGCGTAGCGTTGCTGGGGATGCGTGAGGAGTGGTTGTTTGTGCGGCTGTCTGAGCGGCTCCTGCCACCATTCCCCACGGCCGTGTTTGCGCTCGCACTGGTCCTGCTGCAGCCGGCTCTGTGCGTGAATCTCTATGTGCGGGCTCATAAACGCGATCCGTTTCTCGGGGCGGCGCTGATTTCCAGCACTTCAATCGCCGTGCTCCAGCTGGTGCTGGGAAGAATCTGGGGAGCAACCGGAATGGCCTTTGGCTATCTGCTGGGGACGGGGCTCATTCAGACACCGCTCTGGCTGTGGATCTGGCAGGCATCCCGGCGCGATTGGCACGACAACACCGTTACCGTGGACGGCATTGACGGAGACAAATCATGAGGCTGCTGTTTCTTTCTTCGGGCGTGCATGTGCCGTCGGCGCGGTTTCGAATTCTGCCATACATCAAACGGTTTCGCGCCGACGGACACACGGCCGTTGTGGCACACAGCCTGCCGGAAAAGTATGACTATTTCAGATGGCTGGGATTCCGTCCCAGTCAGTTGCTCAAGCGGGGCGTGCGGTGGTGGCATTTATTGCAGAGCCGGCTCCGAAACTTCGATGCCGTCATGATCGATCGCGAGATCTTCGATGCTCCGGGAACGGAACTTGAAGAGCGATTTCGGGAGTCCTGCCGGCGGCTGGTGATTGACCTCGACGACGCGGTGTTTCTGAGGTATCCGGGGAAGTTTGAGCGTCTGATGGGGCTTGCGGATCTGGTGGTGTGCGGCAACCGGTTTCTGGTGGAAAAGGCGTTGCCGCTGAATTCACGAGTGTGCCATGTTCCCACATGTGTGGACATGGACGAGTACCAGCAGGCGCAGCCTCGGGGCAGCACCGCTGCCCGCCCGGTAATCGGGTGGATGGGCACAACAGGCAATCTGAAGTATCTGTCGGTGGCAGCTGAGGCCCTGCGGGTGTTGGCGCAGGAATGTGATTACGAGTTGCGGGTGGTGGTACCGGATGCGGGGCCTCTGGGGGACCTGGATTTGACCGGCGTGAACGTGGTGCACGAGGTGTGGCAGCCGGACCGGGAGGTTGAGCAGTTGCGGGGATTTGATGTGGGATTGATGCCGCTGTTTCCGGGACAGGAGTGGGATCGTTACAAGTGCGGGCTGAAATTGATTCAGTACCTCGCAGTGGGGGTGCCGGGTGTGGCGACTCCGGTTGGAGTGAACGCGGAGATTCTGGACGGGAACCAGAATGGTTTTGCGGCGGAGACAACAGCAGAGTGGCTGACGGGATTGCGGACGCTGGTCGGCGACAGTGAATTGCGGCGACGAATGGGACTGCGCGGCCGAACCACGGTGGAACGCAGGTACTCCATTCAGGCAAACTACCCGATTCTGCGGAACGCACTGCTGGAGTTGACAGGAAAAAGCGGTTGACGTGCACTCAATTGGTCAGAAAGAGTTCCCCTGTGTCGCTCCGCGCATTCCGCGTGCCGATCTGCTAACCTCCGCCTGGAATTGCCGCTGCACTGGAATTTCAACCGCATCTGCCTCGATAATCGCCGTCCCGCGGCCCCCCATCGCTCCTCTTTCTCTGCACCCCCAATCACATGACAGCTCAGGGATCCATTCTGGTCACCGGCGGAGCCGGCTTTCTTGGCTCGCACCTCTGCCGCGCGCTGCTGGCGGACCCGCGGTACAGTACTTGGTCAGTCGTGGTGCTGGATGATCTGTCGGGGGGATTCGTCACGAATCTTCCCGATCACCCGCGACTGCGATTCGTGCAGGGCAGCATCACCGATCCGGAGACTCTTGACCGGATCTTCGCGGCTGACCGCGTGGAATTTGTGTTTCACCTTGCTGCCTACGCCGCTGAAGGGCTGAGTCATTTCATACGCAGTTTCAACTACACGAATAATCTGATTGGCAGCGCACTGCTGATCAATGCAGCCATCCGGCATCAGGTGCGGCATTTTGTATTCACCAGTTCTATTGCTGTCTACGGGGCAGCGCAGACGCCGATGCGCGAATCCATGCAGCCGCTCCCTGAAGACCCCTACGGAATTGCCAAGTATGCAGTGGAGCTCGACCTGCACGCCGCCCACCGACAGTTTGGACTCAGCTACACCATCTTCCGCCCCCATAATGTCTATGGTGAATTTCAGAACATCGGCGACCGCTATCGCAACGTCGTCGGCATTTTCATGAACTGCCTCCTGCAGAACCAGCCGCTGCCAATCTTCGGCGACGGTCTCCAGCAACGCGCGTTCTCCTACGTCGAAGATCTGATGCCCGCAATTACTGCCGCCCCATTCGTTCCGGAGGCTGCAGGCCAGGTGTTCAATATCGGCGCCGCTGTACCTGTGACCGTGCTGGATCTGGCCCATGCCGTGTGCAGGGAATTCCAGCTGCCCCCGAATTTCCGCTTTCTTCCACCACGAAATGAAGTCCGCGCCGCATGGGCTGACCATGAATACTCAACTCACGTGTTCGGCCCCGCTCCCCAAACACCCCTCGCAGCCGGGCTCACACGAATGGCCGCATGGGTTCGTCAGCACGGCGCCCGCAGCACTCCACCATTCAGCCAGATTGAACTCACCACAGGACTCCCCGAGTCGTGGATCACTCCGCCGTCTGCAGGGTGATTAAACTCATCTGCTTTGAACAGGATCACGCGCAATAAGTCCGTAACTGGCTACCTACGGACACGGCAGATCCCGGGTTCTGTCCGGTGTGGTGAGATTGACAATAGCGGGGTGACTGTTACGTTCCGGCGGTTTTCCAGTTTCCTTCCGGGGCGGCGATATGCAGGGTTCAAAGTCGAGTACTGTTACGGTGCTGCAGCATCCTCTGGCGCAGCATCATCTGGCCGGACTGCGGGCTGCAGAGAGTCCGCCGGCGATGTTTCGTTTTCACGCGGAAGTTCTGGCCGGACTGCTTGCCACCGAAGTGACTCGCGATCTGCCGCTGGTGACGAAAGAGGTCCGTACGCCGCTGGAAGTGACACTCGCCAGTCGTCTGGAGACACGTGTGGCCCTCGTACCGATTCTGCGTGCCGGCCTTGGGATGACGGCACCATTTCTACAGCTGATTCCGGAGATTGAAGTGCGGCATCTGGGTATTCGTCGCGACGAAGACACGGCCTTGCCTGTCTCGTATTACGACCGCCTGCCACAGCACAGTCCGCCGGAGATTGCGATCATTGTGGACCCGATGCTGGCGACGGGAGGATCGGCAGTGCACGCTGCAGCATCGCTCACAGCGTGGGGTGTTACCGACATTCGCCTCGCCTGCCTGCTGGCGGCGCCGGAAGGGATTCTGCGTGTGCAGCAGCAGTTTCCCCGGCTGCGAATTTTTACAGCGGTGATCGACCGCCAGCTGAACTCCCGCAGCTACATTCTTCCTGGGCTCGGTGATGCCGGGGACCGGATTTTCAATACCAATAGCTGACCATCTTGCCCCGTCTGAAGCGGAGGTTCGAGGGCGAGCCAGCGAGCCTGATTCACTGGACGGGGCAAGCCCAACGCCCACGTGGAGGAGTGATGGGTTTTGAAACACAGAGGCACAGAGGCACACAGAGGAGTGGAGGCAGCGCGACGAATCACCGCCCAATGACCTATGACCTATGCGATTTCGGCCTGTAAGGCCAGTTCCATCAGCCCGGGGTGCAACCCCGGGTCA
>CAZLOQ010000282.1:0-6439 GCA_964561125.1 uncultured Chitinophaga sp. | reverse complement strand
AGTAACACTATCCCCTCTTGCCCTTTTGCCCTGTTCCCTTTGCGATTTGCTTTTCCCTTTGCGATTACTGCGATTTGCTGCGACTGGGCAATCCGCGACACGCGCAGCGTGGCCGCCTGAAAAAAGTAGCGTTTCAGTCCTGCGGGACCAATGAAACCGCAGAGTAAGTGTTATGGGACAGGCCAGTAGCAGCTGTGATTGATGGAAGAGTCCAGCCTCTCCGGGATTGGTGGGGTGTTCGTTATCGGACGGCGTGCACCGTGCCGCTGTGATGTGGGGTTTTAGTTTCATGGGACTTATAGGTCCTATAGGTCCTATAAGACCCATACGTTTTATAAGACCCATACGACCCATAAAATTCCATGTCAAACATCTTCCGCCAGCCCGATGTCATCGGGCAGCATGCGGTGCTGCCGACGGGTGCAATGAATTCCTGCCACACCGCCGCGGCGTTGGCCAGTCTACCCACACAGGCGACGCAGCTGCCCAACACCACATCAGCGACATCGACGCTCTCTTCAGTGCCGTGCATGACAAAACTCCTGTGAGATCTGCCGTAGTGATCCGGCCGCAACTGCTGCAGCCGACAGTCTTCTGATGCCCGTTGCGGAACAACTCGGATGAAAGAATTGTTCCGTCAACCCGTTACAGTCGTTGGGTGTGAACCTTGAGTTTCTGCTGCAGCTGCTGGATAATGCCCGGCGGCCAGTCGGGCCGCCACTGCTGCTGCACACCGAGCACTTTAAGCTGATGCACGACCCGCAGACCGGCTGACTGCACGCGTGGGCCTGGCTCCCGCCACGGCTCACACCGCTGCTCCTGCAAAGATGCCATCTTCGTCTGCAGTTTCCTGCCGGGGCAGGAATACAGCCGCAAAAAACCTGAGATAATCCGATGTCGTTTTCAGCATTTTCGCTTGACGAATCCCTCGACAACCTGATCGAACTGTTCTCCTCGTACAAGTCAAACGCTGGCCAGGCGTTTTGCAGAGGTTTTCTTCCACAGGCAAACGCTTCTTCCGGGCAGACAAACGCTTCGCAGCCGCCACAAGCCGTGGAATTCCTCGCAGGATTACAGCAGCTCCGCTGTCAGCTCTCAGCACCACAACGCACCAGGTTGCAGCAGGCGATTGATACAGTGGAACGGTCTCTGAAGTCTGCAAACGACTCCGAGAGACTCCGGAGAGAAACAGGCCTGCAGCACCCGGATGCGGATCAGCGTCAATCGCTGGTGCGGCAGCTGCACCAGCGGCTGCTGGGACTGCTTTACGGAACAATGACGGCCGTACACCTCACCGATCAGCGATCGCCAGACTCGGATGGGGCGACATCAGCCGACCCTCGGGCTCTTCTGACCGTTCTGAATCTCTGCGGACAGCACTTCGATGCTGCCTGGGAGTTTCCGCTGAAGGACGCCCTTGCGGTTGGCCACACTGAGGCAGGCCGCGATGGCGGGGCGATTGCAGACGTGGAATCTCTGTTGGCTGTTGCCGCGAGCAAGGATTTCCACTGGACCCGTCACCTGAGCACATGGAATACCGTTCGCCGTCTGCTCCGCTTTCTTGTCGCGGAAGCGGATCCGCACAGCCCGCCCGATGAACAGCAAACCCTGCCAGTGCTCTGGGTCCTTCGCTGTGATGATTCCCGTAAGGACCACGAATCAGAGGGTGTCGTCCGCGGTATCCGGATTGCTCCTGAGTCGAATGCACTCGGCTGGTACATTGACCCGGTCAGTTTTGGTGTCACGCTGACGGATACGGCGCTGCAGCGATCCGTGGAGATCGCCGGTCGCCTGTCATGGCCGGGGTTGAAAGATCAACAGATCGCCGTGCAGATCAGCCCGGGCTTCCTGTCGGTCGGGGAAACGCGTGGTCTCAGCAGCCTGCTGCTGTCCGGCGATTCTGCCGGTGGGCTACTGGGATGTGGAATCTATGGTTTAAGTCGCCGCGAACAGCTGGATAAGCGGCTGACCGCCAGCCTGTCACTGAAGCTGCGGGACGGGATCGTTCTGTCCGGCAGTCGCAGTACTCTGACTGTACAGGACATTGTCTGCCACGGCGTTGGCGGTGGCTTTCAAAAGCTGTGCGCCGCGAATGCTGCTGAAATTTCCGGTGTTGCGCTGCATTCACAGAACAAAGTGGACGCTGAGAGCTTCAGGGAGCGGTATCCGGAGTCCCGATGTGTGCCTGAAGTTCTTGATTCTTTTGCAGCACTCTACCACTACCTGACGCGGGGCTATCGCATCAATCAGGCGCTGCAGCCATGCAGTCAGCGGCATACAGCAGCGTGGGTCGCAGCGCGACAAGGCAGACCGCTCGATGGCGAATGGCACCATCTGGATGTCTTCATAAAACCCCGACTCTCCGTGAGACGAAAACAGAGCACTAAACCATCACGCGACGAAGAGGAGTGGCAGGAACTTCCCGCTGGCGTGGGAAATCTGGTCGATCACTGGTTCCTGCCCCAGACCCGATGGCTGGTGATCACAGAAGATGCCGGTGGCGGCAAAACCGTGCTCACGTGGTACCTTGCCGCAGCCCTTGCCCGGCACACACCGCAGTTTTACATCGTCCGCTACGAAGGCCGTTTTCCCGATGATCTGCGTCAGGATCTGCAGCAGCGCCTTGCCAGCGAGCCTTCCATGCACAACCTGCTGCAGATCGATCGCTGCACACCCCGGCAGATTCTGGACGATCTGCTGCAGCAGCGACGAGTAGTCGTCATCTACGATGCACTGGATCAGGACAACAGCCTCGTCGCTGCCGGGCGGATCCGGCACCTGCGTCGCGATTCATCCGACCGCAACCTGCGAAACGGCATCAGGCTGATCGTTACCAGCCGCCCGTATGCGGTGAACCAGAATCGCACTCCCCTGTTTGCTTTGGACTACTGGCTGGACTGCCGGTTTGAACAGTTCGACGACAGCCAGCAGCAGGCCTATGAACGACAGGTCGCCAGAATCGCTCAGGACCAGGGTCTTGCCGGCAGCGACGCTGTCCGTGAACAATACAGCCAGCTGATACCGGACCGCGAAGCTGTGAAAGAGCTGCTCGCCTATCCCGTCGTGCAGTCCCTGCTGCGGAGACTGGTGACAGACAACCTGACGGCTGCCAACCATGGGTCAGACCGGAAAATTCGTCAGATCCGCAATACAGGCGACCTGTACTGGGAAGTGGGCCACGGGCTGCTGGGCCGCGCCTTCCAGAGTCAGCGATATACGAAGAACGACGATGACCCTGCTTTGCTGTTTCAGATTCTCGCGTGTTACGGCTATCTGATGATGCTGTGGTATCGCGATTGCAAAGTTCCGCAGGAGCAGATTCCGGGAATCCATGCTGAAGTTCGCAAACGAGTGACTCTCGATGATAAAAAATGGGGACGCTACAGCGAAATCCTGCGCGATACTTACCTCACGGAACATCTGCTGCTTAAGGAAAACGATGAAAAGGAACTGTCATTTCCGTCGTTAAAGATGACGGAGTTCTTCGCGGCTGTGTGGCTGGCCTGCCATTGTGAACACAGCGTGCAGACGGAACTTGAGCCGTGGAGCGGAAACGAACAATGGTCCAACGTCTGGAAACTGGTTGCGGAAATGCCGGAGACAACATCCCGAAATGGCAACAGTGTCTGCAACCACGTCAGTCTTGAATACGCGCTGCACGCCCTGTTCTCGGTACCTGCTGCAGGGCAGACTCGACCAACAGAAATGATGTTCCGCGCCTGGCAGGTGCTCACCAGAAATCCGGCCCTGGCCACGGTCCGTGCCGCCGTTCTGGATCGCTGGCGAGCACAGTTTCGCAGCATTCTGATTGAGGGCGCGGTCGATGGGCAACCCACACAGCGTGCGAGAACGGCCGCCGAGGTGTTGCATCAGGATGATCTGCAGTCGCTGGTTGAGCGGGCCCTTGACGAGCAGTGCGACCTGCGCAAACCGCGACTGGAGTTCCTGCAGCGCACCAGGAATCGCAATCGGGCCGAAGATCGCGAACTTCAGTTGCTGGACGAACAGTACAACCGTGTGAAGAACCTGAACAGCGAAGACTGGTGTCAACTGATCGCGCCGGCAGTGCCAGCCTATTGCCTGTGTTCTGATCAGGTCAATGGTGGCGACCCGAACTGGCTCAGGTTCTGGATGGGGGCGTCACCAGAGGATTCCGAGGCCTACGACGATGAGCAACCGTGGCAGGAGGTGCAGATCGACGCCTTCCACATGGCAGCCACCAGTGTGACAAGAGCTCAGTACCGATTATTTGACAGTCAGCGGGAACATCGGCACGGCGACAACTTCAAAAACTACGCACCGGATGAAGACTGCCCGATGATCTGCGTCAACTTCTATGACGGCATCTGTTTTGCACTCTGGCTGGGGGACGCGTATTGCCTGCCCAGTGAAGTGGAATGGGAAGGGGCCGCATGGGGAGGCATCAAACGTGAAGAGCACAGGGATTACGTCATCGGCGTGGAGCCTTACACAAAGGACTTCGATTCCCGTCATGTGAATTTCGATGGGAATCATCCGTTGCACGGTCCAAAGTCAGAGTATCGTCAGAACACGGTAAGTGTGCGATATTCTCAGTTTAAGCCAAATGGTTTTGGGCTCTGGCAGATGAGTGGAAATGTTCGCGAGTACACTCGTTCTGAGTGGCATGAATCGCTGCAGGCGGCGATTAACGGGAAAAATGCAGATCTGGCTGCAGGTGCGGCTGGACCTCGTCGCTGCGTTCGTGGGGGCTCCTGGATCCACTACGCCAGGTACTCTCGCTGCTCGTACCGGAACTGGGTCGATAGCCGGGGCAACTACACTGGTATTCGTCTCTCCAGGACCCAGTAACACTATCCCCTCTTGCCCTTTTGCCCTGTTCCCTTTGCGATTTGCTTTTCCCTTTGCGATTTCTGCGATTTACTGCGACTGGGCAATCCGCGACACGCGCAGCGTGGCGCGCGAGTTTGAACGACAAAATCGCGCGCGGCCGGGTGAATGTCGTGTGAGCATGGAAGTGCCATAAAAAAGCCCGGGCAACTCGTCTGAAACGAGCTGCCCGGGACGAATCCGTCAAGTGCCGTCAACTGGAGCTAACGCACCAGCACGATCCTGTCCTGATCCAGAGGAGTGCTGCTGCCGGAACGCCAGATTTCCATCCAGCCACCATCGAGGAGAACCGACGCATCAACAGCCCTGAGAAAAACCCGCGTTTCACCACTGGCGAGCTTCTCAGCGGGACGCGTGCGGTTGTACGGCTTCGTGGCAAGCCCGCGCACGTCCTCCACGAACACTGGCCACCCTGTGTTGTCGTACACCACCAGAACGTCATTGAACCGGCCAGTAACAGAAAACGGCAGATCACCATTCACCCGACCACGAATCTCGGTGGTACTCCCGCCGGCTGCTGTGGATCCCTGCAGCAGCAGTTCGTGCGCTGCCGCCCCGACAGGCATCCCGCCGCACATCAGCACACACAGCAGTGCCGTCCGCACCGTCGATCCCAACCCGACATGAAATGTCTTCATCGGAAACTCCTGTCAAAAAACCACTCCTCCACCACTGATGCGATATCGCCGCAGATATCGCCGCGAAAGTCAGCTGACGGCGAAAGTGTCTGCTGACCTCCGCACAGAGTCTTAAAGTCTGTCTTCCTGCCACCTGGCGGAAACAAAATGACATTTTCCGGGCGTTTCCTGTAAAATCCGCCTTCGACTGTCTCCTCAGAACGCCGCGATTAAGCCGTGACCAGCCCGTGGGGCACCTGAAGCACCACGAAACCAGAGCTCCCAGACGGGCTCGTCCCGTCTGAAGCCAAGGTTCGCCGGCTAGCCAGTGAGCCTGATTCACCGGACGGGGCAAGCCCGCCGGGGGCTGCAGAGGCGGTGCCGACGCGGTGTAGTTGCGAACCTTGAGCTCCGACGGGGCAAGCCCGGCGGGGGCTGCAGAGGTGTTGGCGGTGTGGTTTAGCCGGGAACCTTGAGCTCCGACGGGGCAAGCCCGTCGGGGGCTGCAGAGGCGATGCCGACGCGGTGTAGCTGCGAACCTTCAGCTCCGACGGGGCAAGCCCGGCGGGGGCTGCAGGGGCGTTGGTGACGCGGTTTAGCTGGGAACCTTTAGCTCCGACGGGGCGAGCCCGTCGGGGGCTGCGGTGGCGTTGGCGGCGTGGGGTAGCTGCGAACCTTCAGCTCCGACGGGGCAAGCCCGGCGGGGGCTACGGTGGCGTTGGTGGCGTGGGGTAGCTGCGAACCTTCAGCTCCGACGGGGCAAGCCCGTCGGGGGCTGCGGGGGCGTTGGCGGCGCGGGGTAGCTGGGAACCTTTAGCTCCGACGGGGCAAGCCCGTCGGGGGCTGCAGGGGCGTTGGCGGTGTGGTTTAGCCGGGAACCTTGAGCTCCGACGGGGCAAGCCCGGCGGGGGCTGCAGAGGCGATGCCGACGCGGTGTAGCTGCGAACCTTTAG
>CAZLOQ010000281.1:3556-6517 GCA_964561125.1 uncultured Chitinophaga sp. | reverse complement strand
GTTGGCGTCACCTGGATGCGATGCAGTTTCAGACGACTCTGACCGCCCGGATTCCCCGCTGTTCGTGCAACCGCTGCGGGGTGAAGACGATTTCTGTTCCATGGGCGGAGAAGCACAGCCGTTTTACTCTGCTGTTTGAGGCGTTCGCCATTGATGTGCTTCAGGCAGCCGGGAGCATTCAGGCCGCAGCGTTACTCCTTGGTATCGATTGGTCGACGGCACAGGTCATCATGAAGACGCCGGTGATGATCAACTCAAGGGCGTGCGACAGATGCTCCCGTTCAATCCGGAACATCTGAGCGAGGAGAAGAATGAAGAACTCGCAGCATTGCGGAAAAGCCCACTCGCGACCGGTCGTGCGTGGAGTCTCAAGGAGTTGTTCCGCTTCTTTTGGCAGGAAGGCGATGCGGTGGGGGGGCGAGCATTCTTTGATTCATGGTACGCATGGGCCATCCGCAGCAGACTCGAGCCCATCAAGAAGGTCGCGCGCATGCTGAAGAATCGTCTCGACAGAATTCTGACATGGTTCTCTTCCCCGATCAGCAACGGACCAGCCGAAGGATTCAACAGCCGGATTCAATCGATCAAGTCCGCAGCACGGGGCTTCCGTATCTTCGAACATTATCGAATCAGGATTCTCTTTTACTGCGGAAAACTCAGCCTAAAACCCAATGAAAATTAGCCACGAAAATCCCAGAAGAGCCTTAGAGTCTGGCCATAGCGTTGAACGCAGAATCCAGATACCGGGCCCGTTGGTACTTCAAGTAGTTCAGTTAATACAGAAAATCTTTCGGAAGCATTGCAAACTACCCAACACTTGAACCTTGCCTTGAGTTCACCATCCAACAGAAAGATTTGCACTTGGTAACCACAAGGACAAGGGACAGTGAATTCACTGAGTTATTCACCGTCGTCACAAATCACGATGACGCATGGCCTTCGATCACCAAGTGGAACCTCTCGCGAATGTCCGTTCGATTACTGTTGCGACAGAGTTGCAGGGCACTGGTGGGCCCACCGGTATCAGTTAATAGGCTGAGGCAGGAGTACAGTTGCCTGCAAGGTTCCTCGACACGCCAAACAGCCTGCCCTCTCAGGACGTCTTTCGTCGAGTTCTTTGCGGATTGCAGCCAGTTGCTTTCCACAGGTGAAATCGATTAAAATACGCTCAAAGGCAGTCGCCACGACACATGGGACCTGACCTAATGGATCTGGTCAGCGTGTGAAGGTAAAAAAAGGGAATAACTCCAGAACAGGTGCCACTCCTCAAGCAGTGCCCGGACAAGCACCGGAAGCTTGCAAAGTGTCGGCAGTGTCGATACCGTGAAGAATGCCTGAGACAAGTTCCTATCCGTATCGCGACCTACTGTGCTGGCGCGGTATTCACCTAAAACATACAATCCTTGGTCGGCACGCATCGCCACGAATCCCCCCCCGAAGATCAGCTGCTTAGGTGCAAACAGCAGAGGGCCCCGCATGAAGAGCCAAAGTAATTGCCCCAAAAAACGTGCAAGTGATTCCCGCGGCATTTTCTGCCGATCACAAGCCCTTACGTTAAAAAAATCATTTGCTTTTGACTATCTGATTAAGTTCATGCACACAAATGTCGATTTTTGGTTGTCGTCCGGATCATCGCTCCTCGAAGAAGTGCAATCGCCATAAAATTGAATGAGCATATCGGAAAGCGATTTCACATCTCCTAAACTGTGTGCTGCACTACAGCCAGTCAAGCAGCGAGGTATCCCCGAGGGGGCTCTGTTGTAACCCATAATTTCACTGAAAGACACTCGATACACAAGCTTCGACCTGATAACATTGAATTAAGCAAGAGCAGGTAAGCTTTCTTCCGGTATGAATTTCAGGATCATCGATTGTGGAAATTCAAAACGTTCCCATATCGATTTCAGGATATCAGCCCCTCCATTGGCATGACACAGAATTTCTCGCAGTTTCGCCAACATGACACGCTGCTCAATCCCGTCGGCGGCCGCTTTTTCCAAGTCACAGCACTTCTGCGGATTCTTGGCCAAAGTTTGCCGATGAGTCACGGGGTTGAGTGCCACCGACGCACGGTGCATCAATGCTCTATGCGGCGAGTTAACAGTCACCGGACTTGCTCGACGATGCAGTGATTCATGCAGATCGAGTGGTTATGCAAACGGCTCACGAAATCGCGGAAGGGATGAACCGCTTCTCTCAATGAAACAGGGAATTCGGTCGGTAGGTGCCCAAAATCTCCAAATCAAAATAGGCGCCACCAATGGTAAATGGCCTAGCTGAAGTGCGCGGTGACGAGAGGTCGGCGAATTGTGCGATCCTTGGATCTCATTGAAGAGGGGGCCACGTTATACGGAAGCGTGATTACTGCAGGTCAACCAGGCTAACCGGCTCGACAGTTGGGCCGGCCGGCCGCTGAGTGCACTCGCATTTCGGCTATGACCACCGCCCAAACTCCGAGGCTTTGGGCGAACTATTGCGGATGTCCGCGGTGTAAAGGGAGGTACTACCTCAGGGAATCACTCTGACGCTGCAAGGCAGCAGGCAGATACATGTCAAACCTGCAGACATGTGCAGCCGTTGGTTCTGAGGAGCGGATTATCCGGCTGAGACGTTGCAGCCAATCAAAATGTAAATCAACGGACACCTCTCTGGTCGCATACGCGTGCATGCTGATGAACAACATCGGACGGAGAATGAAGTCCTTGAGCGTATTGCTGCCTCTGGTTGTAGTGCCGCACAGGAAAAAGTAGGTGACCGAGCGATGTAATTTCTGACGACGAAGTTGCACTCATTCGAGAACTCGATGATTAGGGTGCACCGCCAGAAGAGGCAAAACAATCAGACAGTGCCATATCAGGCCTTCTCCTATGAAAATATACGAAGCCCACTTATGAGGAGGTAAGAGGGCTTTATTGATTTGATATAATGATGTCTCACTTAAATAAGCATTGAAGACTCTGC
>CAZLOQ010000281.1:2556-3546 GCA_964561125.1 uncultured Chitinophaga sp. | reverse complement strand
ACATTATTGTCAATCATACCCATGCTTCCGTTTCCAGCCTCGGAATTTTCTGGAACAACCTACTCCGGGTTCATAAGATCATCTTATCACCGCTGACAACCCGCGGGATGTTCACGCATTCGGAACCAACTGCTGCCACAGGCCGTAACACTGCACATTTTCCCTGACGATTCTGGCAATGACTCCGAGGATTTTTCATGAGTATCGGTATTCAAAAACCAACGCCGACCACTGCGACCGAGGATGACTCAAAGCGCATATCAAGCATCACCGTAACAACCGAGCAGATGGTAGATTTGGAATTGTCTGTCCTGATGCCGTGCCTGAACGAAGAGCGAACGTTGCCATCATGCATTGCCAAAATCTGGAACGCAATGCGTGAAAATGGTATCCAAGGTGAAATCATTGTGGCAGACAATGGCAGCACCGATCGTTCACGCGAGGTTGCTGAGAACCTCGGTGCGCGGGTGACTTTGGTTTCTGACAAGGGGTACGGTGCGGCGCTATTGGCGGAATGAAAGCTGCTCGTGGACGATACGTGGTGATGGGGGACGCCGATGACAGTTACGATTTCTCCCACATCCCACGTTTTCTTGAGTTGCTGCGTGCTGGAATTCACCTTGTAATGGGTAATCGATTTATGGGGGGCATCAGACCCGGCGCAATGCCTCCACTGCACTATTGGGTAGGAAATCCTGTCCTAACTGGAATTGGCCGATTACTGTTCCGCAGTCCCTGCGGCGATTTTCATTGTGGGCTCCGTGGGTTCAACCTGCAGGCGATTCAGTCATTGAATCTGCGCACCACCGGGATGGAGTTTGCCAGCGAGATGGTAGTGAAGGCCACGCTCGCAGGGCTTTCAATTTCTGAAGTTCCGACAACCCTTTCCCCGGACGGTCGAAATCGGCGCCCGCATCTGAGGAGTTTCAGAGATGGCTGGCGACATTTAAGATTCATGCTGATGTACAGCCCGAGGTGGTTGTTTCTTGT
>CAZLOQ010000281.1:0-2546 GCA_964561125.1 uncultured Chitinophaga sp. | reverse complement strand
GTTCCTGGAATTTTTTTCATTCTGCTGGGTGTGATAGGCTATGGGTTGGCGTTGGGAGCGCCTACTTTCGGTAGCGTAACGTTTGGGGTGCACACTTTGCTTGTTGGCAGCTTACTGATAATGGTTGGGTATCAGGCGATCCAATTTGCGGTCTTCACGAAGACGTTCGCAATTACCGAGGGACTGATGCCTGCCGATGCTCGAATGGAGCAGCTTTGGCGTCTTGTAGATCTTGAAAGAGGCCTGATCATCGGTGCGACACTCGCGGCCGTTGGCTGTTCGCTGATTGCCGCAGCAGTCGCTAAGTGGTGGGCAGTCAACTTTGGTCCCCTCGACTATAAGACCACTATGCCGCTGGTGATTCCAGGCGTTCTGATGGTGGCACTTGGTTGTCAAACAATATTTTCAAGTTTTTTCCTGAGTATTCTGGGGCTGGGTCGTAAATGAAAACTATTGAACGCATGCACGAAAAATTGATCGTCGGCCGGCGTGCCAAGGTTCTCAGCAGGCATTTGGCTGAATTACTTTGGCCGAATGTTTCCGTCCTCGACGTCGGCTGCGGCGACGGTCAGATTGCCAGCCTGGTCCAGAGTCCACGTCATGACGTGACGATTTCGGGTGTCGATGTTCTTGTTCGCAAGCATACGTTCGTCCCTGTGAAACCCTTTGACGGGGTGACGCTGCCGTTTGAAGACTATGCCTTTGACGTTGTCACCTTTGTGGACGTTTTGCACCACACCATGGACCCGCTCGCTCTACTACGTGAGGCCGGTCGCGTGTGCCGACGTGGTGTGATCATTAAGGATCACACACTCAGTGGTGTGCTTGCTGGTCCCACGCTGAAATTCATGGATCTAATTGGAAACGGCCGACACGGAGTCGCATTGCCGTTCAACTACTGGTCACCCCAACAGTGGAATAGCGCGTTTACACAGTTGAATTGGACTATAGACGAACGGCGGACCAGTTTAGGGCTCTATCCGTTTCCTGTAAGCCTGCTTTTCGGTCGCTCATTGCACTTCGTCGCAAGGTTGCTTCCCCGTTAAATGCAGACTCTAACCCACCCATTTATCAAGTTAGCAGCCTGAAAACTGCTCTTCGAGATTTCCCTTGAATCTTCGGTACCACGGTTCTGTCGCAATCACACGAAACGCCTTCCGACCGCTGCCTGAAGAGACTGACGCAGTGCGGCTGTTCGTGACGCCGCTCTTTGCTCAGGCGAATTCCCTCGAAGTCCGAATGGAAACCAGCGAGAAGCTTGTGACAGTGGTGCAAAGGGGTTTACGCAGCTGCGGCTTCGATTGCATTACCTCCAGCAACTCTTTAAGGCCGCCTTCACGCCGCTGATCGGGCTGGGAAGCATCCGTCAGAGCATGATTGCTGCCCTTCAGAAGGATTTGTCCGGCCTAAGCAGCTCAATGGCCAGATCAGCCCTCTGCAGACAATCGCGCGGAAGTCTCTGCAGGCGGGTTATGAAGAAATCGTGGCGAACGTTCGCAAATCCGCTGCTTTCAACGTGGATGCAACGGGCTGGATCCAGAAAAAGAACCGGGCCTGGATGTGGGTTGCTGCCGGCCCACGTGCGAGCCTCTGCTCGATTCATCAGTCACGACCCAGCAGTGTAGTAGAGAGATGATGGATGCACCACTGGAATCGCTGCCGGCAGAAAGTCATAAAACGACAACCTGCCTGCACACATCTGAGACGCCTGAAGGGAGAGATCCCTGATGCATCACCTGATTGTTCAAGTGTGACGATCCGCAGACTGCAGAAATCTGCCGCAGGCTGAGAAACGGCTATGCAAGCCTCTGCGTGCTTGCTGCACGCGACGGTGTACCCCAACCAACAACATTCCTGAACATCCGCTCCTCAGGGCCGTAATTTTCGAGAACTGACTTTCGGGACACAGAGACCAATTGAGACCTGCAGATGACAGGGCCACTCTGCGCTTGGCTGGTTCCGCGTAGCGCTGCCCAGCCTGTTCGCAGCCGGAACTGCCCCTTGGTTCTTCCACAGGGTAAGCGGGCCGCGAACGGTCACATGATATCCTTGACCAATGTCGAATCGGTCCCTCGCCTTACTGCGGTTGGCTGAGGCTGCAATCCAGCCGGAATCAGAAACGAATGCGCCCAATGACCGTCAACACATACTCCGACGACCCGCACAGAACCAGTTCTCCAGGGCCGCGTCGCCCAGCTGCTGCACCTTATTGACCGGCCGAAGGCCGATACGGAAAATGCCCCTTAAGCCGATTAACCGGCAACTCGATCATATGCCAAAACAACATTGCGAGGCCGATAGTCCCCGCTAACCAGACAATCAGCTGAAACATATCAGAGGTATAATACTGCTCAGCAATACCCACCCTCGCAAAAATTCGATACATCGGCACTGGAGCCTGATAAAGCAGCCAGTGCCACCATCCCATCACAAACCCCTGAAGAACGTAAGCTCCGTAACTGATCTGCCCCAGATAGACAACAGGCGACGCAGAAAGCAACCGCCCGGAAAAGCTGCGAGTTCCCGCAGCGCAGCGTTCCACAGCG
>CAZLOQ010000280.1:4827-6543 GCA_964561125.1 uncultured Chitinophaga sp. | reverse complement strand
GCAGGTTCAGCGGGCGGAGAGAGGGTGACCTGGTGCTGTTCCAACTGCTGCAGGATGAAAGCGTCGATCGGCGTCTGCACGCGGTGCTGTGCCTGCACCAGGGGTGGCTGTACCGCCTGCGGCGGCTGGAATGAACGGAACTGTCGATCTTCGGGAGTGACAGCGGGGGCTGGAGGTGGCGTGGCGGGCTGGGCCGGCATTCCGGCGGTGATCCACGTCTCGAGCAGTGTGGTTTCGGCGGGAGTGATGGGTTTGATGCTGACTTCGACCAGTCTCCGGGCAGGCGGCATTTCTGCAGCCGCAATTTTCTGCAGCAGCAGGCTTTGACCCGGGTTGCCGGCGACGGCTGCCGGACCGGATTTGCCGCCGCGCAGCAGACTTTCGCGCGTCCGCAGGTCGAGTCCGCCCTCCTGACGATCGTGTCCGTGACAGACGGTGCACCGCAGGAGCAGCAGGGCCTGAATGCGGTCCCACGTGACAGTGGGAAACTGATCGGGGCCTGGCAGCTTCGCTCCGGCGGCAATCCAGCTGCGCAGGGTCTGCACCTCGTCAGCCGACAGCCGGCTGGATTTGTCCGGGGGCATGGTGCCTTCGGTGACCAGCCGCAGGAGCAGGCTTTCGTCGGGCTGACCGGGAACGATCACCGCGCCGGAATGACTGCCGTGAATGAGTCCGGCCTGCAGGTCAAGGCCACCACTCGGTTCGTCGGCTCGATGACAATCCAGGCAACGAGCCTGCAGGATGGGGAGCACATGACGGGCAAAGTCGGGTGGATCAGCAGCTCCGGCAGTGCAGGTGGGAGTGGTGATGGCGATGTATATGGCGAACAGCAGACCGGGAAAGGAGCGTCCTGTCCACGAGGGCTGCCCTGTGATCAGACGGAGTGACCGGGCAGGCGCATGGTCCGTTCGACACTGTGTCCAACTCGACTGGTTTTCTGTGGAAGTCAGTGCCATGGGACGCAGGGCCACCGAATCAGGCTGGTTGACGGGTTTTGGAGCAGCATCTTCAGCGAATGCAACAAAAATCCTCGCCGATTCCGGAACTGCTCATTCGATCGCGGAAATCAGGGTTGTGTTGATGGGTTCCGGAGTGCCTCGGAGGCTTTCCGGGGTGGGGTGACAGTGACGGGAGGGCGAAGCCGTTCGGGGGTCTCGGGGATACGGTCCTGAAGGAGGTTGGCGGCACCGGGCTGTTTGGTGAGGGTGAAGGCGTCGTAGAGTTCGCCGGCGGCGGTGAACGCTTCGAAGCTGAGTTGGTCACCGCTGACGTGGATGATCTGGAACAGCTGAGTATTTTCGGCCTGGCGGCGCATGAAGGGATGTTTTTGCAGCCGGTACATTTTGGGACCACTGACGCTGACGACGTAGACCGTGCCGGTAAACGTATCGTGCACGTCGGTTCGTGTGCCGGCGTTCAGACCACCGACTGGGGGCGTTTCGAGGCCGGAGCGGCCGTAGGTGTGATCGTGTCCCTGGAGAACAAGGTCAACACGGTGTTTGTCGAGAATTGGTTTCCAGGTTTCGCGGAGCTTTCGATTATCGCGATTGGCACCGGTGGAAAAGAGCGGATGATGGAAGCAGCAGATCACCCATTTTTCCTGATTGGCAGTGAGTACTTCATCGAGCCATGCGGCTTGTTCCTGCTGACGTTCATTGCTGTTGAGTGCGATGATGCGAACGCCCTGATAGACGAGTGTGTAGCAGGATTCCTGGG
>CAZLOQ010000280.1:0-4794 GCA_964561125.1 uncultured Chitinophaga sp. | reverse complement strand
AAGCTTTTGCGGGCCGTTTTCCGGAAGCGTGAAGGAGCGTCGCCAGTGTCGTGAGAGCTGCGGCTCGTCTTCGTCCCGGGGAGACTGTTCGTGATTTCCGGGCACCGGGATGCTGGGGAGCATTCCGTTGAGCCAGCCGGCGGCGGCGAACCATTCGCCCCACTCGGAGTCACTTTCGGCGCGGTTGATCAGATCTCCGGCATGCAGCATGAAGGCCGCTTTGGGAGCTTCCCGAGCGGCTTCGCGAATCACGCGGGACCACTGTGAACGCAGGTCTGTCTGCGCATCGCCGAAGTAGAGAAATGAAAACGGCGCTGGCGTGGCGGAGGCTGTGCGGAACTGAAACCATTCGCTCCAGATCTTTCCATCCCCGACACGGTAGGTGTAGCGGGTTGCCGGAGTGAGTCCGGTGAACGTGACGGAATGGCAGTGCGCGGTGCTGGATGTGGTTTCCAGGACTTCGAGTGTGGCGTTGATTCGCGAAGCTGTGTCTTCCGGACCGGGGCCGGGGGTTGCAGGAGTGATTTCCGCGACGCCCTGAGTGATTGCGGTGGAGGTGCGCCAGGTGACGGACTGGGTGGTCCGTGGATCGTCACTCCACGTGAGGATCACTCGGTCCGGGCGACTGGTGGGCTGCCACGGATCCGGGTCGCTGGATTGTGCTCGGACGTCCGCGTGAGGATTGAGCAGGCAGATGAGGAGGGCGGGTGTGGCAAGCCGGAACATAGAAGGTTCTCTGCATGCGTCGGTGAAGTTTGCTTTCGCTCAGCAAAAGAGCCGGATCCCGGTGTTTGTTTCGCAGAGCGAAAAGCAGCACAATCGGCTATTCGGCGTCGGGAATGTAGTGCAGCGTGTAGTACGCGGTGGGGTGCAGGAGCGGGTGCCCGGAAGCGGCGCGGAGAGCATCGGCGCGGAGTTCATGGATCTGTCCGCGGGTGAGTTGATCGAGAGTCAGGCGGACGCTGAGCCTGTCGGCGGAGACCACGGCGGATGTCACGGTGGGTTGAGCATGATCAACTTCGGGGCTGCCATAGGACGACTGGAAGATGTAGCAGAAGGAATTGAATTTCCATGTTTCAGTTTTAGCTGCGATTTCCGGGTCAACGGGTTCGGTGAACACGAGTTCAAAGCCGTCGTGGCGGGCGTGCATCTGCTGAATTTCGAATGGCGTGCGACCACTGAAGCGGATGCGCTCGAGAGAAAACGGTTTGGTACCGCGGGAACCCCAGCCACGATTTGTGCCCCCGACAAAGAGCGTGCCGTCGTCGGTCATGCGGAGTGCCAGCGTTCCTGAACCGATTCCTTCGCGGAACGGGAAGCAGGCTCCCTGATAGTGGCCTTTGACTTTTTCGAGGAAGCAGCGCATCACGGTGCTGTGAGTGACATCGCCGACGAACAGCTGGCCTTTGAAGGGGCCGAATTTGCCGACGGTGGTGTCACAGGCAATACCGCTTGCGCTCTGGCCCATCTTCTGGTAGGGGAACATGATGGCAGGTGGTTCGTACTCCGGGATGCGGTCTGCTTCGGTGACGATGCGGCTGCCGCTTTGAGGTTCTTTGGGAGCGGCAGATGCGCCCTGTTCGGTGAGCGAAAACCAGCGATTGCCCCCAGGATGTCCCTGGAACGAACCCGGACGCAGCCACTTGAGACTGCAGGTGCCGTTCCATGGTCCCTGGTTGTCTGTGTAGAAGACATCACCTTCGGCGTTGAAACCGATTCCGCCGGGTGAACGAATGCCGCTGCAGGTGGGGATCATTCGGCCGGATTCGTCGATCCTGACAGCCCAGCCGCGCCACGGACAGTCACTCCCGAAGGAACCGGTGAGGCAGAGCACCACCCACATGTGTCCGTTGCGATCGAACGGTGACCCGAAAGCGTACTCGTGGTAGTCCCCGTTAATGCTCCAGGTGTCACAGAATGTTTCGATGTCGTCCGCGATTCCATCCGCATCAGTATCGCGGAGTCGAGTGACTTCACAGCGCTGGGTGGCGTAGAGCGATCCGTTATGCCATGCGAGGCCGAGCACTTCGTGGAGGCCCTGGGCGAAGAGTTGAAACTGAGCGGGTTTGAGATCGTCGTCCCAGGCGTTGGAGACGAGATAAATATCGCCGCGGCGAGTGGCTACGGCGAGGAGTCCGTTGGGGAGGACTTCGATGGCGCCGGCTTCGAGGACAATGCCGGGCGGGATTTCGAAGCGGCTGAGCGGATATGCGTCCTGTTCGGTTGCCGGAGGGGCACTGGATGGATTTTTGTCCTGCGCGTGTGTGGGCTGGAGTGCGCTGGCGGAGCAGCAAAGCAGCAGAAAGGCGGGGAGCAGCCGAGTGAGCATGGCGGGGGTCCGGGATTGAGGGAGCAGCGGTCCTGACTTTTTTTTGGCCGGGCCTTCCGGGGGGGAAGGCGGATGCGAGGGTAACAGAAGCTTACCGTGCCGGACGAGCGTTTGCCACCGCAACGGTGTACGGGAGATGGGGAAAGACGGTCGCGCGGCTGGACTTCGTTTAGTTTTTTACGGGGACTTCGAGGCGACAGCAGCCGAGGTTGAGGAAGCGTGTGCGCTGACCTTTTGAATACTGCAGGTCGGGGTGCAGCCTGTAATACATAAACCGGCCTTCCCTGCGGACTTCAACAAGGCTGGCGAACTTCATGATTTTGAGATGGTGCGAGACGTTGACGACTTCTGTTTCCAGACATTCAGCGAGGTCGGATACGGTCAGTTCGCCGTATCTGAGGGCGGTGATAATCCGGAGCCGATGCGGATCGCTGAGCGCTTTGAGTCGTTCGGCGCAGAAATCGACGTCAAACTGGTCCTGCGGCACAAATCACCATGGGACAGGCAGGCTGAAAGGGGTGTTCACGTGGCGAAAGCCATGCACCAGTTTACCGGCTGGCTGAAGGTCTGGCAAACATCGGGAGTGCGGCTGAGAATGACATGCTGCCGCGGGCTGATCGAGCGAGACAAGCAGGGGGGAACTGAGCGACATCCGGATTCTCCAGGTGAGCTTTGAGGAGTTAATCAACGCTGGGGCGCGGCATCGACACAAAGCACGCCCAGACTGCCAGACAGGCTGATATTCCAGCGAGCACCATAAACGCAGGGGAGTAACTGTCGAAACGTTCAAGGCAGCTCGCCAGGAGGACCGGGCCGGCAGCTGATGCGATCAAGTGAGCAACTGTGCGACTGCCTGAATTTTCCCGAGATGCTGCCTGCCAAAAGCGCGGCTCCAGATGGAAAAAAACAACACGGTCGTGATTGTTCCGGAAATACCCATGCCCACCCAGTAGAGTGAAACACCGGCCAGCGTTCTGACAGCGGGCAACGCCACCATGCAGACAGACTGCAGGGCGAGCCCTGCGGCCAGAAGACGATTCAGCGGCAGCCGCTCACCCAGCCAGCCGATCGGCAGTTTTGTGAGCAGTCCCACCGTGCCGGTCAGTGTGAGCAGATTGTAAAAAACATCCTTTGTGAAACCCTGCTTTGTGAGCACCGATTCGTTAAACAGCGACATTCCGGAACTGATAAGCCCCACAAGGGATGTGGACAGAGCAAACAGCCAGAATGTCTGTGTCCGCAGCGCCTGCTGCAGATTCAGACTTGCCGCAGCTGCATCGCCCGAGGCCGCACAGCAGTCTTCCGGGAACTGCGGGAGCGGTTCAATCGCAGGCGATACGACCGCCGGATTTCGGCAGAAAAGCAAACACAGCGGAGCAAACGCCAGCAGTGAATAACCCATGGCGTTCCAGACGACGCGCCAGTCGGCATCGGCCCAGGGTCTGGCAAGCTGAGCGCTGCAGGCGAAACCAGGCGACAACAGCAGGGAGTAGACCGACATGGCCAAAGTCGTACGCCGGGAGAACCACTTGCCAACCATCGTAATGCTGATGATTGAAAGGGCACTCTGGCCGAAGCCCCGGGTGAGCAGAATTGCAAGCTCCAGTGCACTGCGGCTGTTCAGGCGAGTCATCCAGAGCACCGCCATTGCCAGAGCGAGCACGGTCACGGTCAGCGTTGACTTTAATCCCAGTCGATCAATCAGCCAGCCGCAGGGCAGACAAAACAAACCTCCCAGTAAGGTCGCCCGGAAGTTGATCTCACTGAACGTCAGGCGGTCAAGACCAGGCAGCGGGTCGGCGAGCATCCGTTCGGTGATCATCCCCAGCCCTTGAGTGCGTCCGGGGAGCGTAGCAACCATGGCCAGCGCCGCCAGAACCACCATCACCCAGCCATAGCGATTGGAAACTGTCATTGGAACCACACCGGATCGGCAGATGTCCGAGCCATTCGCTGCCGCTGCGTCTGATTGGCTGATGATGCGTGTGGTGTCAGACCGTGAAAAATGGCCGGATCGCCTGCTTCCAGTTCCAGAAATTCCCGGCGATTGTCACAGACAACGTCGGCGGGCAGCATGTACTGCTGAGGATCTGCGGAGAGAAATCCGCTGTGATAACCCCGATAGACCTCGGTGCAGCCATTTCGGCGGTTGCTGGAGTCAATTGCCAGGAGCACCGTCAGAAAAGAACGCGGCCAGCCCTCCCAGTTCTGCGGGATGTCCTGGGCAGGTCATAGCCCCAAACCGCCGGCAGCAGTCGCTCGGTTGCGGATCGAGATTTTCCGGGAGTTATCCCGGGACGTCCGGGCTGGACGGTGGCTGGGAGGAGGGCAGCCAGGGGATGGCGAGGCCGGCGGAGTGACAGAGCAGGTCGAAATTCGTCCAGTATGGCAGCTGCTGCGGCAACGTGCCGTCGGACACAGTCGCTCCAGCATCGCCAGTCGTCGACAGACCCGACTCTTGTGAT